>CACYWI010000001.1 GCA_902778045.1 uncultured Eubacteriales bacterium
TGGGAAGCCGGCAAGAAGTACTTCTCCGTGGCCTCCGGCGGCGGCACCGGCCGCACGCTGCATCCCGACAACATGGCCGCCGGCCCCGCCAGCTATGGCATGACCGACACCATGGGCCGCATGCACAGCGACGCCCAGTTCGCCGGCTCCTCCTCCGTGCCTGCCCACGTCGAAATGATGGGCTTCCTGGGCATGGGCAACAACCCGATGGTCGGCGCTACCGTCGCCGTGGCCGTCGCGGTGGAAGAGGCCCAGAAGAAGTAATATCAACCGCATACCTTTCGAGCACCGCCCGGCTATGGGCGGTGCTTTCAAATACGGTTGACAATTCCATACGCATCTGATAGGATTATAGCGTGAACGCGAGCGCGAGGGGGGGTGGGCCGATGTACCGGCAGATGCAATACTATGTCGCAGTGGTGGAGCGGGGCAGCTTTTCGGAGGCGGCGTTTGCGTGCCACATCTCCCAATCCGCCATCAGCCAGCAGATCCGGACCCTGGAGGAGGAGCTGAATGTCACCCTGCTGAACCGGCAGGGCCGTCGCTTTGAGATGACCCCGGCGGGCCGGTGGTTCTACCAGCGCGCCAAGCGCCAGGTGGCGGAGATGGATTCCATCGTGCGGGAGGTGCGCCGCATCGGCAAGCAGGAGCACCGCCAGCTGCGGGTGGGCGTGCTCACCGGGTTCAGCCGCCGCATCGTTCAGGAGGCCATCCACGATTTTACGGCCTCCCATCCCAACGTTCAGCTGTCGGTGGCCTCCGGCGTACACGAGGACCTGTTCCAGGGCGTCATGGCGGGACGATTGGACATGGTGATCAATGACCAGCGCCGCGCGCTGTCCGACCAGTTCATCAACGATGAGCTGGGGGACCAGCCGCTGTACGCCATGCTGCGCAAGGATGCCGCCGCGGTACTGGAGCCTTTCGCCACGCTGGAGGCGCTGAAGGACGCGCTGTGCCTGATCGTCGCCTCGCCCCAGCAGCGGGAGAACGAAGCCGCCTACTGGCGCGACGTTATGACGGTGCGGGGCGACATTATGTTCATGGACAGCGTGGAGGAGGCCTGCATGAACGCCGCCGCCGGCGTGGGCTGGTATCCCTGTGACGCGGACGCCGAGACCGCCGTGGGCACGGTGCTGGCGCCTCTATCCAGGGGCGGCGCGCCGCTGAAGCGCAAGATGTTTGCCTTCTGGCTGGAATCCAACGATTCCACGCTGCAATGGGAGTTTTCGGAGATACTGTCCCGGCATTTCATTTAGTTGTGCCTTCGGAACTTGACAGAACAGTGCCGAGATGCTATGCTTTCAACAGCATAGCGTTTTTTAGATTCACACAAAGGAGTCGTTTCCATGGGGCGATACGCCGATCTGGTCCTGCTGTTCTTTGCCTATTCCTTCCTCGGTTGGTGCATCGAGGTGACGCTGAAATACATACAGTTCCACCGATTCATCAATCGAGGCTTCTTTACCGGACCGATACTGCCGATCTACGGCTCCGGCGCGCTGCTGATCACGCTGGCCGTGGGGGACGTCTCCCGGTTTGAATCCGCCTACGGCACCACATTCGCGCTGTCCTTCTTCCTGTGCGGCGCGGTGGAATACCTTGCCAGCTACTTCATGGAGAAGCGCTACCACGCGCGCTGGTGGGATTACAGCCAGAAGCCCATGAACCTGCATGGCCGGATCTGGATCGGCAACCTGGTGCTGTTCGGCCTGGGCGGTGTGGTCATCGTGAACCTGATCAACCCCGTGCTGCTGCGCTGGTTCGGGGCGGTCAGCCTCGCCGCCAGGCAGTACACCGCCGGGGCGATGCTGGCGGTGTTCGCCGCGGATTACGTCGTCACGCACTTTGTGCTGAAGCTGGTCAAGACCGGCGTCGAGAGCAGTCAGGCGGACAGCACCGAGCAGATCAGCCGCGAGGTGCGGCTGCTGCTCAGCGATCGGTCCTACTTCCACCGCCGCTTTGTGGACGCCTATCCTGACGTGATCTACCGCACCGAGCGCATCAACGCCAGGATGGCCGAGCTCAGGGCCGAGACCGAGCGCCTGCGCAAGGAGGCGGAGGCGCGCCTGGAGAGCCGGCGCGAGCAGTTGGCCGCCAGCCTGGAGCCCTCCGGCTCCATCAAGAACACGGTGATCCGCCGGCAGGGCGAGCTGATCGACCTGCTGTATGACGAGGCTGCCGCCACCGACGAGATGAAGGCGATCAAGAAGGCCATCGAGGCCGATATGAACCGACTGAAGAATCGCCGGCTGTAAGCGCGACGATCCAATAGAAAGGGGCGATGCCCTTGACGCGGGGAAGATTTGCCCCCAGCCCCAGCGGGCGGATGCACCTGGGCAATGTGTTCACGGCGCTGCTGGCGTGGCTGTCCGCGAAGTCGACCGGCGGCGAGGTGGTGCTGCGCATAGAGGACCTGGACCCGGCCAGGAGCCGCCAGGCCTATACAGACGCGCTGATGGACGACCTGCTGTGGCTGGGCCTCAGATGGGACAGCCGTGCCGAGGACCAGAGCCGCAGGGAGGAGGCCTATCGGGCGGCGCTGGACGCGCTGGACCGCCGCGGGCTGCTGTACCCCTGCTACTGTACCCGGGACCAGCTGCACGCCGCCAGCGCGCCGCACGCCTCGGACGGCAGGATCATCTACGCGGGCACCTGCCGCAGCCTGACCGACGCCCAGCGCGCGGCCATGGACCGGCCCTGCTGTCTGCGGGTGATGGCGCCGGACCGGACGATCGCCTTTCGTGACGGCCTGCAGGGCCCGCAGCGCATGAACCTTGCGAGGGAGTGGGGCGATTTCATCGTCCGGCGCTCCGACGGCGTGGCGGCCTACCAGCTGGCCGTGGTGGTGGACGACGCCGCCTCCGACATCACCGAGGTGGTGCGGGGGAGGGACCTGCTGTCCTCCACGCCGGTGCAGCTGTGGCTGTATGAGGCGCTCGGCCTGAAGGCGCCGTCCTTCTGTCATGTGCCGATGCTGATGTCGCCCGAAGGCCGTCGCCTCAGCAAGCGGGAGCGCGCGCTGGAGATCGGCGAGATCCGAAAGCGGCACAGCCCGGAGGCCGTCGTCGGCGACCTGGCCTGGCGCTGCGGCCTGATCGACAGGCCCGAGGCCGTATCGCCCCGGGAGCTCGCGTCGGAATTCGATTGGAACAGGGTCCGGCCCGGGGACATCGTGATCGATGAACGGGACTGGCTATGATATCACCGAGGAGGGAAGATGATATGGATTACATCATCCGCAGAGACGCGCCTGTCGTCGCGCACAAAAAGCATTGGCAGTTCTGCGTCGGCTCCGGCCACGCGGTGCTGGCGTTGCGGGCGGATTACGCCCGGCAGCTGAAGTTCATCCACGACACGCTGGGCATACAGCGCGTGCGCTTTCACGGCATACTGGACGACGACATGCGCACCTTCACCGACCTGTCCGCGCAGATGCCGGTGCCGGGGGCCGAGCAGTTCACCGAATACAACTTCAACGCCTGCGGCGCGGCCTATGACAATGTGCTGGCGGCGGGGATGAAGCCCTTTGTGGAGCTTTCGTACATGCCTGGAAGGCTGGCGCTGCGGGAGGAGGGCCGCCCCGTGGAGGGCTTCTTCTTCTACAGGCCCAAGATCGTGCCGCCGAAGGACGACGCGGCCTGGGTGGACTATATCCAGGCGTTCATGCGCTACCTGATCCACCGCTATGGCGTGGAGGAGATTCGCACCTGGTTCTTTGAGGTCTGGAACGAGCCGGACCTGCCGGGCGCGTTCTTCAACGGCACGCGGGAGGAGTACTTCCACCTGTACGCGCTGACCGCCCGGGCCATCAAGGCTGTGGATGCCGGTATTCCCGTGGGCGGCCCGGCCACCAGCAACAGCAAGTGGGTGAAGTCGTTCCTGGCCTTCTGCCGGCAGAACGACGTGCCGGTGGACTTTGTGACCACCCACCAGTACGCCGGCGACCCGCTGGGCGGCGTGGAGGACCAGGGCGACATGGAGGCCGAAAACCCCGGCGGCGACTGGAGCCAGTCGGCGGAGCAGCAGCGCGCGCGGCTGGCCACGGCCGAGGAGAAGACCTTCCTGGCGGGCCTGCGGGCGCTGATGCCGGATAAATCCGAGACCACGGACCTGCCGAACGACCTGTTCATAAAGAACGCCCGCACGGTGCGCGCGCAGGCGGGGGACATGCCCCTCTATTACACGGAATGGAACGAGAACGCCATATTCTCCGCCTGGACCAACGACACCCGGAAGGTCGCCGCCTATGACGTGAAGATGGCGCTGGAGTTGGGCGACGCCATGGACGGCTCGTCCATATGGTGCTTCTCGGACATCTTCGAGGAGCTGCATCCCTTTGCCCAGGAGTTCCACGGCGGCTTCGGCATGCTGACGCAGCAGGGCATCCCCAAGCCCGTGTATTACGCGATGAAGATGCTGGCGGACGCGGGCGACGAGCGCATCGATCTGGGACCGGACGCCACCAGCGGGGAATTCGGCATCGCCGCGTTCCGAAAGGGCGGTGACGTCCAGGTGCTGCTGTTCCGGCAGCGCATGAAGAACGAGGCACTGCCCAGGGAGCGGGTGCGCGTGGCGCTGGAGCTGGACGGCAGGCCCACCGATCTCACGCTGCGCCGCGTCGACGAGGATCACGGCAACCCGCTGAGCATCTGGCAGGAAATGGGCAGCCCCGTGTCGCTGAACCGCACCGAGGTGGAGCGCATCCGCCGGGAAAGCGAGGTGGTCGAGGAAGCCTGGCCGTTCGCGTGCGAGGACGGCCGGGTGACCTTCGAGGCCGAGCTGGGCGTGAACGATGTCTGGTTCTTCACCGTAAAAAACGCTGTGGGAGGCAAGCTATGAAGCGCTATCGTCCCTATTGCGCCGGGTACATCGTGCTGTACGTGCTGGCGCTGCTGAGTCTGGCGGACGCCGCCTATACGGTGATCCGGCAGATCCAGGGCGTCAACGACATGATGACCGGCTTCTCCTTCTTCTCCTACATCATTCTGGCCATGGCGGCGTGCTACACCTGGTACTATGCCCGGGCGAAGGTGGTCATTGCCGGTACGAAGCTGCGGGTCGCCTTTCCGGCCAACATGCGGCCCAGGGAGGGTCAGCCCCGGGCGATGTTCCTGTTCCGCCAGGGCGAGCTGGATCTGAGGTTCGTGGACAAGACGCTGGATCTGAAGAAGCTGGTCCAGTACGGCTATGTGGAGGACCTGGGTTACGAGCCCATCGACCAGAGCCAGGGCGGCGACAAGAGCAAGCTGTTCCCGGTGCACGAGGTGGCGCTGATCACCAGCGAGAACAAGCGCTATCACATGAACGCGGGTATCTACAGCAAAAAGCAGCGCCGCGAGATATTCACGCAGATCCGGCAGATTTCCGGTGTGGAACCGGAGGGCAGCCTGGCGAAGGAGATCGGATAGACGCTATGCCAAAGCCCATCCATTCAACACGAACGGATGGGCTTTGGCATGGCGCGGGCTTACCGCCGCGTCAGGTCCGCGAACTCCGCCTCGGTGAAGGCGCGCAGATCCTCCGGGTCCAGGATCAGCTGTTGGCCCCGCTGGCCGGCGCTCACATAGATGCGGTCGAACAGCGTGGCGACCTCGTCGATGAAGGTCGGGTACTTCTTCTTCATGCCGATGGGGGAGCAGCCCCCGCGGATGTAGCCGGTGAGTACGGGCAGCTCCTTCACGTGGATCATCTCCACCTTCTTCTCGCCAGCCGCGGCGGCGCATTTCTTCAGGTCCAGCTCCTCGGCCACCGGGATCAGGAACACGTACAGGCTCTTGCCCGCGCCGCGGGTGACCAGGGTCTTGAACATGCAGTCCGGGTCGATGCCCAGCATCGCGGCCGCATGCACGCCGCTGAGGTCGCTCTCATCCACCTCGTACTCCGAGGTGTCGTATTCAATGCCCGCCTGCTTCAGCAGCCGCATGGCGTTGGTGATCGTCATGTCCCATTACTCCTTGTCCTTGTAGAACACTTCCATCAGCGTCAGCCCGTGGGCCGGCGCCGTGACGCCCAGGTCCAGCCGGTCGCCGGTTTCGATGGCCCTGCGCAGCGCGCCGGGGGCCAGCTTGCCGGAGCCGATGTCCCGCAGCGTGCCCGCGATGATGCGCACCATGTTGTACAGAAAGCCGTTGCCCTCCACGATCAGCTGTACGTCGTGGCCCTGCCGGGTCACGTCGGCCCGCCAGATCGTGCGCACGGTATCCTTGACCACCGAGCCGCTGGCCGCGAAGGCGGCAAAATCATGGGTGCCGACCAGCGCGTTTGCCTCGGCCTGCATCAGCCTGTCGTCCAGCGGGTAGATACTGTGGGCGTGGGTCAGGCGGTTCAGCGCCCCGGCGTGCCTGTCATCGTAGAACAGATAGCGATAGCGCTTTCCCTTCGTGGAAAAGCGGGCATGAAAGTCCGGCTCCGCCACCCGCGACGCGCGGATGCGTATGTCCGGGGGCAGCAGCGTGTTCAGCGCGTAGCTGAACTTTTCCCCGGGGATGCGGCTTTCGGTATCGAAGTGAAAGGACTGGCCCAGCGCGTGCACGCCGGCGTCGGTGCGGCTGGCCCCGTGGATGGTGACCTGCGCGCCGGTCAGCCTCGACAGCGCCTCCTCGATCACCTGCTGCACGGCCAGGGCGTTGGCCTGGCGCTGCCAGCCGGCGTAGTTGGTGCCGTCGTACTCGACGATCATGTGTATCCTGTTCATGGCTGACTAAAACGCGTGTACGATGTTCAGCACGATCACCATTGCCAGCAGCGCCAGCAGCGCCAGACCGGCCAACAGGTCGTTCACGCCGTACTTCAGCTGCTTCATGCGGGTCCTGCCCGCGCCGCCGCGATAGCATCGGGCGTCCATGGCCAGGGCCAGCTCCTCGGCCCGGCGGAACGCGCCGACGAACAGCGGCACCAGCAGCGGCACCATCGCCTTGGCACGCGCCAGGATGCTGCCGGTCTCGAAGTTCGCGCCGCGGGCCTTCTGGGCCTTCATGATCTTGTCGGCCTCGTCCATCAGCGTGGGGATGAAGCGCAGCGCGATGGACATCATCATCGCGATCTCGTGGGCCGGGAAGTGCAGCACCTCCAGCGGCCGGAACAGCGATTCCAGCCCGTCTGTCAGCGATATGGGCGAGGTAGTCAGCGTCAGCAGCTGCGAACAGACCACCAGCAGGATCAGCCGCACCGCCATGAAGCCGGCCATGCGCAGGCCGTCGTCGGTGATGCGCAGTACCCACAGGCGCACAAGCTCATTGCCGCCGGTCTGGAAGAACAGGTTCAGCACGAAGGTGAAGATCACGATGAACATGATCGGCTTCAGCCCGCGGAACAGGAACTTCAGGTGGATGCCCGTGGAGGCCGCGGCCAGCAGCACGAAGGCGGCGATGGCGATGAAGCCCGCGAAGCCCTGCGCGACGAATACGATGGCGATCAGCGCCACGGTGGCCAGCAGCTTGGTGCGCGGGTCGAGCTTATGGATGAAGGATTCGCCGGGGAAATACTGTCCCAGCGTCATGTTCTTCAGCATTTGTCATCACTTCCCGCGTTCAGATTGGCGAGGATCGCTTCGGCCACGTCCTCGGTCCGGTAGATGCCCTCGGGCATGTCAAAGCCCGCTTCCCGCAGCCGGCGGGCCAGCTTGGCGCACTCCGGCACGTCCAGGCCGATGTCGTGAAGCCTCTGGTCGTGCAGGAAGACCTCGCCGGGTGTGCCGGTATAGGCGATCCGCCCCCGGCTCAGCACGAACAGCCGGTCGCAGCAGCGGCCGACGTCGTCCATGGAGTGGGAAACCATCACCACGGTGACGCCGGAATCGTGGATGCCGCGGATCAGGTCCAGCATGTCCCGGCGTCCGGCGGGGTCGAGGCCCGCGGCGGGCTCGTCCAGGATCAGTATGCCGGGCTGCATGGCCAGCACGCCGGCGATGGCCACGCGGCGCTTCTGGCCGCCGGAAAGCTCGAAGGGCGATTTTTCCGCCACTTCTTCATAGTCCAGACCGACCTGCGCCAGGGCCTTGCGCACCCGCCGGTCGATCTCATCGGCGTCGAGGCCAAGGTTCGACGGCCCGAAGGCAACGTCCTTGGCCACGGTCTCCTCGAACAGCTGGTACTCGGGGTACTGGAACACTAGGCCCACCGCGTGTCGAATGGCGATCAGGTCGGTGTCCTTCGCGCCGAGGTCGATGTCGTTGACGAACACCACGCCGCTCTCGGAGCGCTCCAGCCCGTTCAGGTGGGAGATCAGCGTGCTCTTGCCGCTGCCGGTGTGGCCGATGATGCCGATGAATTCGCCCTCGGGCACGTGCAGGCTCACGTTGTCCAGAGCCTTCGACTCAAAGGGCGTGCCCGGCATGTACACGTGGGTCAGGCACCTGACGTCGATCACGCGGCGTCCCTCCGCGGCGGGCGCTTGCCCTTCGGCGCGCGGGGCGGGCCGCGCGGCCACGGCGCCTGTCCTTCGGCGGCACAGCTCCACGGCCATCTCATTGACGGTCATCAGGCCCTCGGGCAGCGAGAGCCCCCGCTCGCGCAGCATATGGGCCAGCTTCATCATCTCCGGAACGTCCAGGCCCAGGGATAGGACTCTTTCTGTCTGGGCGAAAACCTCCCGGGGCGTGCCCTCCAGGGCCACGCGGCCCTTGTCCATCACCAGCAGGCGGTCGGCCAGGGCGGCCTCCTCCATGAAGTGGGTGATCCACACCACGGTGATGCCCTCCTCGATGTTCAGTCGGCGGGCCAGCGCGAACACGTCGCGGCGGCCGATGGGGTCCAGCATGGCGGTGGATTCGTCGAACACGATGATCTTGGGCCGCATAGCCAGCACGCCGGCCACGGCCACCCGCTGCTTCTGGCCGCCGGACAGCATGGAGGGGGAGGCCTGGGCGTATTCGCTCATGCCCACGCTGTGCAGCGCCTCGTCCACGCGGGCGCGGATCTCGGCGGGCGGTGTGCCCAGGTTCTCCAGGCCGAAGGCGCAATCCTCCTCCACGATGGTGGTGACGATCTGGTTGTCCGGGTTCTGGAACACCATGCCACAGGACTTGCGCACCTCATAGCAATCGTCGTCGCTTTCAGGCGTGATGCCGTTGACCACGAGCGTTCCGGAGGTGGGCAGCTGCAGCGCGTTCAAGAGCTTGGCGAAGGTGGACTTGCCGCTGCCGTTTCGCCCCAGCACCGCGACGAATTCGCCCCGGGCGACGCTCAGGCTGACGTGGTCCACGGCGAGCGCCGCGGCGCCCTCGTATTTAAAGCACACGTCCCGCGCCTCGATGATCGCATTGTTCATGGCATTCCCTCCCAACAGGCAAAAGTATAGCACCGAATCGTTAAGAGTTTTCCTATCATTCGCGGCGATTCCGCGGATTTGGCGGAATCAACGCAAATTTTATAGAGGTCAAATCGCCAAATCCCTTTTATTTTTTCCCCGAGTGTGGTAGAATATGGGTATCAATTTGATGAAGGAGTGACTCATCATGAATCTGAATAAGATGACCATCGAGGATGTCCAGGTTAAGGGCAAGAAGGTTCTGGTTCGCTGCGACTTCAACGTGCCGCTGGACGCGGACAAGAACATCACCGACGAGACCCGCATCAACGCGGCGCTGCCGACGATCAAGTATCTGCTGGACAACGGCGCGGCTGTGATCCTGTGCTCCCACCTGGGCCGCCCCAAGGGTGAGTTCAACATGAAGTATTCCCTCGCGCCCGTCGCCAAGAGGCTGAGCGAGAAGCTGGGCTTCGAAGTGAAGCTGGCCAAGGATGTCATCGGCCCCGACGCTAAGAAGCTGGCGGCTGAGGTCGAGCCCGGCAAGGCCGTAATGCTGGAGAATGTCCGCTTCCACGCCGAGGAGGAGAAGAACGATCCCGCCTTCGCCAAGGAGCTGGCTTCCATGGCCGAGCTGTATGTGTCCGACGCGTTCGGCACCGTGCATCGCGCCCACGCCTCCACCGCCGGCGTCGCCGATTACCTGCCCGCCGTGGCCGGCTATCTGATCGGCAAGGAGCTGAACTTCCTGGGCAACGCCGTGGAAAACCCGGTCCGCCCGTTCGTGGCCATCCTGGGCGGCGCGAAGGTCAAGGATAAGATCGGCGTCATCACCAACCTGCTGGAGAAGGTCGACACCCTGATCATCGGCGGCGGCATGGCCTACACGTTCTCCAAGGCCATGGGCGGCGAGATCGGCGATTCCCTGCTGGACGAGGAGCGCATCGACCTGGCCAAGGAAATGATGAAGACCGCGGAAGCCAAGGGCGTGAAGTTCCTGCTGCCCGTGGACACCGTGATCGCCAACGATTTCGACAATCCCACCGAGATCAAGACCGTCGAGGCCGGCAAGATCCCCGCTGGCTTCCAGGGCCTGGACATCGGCCCCAAGACCATCGAGCTGTTCTCCGAGGCCGTGAAGGCTGCCAAGACCGTGGTCTGGAACGGCCCCATGGGCGTGTTCGAGAAGCCTGAGTTCGCCAAGGGCACCCTGGCCATCGCCACCGCCATGGCGGAATCCGGCGCCACCACCATCATCGGCGGCGGCGACAGCGCGGCTGCCGTCACCCAGATGGGCCTGGCCCCGAAGATGAGCCACATCTCCACCGGCGGCGGTGCCTCCCTGGAGTTCCTCGAGGGTAAGGTCCTGCCCGGTGTCGCCTGCCTGATGGACAAGGCCTGATCACCAGCGACCATCTTTACACCGCGGGCCGGTATCACCAGCCCGCGGTCTGCTGAACAACACCATCGTTAGGAGGAGATTCCCATGCGCAAGCCCATTATCGCCGGCAACTGGAAGATGAACAAGACGCCCGAGGAGGCGGCCCAGCTGGTCACCGAGCTGATCCCCCTGGTGAAGGATGCCAAGTGCGACGTCGTCGTCTGCACCCCTGCCGTGAACTTCGCCGCCGTCAAGGCCGTTATCGCCGGCACCAACATCAAGCTGGGCGCCCAGAACGTGCACTTCAAGGCCTCCGGCGCCTACACCGGCGAGCTGTCCGCCGACATGCTGAAGGCCGCCGGCTGTGAGTACGTGATCATCGGCCACTCCGAGCGCCGCCAGTACTTCGGCGAGACCGACAAGACCGTCAACCTGCGCACCGTCGCGGCCGTGAAGGCCGGCCTGAAGGCCATCGTGTGCGTCGGCGAGATGAAGGACGAGCGTGAAGCGGGCTACACCGACATGATCGTCACCTATCAGACCCAGATGGCGCTGCACGGCCTGACCGCCGAGGAGCTGGACAACGTCGTGGTCGCCTACGAGCCCGTGTGGGCCATCGGCACCGGCCTGACCGCCACCGACGAGCAGGCGAACGAGACCATCGGCGTGATCCGCAAGGCCATTGCTGAGAAGTTCGGCACCGAAGCGGCTGAGAAGATCCGCATCCAGTACGGCGGCAGCATGAAGGGCTCCAATGTGAAGGGCCTGATGGCGCAGCCTGAGATCGACGGCGGCCTGATCGGCGGCGCGAGCCTGAAGGCGGCGGACTTCGCCCAGGTCGTGAACTTCTGATCCAATCCTACACTGAACTGGAGGTAGATTCCCATGATGAAGTTGGTTTTGGTTCGCCACGGCGAAAGCGAGTGGAACAAGCTGAACCTGTTCACCGGCTGGACCGACGTGGACCTCAGCGAAAAGGGCCACGAGGAAGCCAAGGCCGCGGGCCAGCTGCTGAAGGCCGAGGGTTATGACTTCGACGTCTGCTACACCTCTTACCTGAAGCGCGCGATCCACACACTGTACCACATCCTGGACGAGATGGACCGCGCCTGGCTGCCGGTGGTCAAGTCCTGGAAGCTGAACGAGCGCCACTATGGCGCGCTGCAGGGCCTGAACAAGTCTGAGACTGCCGAGAAGTATGGCGAGGACCAGGTGAAGATCTGGCGCCGCTCCTTCAACATCAAGCCGCCAGCCCTGGAGGCTTCCGACGAGCGCTCGGCCCTGAACCAGCCGATGTACCGCGACGTGGACAAGGCCCTGCTGCCCGCCCATGAGAGCCTGGAGACCACCATCGAGCGTGCCGTGCCCTACTTCAACGAGGTCATCAAGCCCGAGATGAAGGCCGGCAAGCGCGTCATCATCGCCGCCCACGGCAACAGCCTGCGCGCGCTGGTGAAGTACTTCGACAATATCTCCGATGACGACATCATCGGCGTGAACATCCCCACCGGCACCCCGCTGGTGTATGAGTTTGACGACGACTTCAAGGTCATCAAGAGCTACTACCTGGGCGACCAGGAGGCGCTGAAGGCCAAGATGGAGGCCGTTGCCAACCAGGGCAAGAAGAAGTAATCGACGCCACAGAACACGAACGGCGGGCCATATGGCCCGCCGTTCTAATGCAAAAGAAAATCCTTCGCTTTGCCCGGGATGACAACGCGGCGCGGCGGCTGTCATCCTGAACGCAGTGAAGGATCTTTCTCGCGTCAATCGACCTTCCGGAACACGATGGCGGTGCGGCAGGGGATGTATATTTCAAAGCCCAGGCCGCGGCCCTCCGTGAACTGCGTGTTGTACACGTAATCCTTGCTGGTGCGGTCCATGCCGCCGAAGTCGATGTCGTCCGTGGAGAAGATCACCTTGTAGCTGCCCTCGCCCACGGAATGCACCGGCAGGAAGAAGTTGGTGGGGGAATAGGTGGGGTGGAAGTTGAATACGTACACCAGGTCGCCCTTGGAGAACGCGATGATCTTGCCCGGCTGGTCGATCCACAGGTTCACCGTGTTCGTCTTGCTGAGCACACGGTACTTCCGGGAGAACTTCAGCATGGCCCTGTCGAAGTTGGCCAGCCACTCGTACTTCAGCATACCGTTCTGTACCAGCGACCACTGCCTGCGGGCGTACTTGTAGCTCCAGTTGTTGCCCTCTCTGGGGAAGTCGATCCATTCGGGATGGCCAAACTCGTTGCCCATGAAGTTCAGATAGCCGTCGCTGGCCAGCGTCAGCGTGATGAAGCGGATCATCTTGTGCAGCGCGATGGCCCGGTCGATGGCGATGGAGTGGAACGACTTGTTCATGCCGGTGTACATTTCGGCGTCCGCCATGCGGAAGATCAGCGTCTTGTCGCCCACCAGCGCCTGGTCGTGGGATTCGCAGTAGCCGATGTTCTTCTCCTGGGGGCGGCGGGTGGTCAGCTCATACCACATCTTGAACATGTCCCACTGATCGTCGGAGTATTCCTTCAGCAGCTTGATCCAGAAGTCCGGCACGCCCATGGACAGGCGGTAGTCGAAGCCTATGCCGCCGTTGCGGATGGGGATGCACATGCCAGGCATGCCGCTCATCTCCTCGCAGATGGTCAGCGCGAAGGGATTCACCGCGTGGATCAGCTCGTTGGCCAGCTGAAGGTAGGTCAGCGCATCCACGTTCGTATTCAGGCCGAAGTACTGGGAATAGTCGGTGAAGTTGGAGCCCAGGCCGTGATCCTGGTAGATCATGCTGGTCACGCCGTCGAAGCGGAAGCCGTCGAAGTGGTATTCCTCCAGCCAGAACTTCAGGTTGGACAGCAGGAAGTGCAGCACCTCGTGCTTGCCGTAATCGAACAGGCGGGTCTTCCACGCCGGGTGCCAGCCTCGGTCTCCGGAAAGGAAATACTGGTTATCCGTGCCGTCCAGGCCGTTGAGGCCCTCGTCCGCGTTGGCGCAAGCGTGGGAATGTACCACATCCAGCAGCACGAACATGCCCAGCTCGTGCGCCTTGTTGATCAGGTATTTCAGATCCTCCGGTTCGCCGTACTTGGAGGAGGCGGCGAAGAAGTTGCTGACCTGGTAGCCAAAGGAAGCGTAGTAGGGATGCTCCTGGATGGCCATCAGCTGGATCGTGTTGTAGCCCAGGTCGTGGATGTAATCCAGGTTGAAATCGGCGAATTCGCGGTAGGTGCCGATGCCCTCCTTGTCCTGGGCCATGCCGATGTGGGCCTCATAGATGTAGGGTGGGGTCACCTTGCGCTTGCCGTAGCCGCCGTCCGTCCAGGGGAAGGGGCGCTCCGGGGCCCAGATCTGGCCGTTGAACAGGCGCTTTTCCTCGTCCCACACCACGCGGCGGATGTAGGCGGGAATGTGGTCCGTGCGCACGCCGTC
Organism: uncultured Eubacteriales bacterium; assembly: GCA_902778045.1. Taxonomy (GTDB): domain Bacteria; phylum Bacillota; class Clostridia; order Christensenellales; family Aristaeellaceae; genus UBA2862. The sequence continues at coordinate 14,050 of CACYWI010000001.1, forward strand.
CTTTGTGACCTGGACCTTTACCAGCTGGCCATGCTTCAGCGCGTCCGCGCCGGGCAGAACGATCTCCCAGGTGCCGTCGGCCTGGCGGGTGAGCGGGTGGGATTCCCGGTTCCAGTTGTTGAAATCGCCGATCAGGTGCAGCGCGTCGGCGCCTGGTGCCCATTCGCGGTAGACCCAGCCGTCCTCGGTGCGGGAAATGCCGTAGTACAGATAGCCGTTGGCGAAGGAGGATAAATCCGCCTTGTCGCCCAACAGCTGCTTGCGGGTCTGCGCATGCCTTTCCATGCGAAGGGAGATATCGTTATAATAGGGCTGCAGCCAGGGATCGATGGACAGGATCTTGTACTGCGCCTGCTTGTTGGCCTTGGACACTGAAAGCACCTCCAAAGGTTGGTTGTATATTCTCAACCATTATAACACATAATTTGACATGTCGCCATATATATTTAAAATTTTGTGTGGGAAACGGAAAGCAATGTGGATTGCGCCTCCGCCTGCGCGGCGTCTACCTCGCGCAGCACGAATTCCAGGAATTGCCGGTTGGTGGGACGCCTGGGAAAGTGCCTGTCCAGCGTACCGCGGTCATAGGCCACGGCGATGGCGCTGCGCAATGCGCGCTCGATGCGGGGTACGGTGCTGCTCATGCTGTCGGCCAGACGGGTATACAGGCCGTTGGACAGGTTGCGGAACAACAGCCGGTCGCCCTGGAAGCGGGTCACGGCTTCGATCACGCAGGCGCTGCCGATCAGCCTTGCGGGCATGCCCAGGCTGTTCAACAGCGCACGGGCGACGGCCGCCCGTCGGGACAGCGCAGCGTCCTCTTCTCGCGCATCCTGAAGCGCCTCGGGGATGCGCTGCGCGTTCCGCCTGCATTCCAGGATCAGGTTAGGCAGGCCGTCCGGATCGATGGGCTTGCACAGGAAGAAGGAGGCACCGTATCGGCAGGAACATTCCATGCTGGCCTCGGAACAGAAGCGCGTGCACACGATCACGGCGGGCGGGTGCGGCAGGCGCCGCGATTCCCGCAGCAGGGCGATGCCGTCCAGCCCGGGCAGCGAAAGGTCTGTTAAGAGCACATCCGGCGACAGGCGGCGAATCTCCGTAAGAGCACGCTTGCCGTCCTCCGCGCAGCCTGTAACAGCGATGGAGGGATTGCGGGCCAGCGCGCCGCGCACACGGGAAGCGAATTGGCTGTCCATATCGGCGATATACAGCGTGACCCTGCTCATAACGCACCTCGGTTTGTGAAAAGTACTTATGGTGTAATAATACAACATTGAGTTAGAATATGCAAGGGATATACTTGACAAATGACAAACAATAGTATTACCATGCTGTAACAGATAGGGGGGAACCAGCGATGTGCGGCCGGTATTATGTGGATTTTGACGAGCTGCCCGAAGCGATCGCGGAGGAATGGGGTTTGGATGTTCACGGCGCGGGGACGATCACGATGGCAGGGGCTTCGGATATCACCCCTGGGACAGTGGCTCCCGCGCTGCTTCGGGACGGAAGGGGCTTCGTCATGAAGCCGATGCGGTGGGGCTTTGAAGGGCCGGAAGGAGGCCTGGTGATCAATGCCCGCGTGGAGACGATCCGGGAGAAGCCGATGTACCGGGCCATACAATCGGGCCAGCGCTGTGTACTGCCCGCCTTTCACTATTATGAATGGCGCGGGGGAGACCGGCAGAAATATGAAATCGGCCTTACAGACAGGCCGATGTTCTTCCTTGCGGGCTTGTACAGGATCGGACGTCAGAGCACCGAATTCGTGGTGCTTACCCAGCCGCCGCTCCAGCCGATCATGCCCATCCACAACCGCATGCCGCTGCTGCTGGATTCCGTCCCGGCGCTGAAGGCATGGCTGGACGGCGGGGACGCGCGGTTCCTGGATGAGGCGCGGCTGCGCATTGCCGCCAGCGGACCGGAGCAGCTTCAAATGATGCTATAAGCCGGCGCGCTCCGCCTTCATGCGCTCAAGCTGTGGGTCGGTGTTGGCCACCATCAGCGAATACAGCGCCTTGGCGAGCGGCGGGACCGATCCAAGGGCCTGCGCCAGCGTGTTCCGGTTATGCCCGACCTCGATCAGGGTCGAAAATACGCCGATGTGCTGGTTGTAACGGCCGTCCTTGACCAATACTGGCTTGCAAAGGCCGGGCTCGATGGCATTGATGCGCTTCTCCAGGGCGCGCGCGAAGGCGTAGTTCTGCTCGTACCAGGGCTTTACATCAAAGCCGTTGCCGTTGCCCACCAGCAGCATGAGGGGCGCCAGCGCTTCGCCGCTTTGGGAGGCGACGGTATCGATCTCGCCATCGGCATAGGCGTCGCGGTGCAGATCGATATACAGGTCGAAGCGCTGCTCATAGCTTTCCAGGGTTTTCAGGGAACGGGTATAGGCGGTGGACAGCTGGTCGCCCTCGTGGTCGGTGGTGTCGTGGATCACCTCGAAGCCGTAGCCCCTCAGCGCTTCGGAAAGCGCCTCGCCCACGCGCACCACGCTGTGATCGGCGTCAGCGGTGCGCCATGCCTCCAGGGCGTCATAGGGATCCTCGGCGACCTGCTCGTAGGCTTCATGGGTGTGAGTGTGATAGATCAATACCCGCGGGGAGGCGGCAGGCGCTTCAGTATCGGAAGCGAGGATCTCGATTTCGATATCCGCTTCACCCGGATCGAGCAAAAGGCTGTCGGCGCTGTCAGACGAGGCAAAGACCAATGCGGTCTTTGCCTCGTCGTCCTCCTCCGCGGCCTGCACCAGGCTGGCCGAGCCGCTGACCGGGGCGGGCTGCCTTCCCGCCAGCACCCTGGCGCCGATCAGACCCAGCACCGCGGCTAGGAGCAGTATCGCCACCGCCAACAGAAGCCTGGACGCCCGGATCACCTTGAATTGAATCATGCGTTCACCTCCCGCAGCACTTCACGCTTAATGTATGTGCGCTTCGTCGGGAAGATAACCCGGTATGACGATAGGACCTGCATAGAATGAAAACCGAAATTGCAATCATATATTTCATGATGATTCAAAAGAATTGGTTTGGCACAGGTCAAATTTGGATGAAGTATTCATGATTGATGCAAATTTATGCTGTTCAGACTTGCAAAATGGGGCATAATCGTGTATAATTGCATTATTCATTTCGATTTCAATGATTTTTTGGAGGATACAAACGGATGGACAACGCACAGGAATTGATTCAGCGTTTGAATCACAGCGGTAAAAAACTTTCAAAAAGTCACCGGCGCATCGCGGAATGCATCGTTACCCATTACGACAAGGTCGTGTTTATGACCGCTTCCAAGCTGGGGGAGTACGTGGGCGTATCCGAATCCACGGTGGTGCGCTTCGCGGCGGCCTTGGGCTACAGCGGCTATCCCCACCTGCAAAAGGCCCTGCAGGAGCTGATCCGCCATCGCCTTACGGCGTCGCAGCGCTTTGAAATGACCTCTGACATGGATCACGCCCAGGTGCTGAACAAGGTGCTGAAGGCAGATATCCAGAACATACGCTCCACGTTGGATGAGATGGACATCAACGCCTTTGAGGATGCCATCGAGAAGATCATCGCCGCCCGGAACATCTATGTGCTGGGCCTGCGGGCCTCCGCGCCGATCGCGGAGTTCTTCGGCCACTACCTGCGCTTCATCTTCCCGAACGTGCGGGTGGTGACCAGCGGCATCAGCGATGTGTTCGAGCAGCTGTCGCGCATCAGCGAGGGCGATTTGCTGATCGGGCTGTCCTTCCCGCGCTACACCGCGCGCTCCATCGACGCGATGGAGTTTGCCCGTTCCCGCGGCGCTTCGCTGATCGCGATTACCGACGGGCCTCTGTCGCCGCTGCACGCCACGGCGGATACCTGCCTGATGGCCAAGAGCGATATGTCCTCCTTCGTGGATTCCTTCGCCGCGCCGCTGTCGCTGATCAACGCGCTGATCGTGGCGCTGGGCCAGCGCAGGCGACACGAGGTTTCCCAATACTTCGAGGATATGGAGGAAATCTGGGGCAAGTACGACGTGTACCTTGCAAAATCTGCCGAATAATCGATTTGGAAGGATCACATGAGCATGGACTGTATCGTGATCGGCGGCGGCGCGGCTGGTATGATGGCCGCGCTGTCCGCGTCAAAGGGCGGCGCGAGGGTAGTGCTGCTGGAGCGGAACGAAAAGCTGGGAAAGAAGCTGTTCATCACCGGAAAGGGGCGCTGCAACCTGACCAACGCCGCGGAAATGGCGCAGTTCCAGCGGGCGGTGTTCAGGAACCCGCGCTTCCTGTATTCCGCCTTTGCTCGGCTTGACAACAAGGGCATGATGGATTTCATCGAGGGAGAGGGCGTGCCGCTGAAGGTGGAGCGGGGGAACCGTGTGTTCCCGCAATCCGACAAGTCCAGCGACATCATCGCCGCGCTGCGCCGTGCCCTGGAGCGCGCCAATGTGGATGTGCGCCTGAACACCCGGGTCAGGTCGCTGATCGTGCGTGAAGGACGCTGCATAGGCGTGCAGCTGTGGGACGGCGAGGCGCTGAGCGCGAAGGCCGTGATACTGGCCACCGGCGGGCTCAGCTATCCGGCCACAGGCTCCACCGGCGACGGCCACGACATGGCGGCGGCGTGCGGCCACGGGATCGTCGAGCCCATGCCGGCGCTCGTGCCCATCGAGACGGTGGAAAGCTGGCCAGGCACCCTCAGCGGCCTGTCGCTGAAGAACGTCGCGCTGAGCGCATATGTCGCCGGGCCGAAGAAGGAAAAGCGGATCTACGCCCAGCAGGGAGAGATGCTGTTTACCCATTTCGGCATCTCCGGCCCCCTGGCGCTGACGCTGTCCAGCCTGCTGCCGGCGGACCTGTCCGGCGTGCGCCTTGAGATCGATCTGAAGCCGGCGCTGGACCCGCAGACACTGGATGCCCGCCTGCTGCGGGATTTCGGCGAGCTGTCCAGAAAGCAGCTGATCTCCGTGGCCGACGGTCTGGCGCCCCACAGCCTGGCGCAACAGCTTTTGAAGCTGGCGGGGCTGTCACCGACGCAGCCGGTGAACAGCGTGACGGCGGCACAGCGTGCGGCGCTGCTCAAGGTGCTGAAGGCGGTGCCGCTGACCCCGAAGCGGCTGCGGGGCTTTGAAGAGGCCATCGTGACCCGCGGCGGCATCAGCGTGAAGGACATCAATCCGTCGACGCTGGAAAGCAAGCGGGTGGAGGGGCTGTACTTCGCGGGCGAGCTGATCGACGTGGATGCCGAAACCGGCGGCTTCAACCTGCAGATCGCCTTTTCAACCGGCGCGCTGGCGGGCACCAGCGCCGCGGAGGCAATCGCAGAGCGATAATGATGCGCGTAAGCAAACCGACGTCGGATTTCTTGCGAAATCCGACGTCGTCATTTCAGGGAGACCCCTACAGCTTCTCGAAATCCGCAGCGCCGTGCTTGCACAGCGGGCAGACGAAGTCCTCGGGCAGCACCTCGCCCTCGTACACATAGCCGCAGATCTTGCAGACCCAGCCGACCTTCTTCTCGGCGGGCTTCGGCGGCTTGGGCTTGATGTGGTCAAAGTAATAGGCGTAGGTGACGGAGGGCGCGCTGGAGAGCACCTGGGCCTCGGTCACATCGGCCACAAACAGCGTATGGGTGCCGTAATCGTGGGTCTCGACTACCTTGCCGGACAGGAAGGCGTTGGTGCAGCCGGTGATGAAGATCAGCCCGTTGCGGCTGCGGGGGAAGCCGCTGCCGGGAAACTTGTCCACGTCGCGGCCGCTCTGGAAGCCGTAGTACTTGAAGATGTCAAAGGGCGCGTCGTTGGTCAGCACGGACACGTTGAACAGCCCCGTCTTCAGGATCATGTCGTGGGTGTAGTTGCCCTTGTTCACCGCGATGGTGATGCGGTTGGGGTTAGCGGTCAGCTGTGCGGCGGTGTTGATGATGCAGCCGTTGTCCTTGTCGCCGTCCTTCGCCGTCAGCACGAACAGGCCGTAGGACAGCTTGAACATGGCGTTGGGCTCGACGGGCTGGGCGACCGTGTGCTCAACGACCTCAGCCTTGGGCAGCGTATCGACGATGGCGGCCACCAGCTCGTCCAGCTCGGCCATCTGGCTTTCCTTCAGCGCGGATTTGATGGTCAGGCCGTGCTCCAGGATCGTGGTGTTCTTCAGCCTGCCCAGCAGCTCGCGCATCAGGCCGCCCGAGGTGGGGGCCCAGCTGCCGTTTTCGACGATGGCGATGGTGCGGTTCTGCAGGTTGTGGGCCACGATGTCATGCAGCGCGTTCTCCATGTTTACGAAGATGCCCGCGTTGTAGGTGGTGGAGGCGAATACGATGTGGCTGACCCGGAACGCCTCGGACACGATCACCGAGGGATGGGTGACGGAGACATCGTACATCTTCACATTGCGCACGCCGGCGTCGGCCAGCTTCGAGGCGATGATATTGGCCACGTTCTCGGTATGGCCGTACACGGAGGCGTAGGCGATCATCACGCCCTCGTCCTCGGGGGTGTAGGTGCTCCAATTCTGGTACTTGTCGACGAACCAGCCGATGTCCTTGCGCCATACGGGGCCGTGCAGGGGGCAGATCATCCTGATATCCAGGGTTGCGGCCTTCTTCAGCAGCGCCTGCACCTGGGTGCCGTACTTGCCGACGATGTTGGTGTAATAGCGGCGGGCGTCGTCCAGGCACTCGACCTCGAAGTTCAGCTCGTCGGCGAAGATATTGCCGTTCAGCGCGCCGAAGGTGCCGAAGGCGTCTGCGGAGAACAGTATCCCCTCGGTGGTGTCGAAGGACACCATGACCTCCGGCCAGTGCACCATCGGGGCCATCACGAAGGCGAAGGAGTGCCTGCCGGTGTTCAGGGTATCGCCTTCCTTCACCACGGTAATGCGGCTGTCGATGTCGAAGGTGAAGTAGTTCCTGATCATGTTCAGCGCCTTGGCGTTGGTATAGATCTTCACCTCCGGGTGGCGCAGCACCAGCTCGCTCATGGTGGCGCAGTGATCCGGCTCCATGTGGTTGACCACCAGGATGTCCAGCTTCCGGCCGGCAAGCAGGTGGTCGATGTTCTCGAAGAAGACCTCGCTGACGCTCCTGTCCACGGTGTCGAACAGCACGGTCTGCTCGTCCAGCACCAGATAGGCGTTATAGGAGACGCCATTCGGGATGGGGTAGACGTTTTCAAACAGCGCGAGACGGCGATCGCTTCCGCCGACCCAGTACATGTCCTGTGTGATCTGCTTTACGCAATGCATGGGCACAACCTCCTTTTTGGCCGCCGCGGACGATGCCGCGGCGCGTCAAACTGACAATTCATTATAGCATACAAAATCCGGGATGGCAACATGAATAACCCTGAATTCCGTGCGCAGGAAACGGTTGCAGCCGCCGGAATATCGTGCTATAATACATACTGTATCATTATAGTCGGAGGCAATGCTTTGGAATTCAATCAGGAAAGAGCCATCTCGCCGGGCAGGATCGCCGGGGATACGGTGCTTGCGCTGATCGTCGGCGCGCTGCTGCCGGTCGTGGCGGTGTTCCAGATTTCGCTGCTGGTGCCGGTTATGATGCTGGGCGGCATACTGGCGTCAAGGCTGAAGGCACGCGCCGGCTGGATCCCGGTGGGCGCTCTGTTTGCCGCTACGCTGGCCAGTGGGATGTGGCTGATGGGTATACAGGTCGCGCTGATCGTCGTCACGGCGTCGCAGCTTCCGGCCGTGCCCGTGCTGCTGCAGACGCAGAGGAAGGCGCCCTTCTTCAGCCAGCTGAAGACGGCTGTGATCGCCTACGCGGGCGGGCTGCTGGTCGCGATGCTGATCGCCTACGCGTCCTTTGGCAGCGGCATGGTGGCTCAGTTCGTAAACCTGCTGCGCGCGGAATACGATCGCATGCCGGACGCGACGCTGCAGCCGCTGGTGGAGTGGGTCAATTCGATGCTGGCGGTCGGCGCGGGCCGCGGCATAGAGATGATGACGGTCGACGCCTTCCGCGCCCAGCTGAACGGCGTGTTGGACCTGATGCAGCAGGCCTATGCCCAGACGCTGCCCGGGGCGCTGCTGTCCGGGGCGCTGCTGTCGGGCATGCTGACCGCGCTGTGGGGCAGCTGGACGATGGCGCGCCTCGGCATGGCGACCAATGAAAGCTTCGTGGGCATGAGCGGCTGGTTCCTGCCCCCGCAGATGACGGTGGGCATGCTGGCGCTGTGGCTGGTTGGCCTGATCCTGATGAACACCGGCTATACCTCCGGCACGACGGTATATCTGACCATCAGCCAGTCCGTAGGCGCCGTATTCGCCGTTCAGTTCCTGTGCGCGCTGGACCGGCGCATGCTGCGCGGAGGCAGGTGGCTGTCCGGCCGGCGCGTGATGATCGTGCTGCTTTCCATCGCGGCGCTGATCTTCCGCGGATTCGGCAGCTTTCTGTGCTATATCGGCGTGGCGTCCGCGCTGTTCGGTTCCCGCGGCGCGGTACGGCAATGGGTCCAGAAAAGACAGGACGAGGATTCGGATCGCGATGATTTCGACGAATAGAGGAGGCACATTCACATGAAGGTAATACTGCTTCAGGACATCAAGGGCACGGGCAAGAAGGACCAGATCCTCGAGATCTCCGACGGCTATGCCAGAAACTATCTGCTGCCCAGGAAGCTGGCCAAGGAGGCCACCGCGGAGGCCCTCAATTCTCTGGAGAAGGCGCGCGGCGCGGACCGCCACCGCGAGGAGGTGCGCAAGCAGCAGGCCGAGCAGCGCGCCCGCGAGCTGAAGGGCAAGGTGATACAGCTGGAGGTCAAGGGCGGCGAGAACGGCAAGCTGTACGGCTCTGTGACCAACGACCAGATCGCCAACGCCCTGAAGGCCCAGCACGGCATCGAGGTGGACAAGCGCAAGCTGGAGCAGGAGGAGCCCATCAAGTCGGCGGGCCAGAGCTTTGTGACGCTGAAGCTGTATCCCGGCATTTCCACGCGGATGATCGTGAACGTGAAGATCCAGGGCAAGTAATTTCATCTTTACACAGGAGACAGTATGGAGCAGTACATTCCCCAGCAGGAATCCGTGCGGACGCCGCCGAATCATCCGGAATCCGAGCGCAGCGTGCTCGGCGCGATGCTCCGGTCGCGCCAGGCGGCCCAGATGGCCGTGGAATCCCTGCGCCCGGATGACTTCTACGATCCCGCCAACCGGGAAATCTATGCCGCCATGGTCGACATACTGGCCAATTCCCAGCCTGTGGACCTGGTCACCGTGGATGCGGAGCTGACACGCCGCGGCCGTCTGGACGCCGTGGGCGGCGCGGCCTATCTGATCGAGCTGTCCCAGGGCGTGCCCTCGGCGGCGAACATACAGGCCTACATGCGCATCGTGGACGAAAAGGCCACGCTGCGCCGCCTGATCAATGCCGCGGAAGGCATACTGCAGGACAGCTATGCCGGCCAGAAGGAGAATCAGGAGATCCTGGAGAGCGCGGAGAAGGCCATCTACGACATCACGATGCGCAAGGGCGGCGAGGAGCTGCAGCCCATACAGCCTGTCCTGATCAGCACCTTTGAAAAGATCGAGCAGCTGGTGAAGAACCACGGCAAGGTCGAGGGCGTACCCACCGGCTATACCGAGCTGGACGACATGCTGACGGGCCTGCATCCGGGCGAGCTGGTGCTGGTGGCCGGGCGTCCCGCCATGGGCAAGACCAGCATCGGCATGAACTTCGTGGAGAACGCGGCCATTCGCGCCGGCAAGAAGGCGGCGGTGTTCTCGCTGGAGATGCCCGCCGAGCAGCTGGCCATGCGCATGCTGTGCACGGAGGCCCGCGTGGACATGCAGCGGGTGCGCCGCGGCGTGATCGCCGACGACGAGTGGGAGCGCCTGTGCGACGCCCTGGTGAGCATCGGCCCCTCCAGCATCTACATCGACTGTACCCCCGGCATCACCGTGCCGGAGGTGCGCTCCAAGGCCCGCAGGCTGAAGCTGGAGCACGGGCTGGACCTGATCATGATCGACTACCTGTCGCTGATGACGGCCACCGGCAAAAATGGCAGCCGCCAGGAGGAGGTCTCGCAGATCTCCCGCACGCTGAAGGGCCTGGCCATGGAGCTGGGCGTGCCTGTGATCGCGCTGCAGCAGCTGTCCCGCGCCCCCACGGGCCGCGCCAACCACAGACCGCTGCTGTCCGATATCCGCGAATCCGGCGCCATCGAGCAGGATGCCGACGTGGTCATCTTCCTGCACAGAGAGGATTACTACGACCCCGAGACGCCGGACAAGAACATCGCGGAGCTGATTATCGCCAAGCAAAGAAACGGCTCTCTGGGCACGATCAAGCTGGGCTGGAAGGGCGAGTACACCTGGTTTATGGATCTGTCCTCAAGGCCGAAGGAAGCGGTGACGGAGTAGGAGAGACCGGGGATAAAACAAAAAGAAGATCCTTCGCTGCGCTCAGGATGACAATTGATAGAAATGCTTGTCATCCTGGGCGCAGCGAAGGATCTTTCTATATGCCTTTTAGCTTGTCGTTCAGCTTCCTGTAGATCACCGCCATGAACGGCTCCTCCTTATTTTCGGCGGCGGCGTCCAATGGCAGCCAGTCCACGGCGCTGTTTTCGTCCGGCTTGGGCCGCAGGGGCTGGGCGTCGTCCGCCTCCAGCAGGTAGGTGACGTTCAGGTGAAGATGCGCCGCGACGAACTGCCCGCGCTTTACGTGGCTGTTCACCGGCAGCACCTCGATGGAGAAGATCGAGGGGAGGACGGGGCGGATGTGCGCTACGCCCGTCTCCTCTATTGCCTCCCGGAGCGCCACGGCCAGCAGGTCGCTTTCACCGTCGGCGTGTCCGCCGGTCCAGGCCCAGCTTTTATAGATATTGTGCCAGGCCATCAGCACTCTGTCGCGCCGCGGGTTAACGATCCACGAGGACGCGGTGAAGTGGGCGATCGGGTTGTCGCGGGTCAGCGTGTCCTGCAATCGGTCGATGGCGTACAGCATGACCTGCCTGTCCCGGGCTTCCTGTTCGTCGCAGGGATCATAGGCCATGATGGCCCTTCTCAGCGTCTGCATCACAGCACCTTCATCATGTAGACCATATTGCGAAAGCTCCCGCCCTTCAGCATCACGGCGTCCGGGTGCTCGGCGACCTTCACAAAGCCCATTTTCTCGTACAGCGCCTTGCCTCGGGCGTTGCCGTCGATGTACTCCAGCTCCAGCTGTCGCACGCCGCGCGCCCTGGCGGCCTGTTCCATGGCCCTGAACATGGCCGTGCCGATGCCCTGGCCCCAGAAATCCCTGTACAGCGCGACGGCTACGGAGGCCCTGTGCCGCCATTTCAGCTGCGTGAAGAATTGGAGGTTGCAATTCCCGGCGAGCCTGCCATCCACGAAGCAGCAGAGCATCAGGCTGTTCGGATTGTCCTTGAAGCCGGCCAGCAGTTCGCGCTCCTGCTCCACGGTCCAATGGCACTCCTCGGGGTAGCGCAGCACGAATTCCGTCTCGGCGGCGGTGTCGGCCAGGTACTGTACCATGACCTCCGCGTCCTCCGGCTCAGGCAGGCGCAGCACGGCCGCCCGCCCGTCCTTCAGGGTGAATGACATTGCGTCGAATAACACTTGCTCCAACTCCTCACTCCACACTCCAAACTCCACACTCTCTTAGAGCTTGTTGCGCTGGATCTTTCCGCTGATGGTCTTGGGCAGCTCGTCCCTGAAGACCACGATGCGGGGGTACTTGTACGGCGCGGTGCGCTGCTTGACGTAGTTCTGGATGTCCTTCTTCAGTTCCTCGGTGCCCTCAACGCCCTTGGTGAGCACGATGGAGGCCTTGACCACCTGGCCGCGGATCTCGTCCGGCGCGGCGGACACGCCGCACTCCAGCACATAGGGCAGCTCCATGATGACGCTTTCGATCTCGAACGGCCCGATGCGGTAGCCGGAGGACTTGATCACGTCGTCCGTGCGGCTGACGTACCAGAAATAGCCGTCCTCATCCCGCCAGGCCATGTCGCGGGTGTGGTACAAGCCGTCGTGCCAGACCGTGTTCGTGGCCTCCTCGTTGCCGTAGTAGCCGGCAAACAGGCCGCAGGGGATATCCTTGTCGGTGCGGATGACGATCTCGCCGGGCTCGCCGACCTTCACCGGGTTGCCGTCCGGATCCACCAGGTCCACGTCGAACAGCGGGCTGGGCTTGCCCATGCTGCCCACCTTCGGTGTGGTGCCCGCGAAGTTGCCCAGCACCAGCGTGGTCTCGGTCTGGCCGAAAGCCTCCATGATGGACAGGCCGGTGGTCTTCTTGAACAGGTTGAATACCTCGGGGTTCAGGGCTTCGCCGGCGGTGCAGGCGCACTTGATGCTGCTCAGGTCGTACTTCGAGATGTCCTCGCGGATCAGGAAGCGGTACATGGTGGGCGGCGCGCAGAAGGTGGTGATGTTGTACTTGGCGAACATCGGCAGGATGTCGTGGGCATTGAAGCGGTCGAAGTCGTACACGAACACGGCGCATTCGTTCATCCATTGCCCGTACAGCTTGCCCCACAGGGCCTTGCCCCAGCCGGTGTCGGAGATGGTCAGGTGCAGGCCATCCGGCTCCACACAGTGCCAGTAGTGGGCGGTGATGAAGTGGCCCAGCGGGTACTGGTGATTGTGCATGGCCAGCTTCGGATAGCCCGTGGTGCCCGAGGAGAAGAACATGACCATCGGGTCGGTGCCCTTGGGGGCATCCTCGGTGCGGGGGAAGGCGGAGCGATAGCGCAGGAATTCTTCGTCAAAATCGTGCCAGCCCTCCCGCTTGCCGCCGCACATGATGCGGGTGGCGACGTAGGGACAGGTCTCAAAGGCTTCCTCGGCGTGGGAGGCGCCTTCACCGTCGTGGGTCATGCAGATGGCGGTGACGCCCGCCGTCTCAAAGCGGTATTCGTAATCCTTCTTCAGCAGCTGGTCCGTGGCGGGTATGGCCACCGCGCCCAGCTTGTGCAGCGCCATCATCACCACCCAGAACTGCCAGTTGCGGCGCAGCACCAGCATCACCCGGTCGCCCTTCTTGATGCCCAGGGCCTTGAAGTAATTGGCGGCGCGGTTGGACTGGCGGCTGATGTCCTCGAAGGTGAAGCGCTTCTCGTTCATGTTCCGGTCCACGTGCAGCATGGCCAGCTTGTCCGGGCTGCGCTCGGCCAGACGGTCCACGATGTCGAAGGCGAAATTGAAATTCTCGCGGCCAGGGAAGTCGATGTGCAACAGGTGGCCCTCGCCGTCCTCGTCCAGATCCACGAATTCATCATACACCATGTGTTGCTTCGGCAGGCGCACAGGCATGACGGCCTCGACCAGCTTGTCCTGCTCGGTCGCCTCGCCGGGCATGACCACGGCCACGAAGGTGCAGTCCCTGCCGCCGGTGGCGATTTCACCGTGGGGGGTGGAGGAGTTGTAGTAGATGCAGTCGCCCTCCCTGAGGTGCTCCACATGGTCGCCCACGCGCACCAGAAGCTCGCCGGACAGGATCAGGTCGAATTCCTGGCCGGGGTGGGAATGAGTGTGTATGGGCTGGTTCTGAAGCTCCTCGGAGTAGCTGTAGGTCACCCAGAAGGGCTCGCCGATCTTGCCGCTGAACAGCGGGGCCAGGTTGCCGATCTCAATGCCCTCCTCGCGTGCGGTGACCGTGGCCTCGCCACTGCGGGTCACGGTGTAGGAGCGCAGGTTTGCGCTGCGACCCTCGACGAGGTCTGTGATGTCCACGCCAAAGATGCGGGCGCAGTTGTGTATGAAGGTAAAGGGCAGGTCGGCCTTGCCCGCCTCATACATCATATAGGTTTCCACGTCGATGCCGATCTGGTCGGCCATGTAGACCACCGAGTAGCCCGCGATCTCGCGCAGGGCCTTGATTCGGGTTCCGACCTCGTACAGCATGCCGGTCATTTCAGTCGCGTTCATTGGGTTTCATCCTCCTTTGTTCGTCATACCGGGGGTCAATCGAACACATCAACACCAGAAGTGAGCCGTGTGGGGTACTGCCACAAAAAAACCCGTCTCAAAATGCTATCGCATCGTTTGAGACGAGTTTCAATCAACCCGCGGTACCACTCAAATTGCACGTTGCCGTGCCACTTCAGGCTCCATCAAGCCCTAAGCCTTTACGCAGCTTTCACGGGAAGCGTCTACTCCGAACAAAGTCGTTTCGGGCTTCCGGCTCGGAAGTGATGGGCGATCGAGTTTGCCGTGACCGGCCTTCCAGCATGTGGCCGATTCTCTGTACACAGCGACGCTCCGCCGTCTTCGTCATTGCCTTTGGTGAATATTCGATTGCAGTTATTCTATCACCGCCCGCCGGACTTGTCAAAGGGGTGCGGCGTTAATTTTTAATTACAACAGGCGCAACAGGCGAGGTAGACGAATGATCTTAACAAAACCGGTGTCAATGTTCGGGTTTTGACGGTATTTCTTACTTGACAAGCGCCAACGGACCTGATAGATTTATCATAATGCATGTTCCACCGAAGGAGGGCGCTGCGAATGTCGGAGTTTGGCGGCCTGCGCGCGCCGGACCGCAGGATCATGGTGGTCACCGGCCACTACGGCAGCGGCAAGACGGAATTCTGCGTCAGCCTGGCCTTGCGACTGGCCCGTTTGGGCTACGGCCCCTACAAGCGCCTGGCGCTGATCGACCTGGACATTGCCAACCCCTACTTCCGTTCCCGGGAGCGCAAGGCGCTGCTGGAGCAGGCGGGCGTTTCGGTTTACGGCAACGCCTATGAGCACGAGATCACGGCCGAGCTGCCCGCCCTGGGCGCGAACATCCGAGCGCCGCTGGAGGACAGGGATTGCCGGGTGATCATCGACGTGGGCGGCAACGATACCGGGGCCCTGGTGCTGAACCAGTTCGGCAAGTACCTGGGAGAGCAGGACGCGCTTTTCCTGATCGTCGTGAACGCCAACCGCCCGGAGACCCGGGACGTGGAAGGGGCCATGGAGCACCTGCGCGCCATCGAGATCAAGACCGGCAGGAGGATCGACGGCATCATCGACAACTGCCACCTGCTGCGCGAGACCGACGCCGCCTGCATCCGCAGGGGCCGCGCGCTGGGCGAGGCGCTGTGCCGGGAGACCGGCCTGTTCATATGGTGCGACTGCTATCCGGAGGGGCTGGTGCCACTGAATGAAATCGAGGATGTCTGCGAGCATCCGATGCCCCTGGGCCTGTACATGCGGCCCAGCTGGATCGACAAATAAACCGTTATACTACAGATCCTTCGCTTCGCTCAGGATGACAGCGAAGCGGAGAATGCCATCCTGAGCGAGGCGAAGGATCTTAGCATATCGCACCGGGCATATGTCCGGCGCGTGCCTGGAGACAGGCGACAGGACAACAAGGGAGGCCAGAGAGAATGGCAAAGAGGTTCAAGGTCATATTTGACCGGGAGCGCTGCAAGGGCTGCGAGCTTTGCCGCAGCTTCTGCCCGAAGCAGATCATCGCAATGGATACCCAGGTCAACGCGAAGGGCTATTGCCCGGCGATGATCACCGATCAGGAAAGCTGCATCGGCTGCCAGAGCTGCGCGACGGTCTGTCCCGACTGCGCGATCGAGATCTATCAGCTGGAGGAGGGTGAAGCATGAGCGAAAAGGTATTGATGAAGGGCAACGAGGCCTTTGCCGAGGCCGTCATCCGCGGCGGCGTGCGCTTCTACTTCGGCTATCCGATTACCCCCCAGAGCGAAATCCCCGAATTCATGAGCCGCGAGCTGCCCAAGCGGGGCGGCAAATTCCTGCAGGCGGAGAGCGAGTTGGGCGCCATCAACATGGCCTACGGCTGCGGCGCCGCCGGCGGCAACGGCTTTATTTCTTCCTCTTCTCCGGGCATCGCGCTGATGCAGGAGGGCATGAGCTTCCTGTGCGGCGCGGAGGTGCCGGTGACCCTGCTGAACGTATCCCGCGGCGGCCCCGGCATCGGCTCGATCCAGCCCGGCCAGGCCGACTATAACCAGGTGACCCGCGGCGGCGGCAACGGCGACTATCGCATCCCCGTGTTCGCGCCGGCGAGCATCCAGGAGGCCGTGGACATTCTGTACGAAGCCCCCGGCATCGCGGACAAGTACCGCAACCCGGTGATGGTGCTGGCCGACGGTCTGATGGGCCAGATGATGGAGCCCGTGGTGCTGCCCGAGCCCAGACACGCCTTCACCAGCGAAGAGATCCCCGCCGCCAAGCCCTGGGCTATCTCCGGCAGCGAAAAGGGCGAGCGCAGTGTGGTCAAGAGCCTGCGCCTGCAGCCCGAGGTGCTGGAGGCCCACGTGGAGCACCTGTACGAGAAGTACGCCGAGATGGAAAAAGAGCTCGAGCGCGTGGAGTGCGAAAACCTGGAGGGGGCCGAGGTCGTGTTCGTGGCCTTCGGCACGATGGCGCGCCTGGCCCGCGAGGCCATGGAGATGCTCGAGGCCCAGGGCATCAAGGCCGGAATGATCCGGCCCATCAGCCTGTGGCCCTATCCCTACAAGGCGTTCGACGGCATCGACTTCAATACCACGAAGGCCGTGATCTCCGTGGAGCTGAGCATGGGCCAGATGCTCCAGGACATCAACCTGGGCGTGAAGGGCCGCGTGCCCGTGCGGCTGATCCACCGCGTGGGCGGCATGCTGCCCACCTCGCTGGAGGTCGTGGAAAAGACCAAGAAGATATACAAAAGGCATGCTGCCCGTCAGCACCAGCTATTGTCCCGGCTGCACCCACGGCGTCGCACACCGCATCATCATGGAGACGCTGGATGAAATGGGCCTGCTGGGCAAGACCATCGGCGTCGCGCCTATCGGCTGCAGCGTCGTGGCGCACCAGTTCATGAACGTGGATATGTGCGAGGCCGCCCATGGCCGCGCCCCGGCGGTGGCCTCCGGCATCCGCAGGGTCCACCCGGAAAGGGTCGTTTTCACCTATCAGGGCGACGGCGACCTGGCCTCCATCGGCATGGGCGAGATCGTCCACGCCGCGGCGAGGGGAGAGAAGTTCACGACCTTCTTCATCAACAACGGCATCTATGGCATGACCGGCGGCCAGATGGCGCCGACCACGCTGATCGGCCAGCGCTCCACCACGTCGGTGGACGGCCGTACCCGCGAGCAGGCGGGCATGCCGCTGAAGATCTGCGAGCTGCTGGCTACGCTGGACGGCCCGGACTACATCGAGCGCGTGTCCCTGGATTCCCCGGCCCACATCCGCGCCGCCAAGAAGGCGGTCCGCAAGGCCTTTGAGTACCAGCTGGCCGGAAAGGGCTTCACCTTTGTGGAGCTGCTTTCCACCTGCCCGACCAACTGGGGCCTGACCCCGCCCGAGGCCATGAAGCGCATGCGGGAAGAGGTCGCGGCCTACTATCCGCTGGGCGTGTACAAGGATACCGGGAAGGAGGCGGAGTGACAATGGCGGTCAACAAGCTGTTTTTCGCCGGCTCCGGCGGCCAGGGCGTACTGACCATGGGCCAGATGCTGACCTACGCGGCCATGTACGCCGATATGAATGCCACCTGGCTGCCCTCCTACGGCCCGGAGATGCGCGGCGGCACGGCCAACTGCACCGTGGTCATCAGCCCGGAAAAGCCCGTCAGCTGCCCGCTGATCTACGAGGCGGACAACGTGGTGGTCATGAACCTGCCGTCCCTGATCAAGTTTGAATCGCTGGTGAAGCCCGGCGGGAACCTGTTTGTCAACAGCTCCCTGATCGAGCAAAAGGCCACCCGGGACGACATCAACGTGTACTACGTGCCCGCCAATGATATCGCCATGAAGCTGGGCAACGCTCGCACGGCCAATACGGTGATGCTTGGCGCGCTGGTGAGCGTGGCGCCCGTGGTGCCGGTGGAGATGATCTACAAGATCATGGAGAAGACCTTCTCCGGCCGCAAGGCCCACCTGCTGGATATCAACAAGCAGGCCTTCCACGCCTGGGAGAACCGGTAACCAATAACGAGACGGCGGTCTGTTTTATAAAAAGCAGACCGCCGTCTTTTAATGGGTATGGCGGAACGGAGCCCTT
>CACYWI010000002.1 GCA_902778045.1 uncultured Eubacteriales bacterium
GTGGACCTGACGGTGATCAACATCTGGTCCGTGACCTGCCCGCCCTGCATCCAGGAGATGCCGGAGCTGGCGGCCTTCGGGAAGGCGCTGCCGGAAAATGTGCGGCTGATCGCCGTGTGCCTGGACGCCTATCTGGCTGAGGACGAGGTGAGGCGATTTTTGCAGGAGGTGGGCTTCGAGGGCGTGACGCTGACCCGGGGCGACGGAGATTTCACGTCGCTGATGGCGCGGCTGATGTACACGCCCACCACGCTGTTCCTGGATTCCGGGGGCAATCCGGCGGCGCTGCCGCTGATCGGCAGCCCGGAGGATGTGGAGGAAACCTACCTGGAGGCCGTCAACGGCGCGCTGGAGGCGCTGGGCAAGCCGGCGATCGCGCTGATAAAGGCCGATGCATGACCGGCCGCGGCGATGCTGCCCGGCAGACCTGCCGCAGGCCCGCGAGGGAACTGTTTCACAAACCGGCTTTGATTTCCAATTCACGACACGAAACGGAGGATGACAGCATGAACGCGACCTTTCCAAGGACCATGGTCGAGAATCTCTCCCTGCCCCGGATGCTGATGGGCACGAACTGGATGCTGGGCTGGAGCCATACCACGCCCTCGGCGGATCACATGATCCAGCGCCGCTTCAGCGCGGCGGAGGATTTCGAGGCCATGGTGAAGGCCTACCTCAGCTGCGGCATCGATGCCATGATGGCGCCCTTCGGCAACCAGCCGGCGTTGCTGGAGGGCATCAGGCGCGCCGAGGACGCCGCCGGGCAGCACGTGATCAAGATCGACACGCCCATCATTGATGTCACCGACAGCGCCGAGGGCCGCGCCGCCGCGGAGAAGGTGATCGCCCGCTGCGCTGAGAACGGCAGCGAGATCTGCCTGATCCACCACAGCTCGGCGGAAATGCTGGTCAGCAAGCTGAAGGGCACCATGGACCGGCTGCCGGACTATCTGGACATGATCCGCCAGCACGGCATGATCCCCGGCCTGTCCGCTCACATGCCGGAGCTGATACTGTATTCCGACCAGAACGAATACGACGTGCAGACCTATATCCAGATCTACAACTGCGCGGGCTTTTTGATGCAGGTGGAGGTGGAGGGCGTGCGCGCCATCATCGAAGGCGCGAAGAAGCCCGTGATGAGCATCAAGCCCATGGCTGCGGGCCGCGTATCGCCCTATGTGGGCCTGAGCTTCTCCTTCGCCACGCTGCGCCCTCAGGACATGGTGACCGTGGGCGCGCACACGCCCGAGGAGGTCTATGAGGACGTGGAGATCGCCCTGGCCGCCATCGAGCGCCGCTACCCCCAAATGGAGCGCCGTTCCAGCCCGAACAAGACCGCGGTGCTGGGAGGGAAATGAAATCTGAAATTGGGAATTGAGGTACAAATCCCTGCGGGATATGCCTGAATCAAGGAGAATCGACTTCCTTTAATTCCCAATTCCCCATTCCACATTGATTTGAAAGGAGTATCGCTATGAGCAAGCAAAGCATTGTCATCGACCGGGAGTATGGCAGCGGCGGGCGCGAGGTGGCCCGGATCCTGTCGGAAAAGCTGGGCATCGAATTCTACGACGGCGACCTGCTGATCATGGCGGGCCGGGAGTACGGCATCAACCTGGGCACCCTGCGGGAATATGACGAGAAGGGCGTCGGCGGCGTGCTGCAGGATCTGAACATGGTGCGCGGCGGTCCCTACGGTGCCAGCGTGAACGAGGCTCCCTTCCAGGTGTACTCCGCGCAATCCCGCCTGGTGCAGCAGCTGGTGGCCAAGGGGCCCCGCATCTTCCTGGGCCGCTGTACCGCCCACATCCTGAAGACCGAGGCCCATGTGCCCTTTGTGCATGCCTTCATCTACGCCAGCAACATGCAGGACCGCATCGATCGCGCCCGCAGCGTGGACGGCGTGGACGCCAACCGCATCGAGGCCTACATCCGCCGCCGGGACGCCCAGCGCAAGAACTACAACCGCTTCTTTACCGACAAGACCTGGGGTGATCCCGCCAACTACGACCTGATGCTGAATACCTCTGCCCTGGGGTACGAGGCCGCCGCCGAGGCGATACTGGCCGTGGTGCGGGCGAGGGAAGGGGAAGCGTAGGGGCGGCGATGCGCCGCCCGCATGAACGATTATCATGAACGTATTTGATTTTGACAACACGCTGCTGCGGGGGGACAGCTCCGCGCGTTTCTTCGGGTACTGCCTTTTGCACCATCCGCGCATGTGGCGGGATATCCCGGGCCAGGTGGTGAACGGGCTGCTGTTCCTGCTGAAGCGGCGGGACAAGCGCGCCTTCAAGCAGCGCATGTTCCACTTCCTGACGCTGATCGGCGATGTGGACCGGGCGGTGGATGCCTTCTGGCAGCGCAACCTGCCCCGGCTCAAGGCCTGGTATCCGCCCTTGCACCGGGAGGACGACGTGGTGGTGTCCGCCTCGCCGGAATTTCTGATCCGTCCCGCCTGCGAGCATCTGGGTATCCGCGTGATGATCGGCTCGCCAGTGGACAAGCGCTCCGGCACCTTCCTCGGCCCCAACTGCCAGGGCAGGGAAAAGGTCACCCGCTTCCGTGCCCGCTTTCCGGGCCAGGGCATTGACAAATTCTATTCCGATTCCCATGCCGACGATCCTCTCGCCGCTTTGGCGCGGGAGGCCTTCCTCGTGAAGGGGGAGCGGCTTATGAAGTGGGACAGATAATGGACAATGGATAATGGCGACGCGGCTTTCCGACGGAAGCCCAATCGCCGTTATCCATTTTCGTCCCCCTTGTTTTACCATGGAACCGTTTCCGCCGCGCCTCCGTCCAACCAACATGCCGCCGCAAGTGCGGCGCAAATATGAAGCCGGGGTTGTTTCTGCTTTGAGATTCGTCCCGCGCGGTTGATTTTGCAAGCCCCGGCTGATAGAATATTACATATTCACTCGGTACAGAAACACATGGAGGAACACACGCATGAAGAGAATCAAAAGGGCTACGGCACTGGCGGTTTCGCTGTGCCTTATGGTGTTCGGCGCGTTCGGCGCGCTGGCAGAGCAGGAGGACGTGGATGTGATCGGCGACCTGCTGAAATACTTCCTCGGCGCGACCCAACAGGCGCAGGAGGAAGAGCCCGTGCAGGATGACGCCGCGGAGGCCTATGCCAACCCTGAGGACTATGTGGCCGGCGAGGAGGAATATGTGTTTGGCGACTACGAGGAGGAGGACTTCGCCGTAGAAAAGCACGTGGAGGTCACCGACCTGGCCGTCACCCCCGGCCTTTCGGAGGATTGGCTGAACATACTGCTGATGGGCACCGATTCCCGGGGCAGCACCAAGTTCCTGCGCACCGACACGATGATCATACTGTCCATCAACAGCAATACCAACGAGGTGAAGATGACCTCGGTGATGCGCGACACTTGGGTGCAGCTGCCCGAATATGGCGGGCAGAAGCTGAACGCGGCCTGCGTATACGGCGGCCCGGAGCTGACCATGCGCACCATCAATGAAAACTTTGGCCTGAACATCCAGAACTACGCGCTGGTGAACATGAACTGCCTGGTGGCCATCGTGGACGCGTTGGGCGGCATCCGGCTGGATGTGAGCGCCGCCGAGAGCCGCGCCATCAGCTATCTGAGCGCCGAGGACGCCAAGTCTCCCAACGGCGAAAAGAAGTACGCCACCAGCGTGCCCTCCGGCAACCAGGTGCTGCTGAACGGCAAGCAGGTGCTGGCCTATTCCCGCATCCGCAAGAGCGATTCCGACTATGCCCGTGCAGAGCGCCAGCGCACCGTGCTGGTGACCATCGCCAAGCGCCTGCAGCAGGAGAGCATGTTCAGCATGGTCACCATCGTCACGAATCTGCTGCAGTATGTGACCACCAACATGGGCTTTGATCAGATCATGTCCATCGCCAAGGCCTGCATGGGCATGAACCTGGACAGCCTCACCGAGTTCCGCGTGCCCGCCGACGGCACCTACCAGGACGGCATGTTCGGCGGCGTATGGTGCATCAAGCCCGACTTTGAGGAGAACACCAGGCTGCTGCACGAGTTCATCTACGGCTAACCCCGGAATACAGACCACGACGCCGGCCATTCGCGATCGCGAATGGCCGGCGTCGTGGTTTATCTGGCGCGCGGACGCTATGCGAGCATCTCCCGGTTCGGGGCATAGGTGGGCACGATGGCCTTCAGCGCCTCGATGATGGCCTCGTCGTCGTCCGCCTTGGTGGCGGCGGCCAGGGCATCCAGCTGGCTGCGGAAGGCGTCCTCGCCGAAGTCAATGGGCGGGGCCACGAAGATCTTGTCGTGGGCGGTGCGGGTGACGCCCGCGCTCTCCTTGTCCATCATCAGCTCCTCGTACAGCTTCTCGCCGGGGCGCAGCCCGACCACGGTGATCTCCATGTCCACGCCGGGCTCATAGCCGTAGAAGCGGATCAGCTTGCGGGCCAGGTCGATGATCTTTACCGGCTCGCCCATGTCCAGCACATAGATGGCTCCGGACTGGGCCAGGCCCCCGGCCTGCAGCACCAGCTGGGCGGCCTCCGGGATGGTCATGAAATAGCGGGTGATGTCCGGGTGGGTCAGCGTCACGGGCCCGCCCTTGCGGATCTGGGCCTCAAACAGCGGGATCACGCTGCCGTGGCTGCCCAGCACGTTGCCGAAGCGCACGGCCATGCACTTCATGCCGGTGCGCCGGGCGTGGGATTGCAGCAGCATCTCGGTCACGCGCTTGGTGGCGCCCATCACGTTGGCCGGGTTCACCGCCTTGTCGGTGGACAGCTGCACAAAGCGCTCCACGCCGTGCTCGCTGGCGGAATTCAGCAGGTTCAGCGTGCCGAATACGTTGTTCTTCACCGCCTCGCCCGGGCTGATCTCCATCAGCGGCACGTGCTTGTGGGCGGCGGCGTGGAACACCACCGTGGGGTGCCACGCCTCGAACACCTCGTCCAGGCGCTTTTTGTCGCGGATGGAGCCGATCAGCACCTCGATGGGACAATCTGCGCCGTAGCGCTGTTTCAGCTCACACTCCAGCTCGTAGGCGCAGTTTTCGTAGATGTCAAAGATCAACAGCTTCTTCGGCCCGAAGCGCATGATCTGGCGGCAGATCTCGCTGCCGATGCTGCCGCCGCCGCCGGTGACCAGCACCACCTTGCCGGTCAGGTAGCCCTTGATCAGCTTCGTGTCCAGCGCCACCTCGGCCCGGGACAGGAAGTCGCTGGTGTTCAGCTCGCGGAAGGCCGTGGCGCCGTCCGCCCGGTCAACATCGTTGGGGTCGGTCAGCATCCGCGTGCGGCAGCGGGTGGACTTGCACAGGCTGATGATCTCCGTCAGCCGCTCGCCGTGGGTGCCGGGCACCGCCACGATGATCTCGTCGATGCTCTTCTGCTTTACGATGTCCGGGATGTCCGCCACCGTGCCGCACACCGGTATGCCGCTCACGCGCATACGGCGCTTCATCGGGTCGTCGTCCACAAAGGCCACCGGCACGCCGAAGTTGGCCCGGTTCTGCTGGCAGATGCGCACCGCGTAGGCGCCGCCCTCGCCCGCGCCGACGATCAGTATGCGGGTCTGGCGCTGGCGGCCGTTGCCCAGGGCCGTGCGCAGCCAGCGCCACGTCAGCCGCGAGGCCACTACCAGGATCAGCGTGATCATGGCCGTCATCACCAGCACCGGGCGGGAAATGCCCCATTGCAGGAAGTGGTTCAGCATCAGCGTGATCAGGCCGGAGATGGCGTAGGCCGAGGCCAGGCGAAAGAACTCCGGCCCGCCGGCAAAGCGCCAGATCATCTCGTACAGGCCGAAGCTGATGCCCGCCATCGAATAGATCATCAGTATGATGGGCA
Source organism: uncultured Eubacteriales bacterium (assembly GCA_902778045.1). Lineage (GTDB taxonomy): Bacteria > Bacillota > Clostridia > Christensenellales > Aristaeellaceae > UBA2862. The sequence goes on from CACYWI010000002.1 coordinate 5,828, forward strand.
GCGCGTCTATCGTGTGGCGAAGCTGCAGCGGGGTGATCTGCCCGTCAAAGCGCAGCAGCAGCGCCGCGTAGGCCGACAGGCACACCAGGCACAGGTCCACCAGGAATTGGCCGATGCGCCGTATCCATTTTCCGGAACGTCCGTAGAGGATTGATTTCATGACAAACTCCAGTTTTTCAATGATGGATCAGGCAACAGGCTGCAGGCGTGAATAAACGGCCGCCCTGTGAGAAGCCCATCCCGTTTTCCCATTTCCATTACTCCGTCAGTATTCTCGCCAGCGCGCTGGTCGTGCCGTCCGGCAGGGCGATGCGCACGTCCAGCCCGCCGGGGATGGCGCGCCTGTACAGGCTCAGCGCGTCGCCCTCGTGGGCGGAGGCGCGGAAGATCACGTCCAGCTGCTTCACGTTCAGCTTCTTCCATTCCTTCACCGTAAAGGCGTTGGCGATGGCGCGCACGTAGGCCACGTTGTTCATGTGGCGGGCCATATCGATGTCGGTGGAGACCACCCGATGCCCGGCAAACGGCGGTTCGGGAAAGGCCTCGTCGATCATCGGAAAGGGCTCCGGGCACACGGCCTTTCCCGCGTCGTAGACCAGGCCCTCGGGCATCAGCCTGTCGATGCGCTGGGGGTGGCCCGTCAGCACGCTGACGATGGCCCACTCCGTCCTGCCCTGCACCATGGGCCGGCCTGACTCGTCGGTGATCTCATAATAGCGGTCGCAGCGCTTTTCGCCCGGCGCCTCCGGCCAGGTGGAAACCTGCACGCGGCTCAAAAGGGGCGGCCTTTCGATGAAGCGGATGCGGGTCTTCACCGTGATCCAGAACATGCCCCGCTTCTTCAGAAAGTCGAAACCCACGCCCATCTCGCCCGCGGCCTCGGTGGCCACATCCATGAACAGATCAAAGGTGTCCGGCACGCTCAGCCGCCCATGGGCATCGATCCGGCTGGGCAGTATGGTGACGGACCGGGTGTATCGAGTGGACATGGCATATACCTCCAGCTTATGATCCTACAATATTATACCCCCGTCCGGGGACGGGGGCAAGTAAAGGTTTGGGGAGGGGGAAACGGGAGCCGTGAGATGAGATGAGGGGACGGTTCCTTATCCCACGCGATTCGCCGGTCAATCGCCGTAGAAGGCGAAGCCGCCGACGGTGGCCAGGGGGCTTTCGCCGCCGGGGATGGCGGCGGCTGCGGCCCGGTAGTACAGGGCGTCCGCGCTCAGCACCCGCTTCCCTGCCAGCACCGCGTGGGCGGCGGACAGGCTGTCGGCGTCATAGCGGCTGCCGATGGGGAACTGGTGCTGCTGGTTCAGCACGCCGGAAAGGCTGTCCGGGAACCACACGCTGTCCATGCGGTTCATCGCCACCGTGCCCACGGCCAGCTTGGCCTCATAGGATTCGTTTTTCGTCAGGGCATAAATCGCCCGCGCCAACAGGATCGTGTCCCGATCCTCGGTAAAGCTGGCGTCCGGCATCCATACGCAGCACATCAGCGCCGCCAGCACCGCCAGGGCAATCCACTTCCGCATGACTATCGCCTCATGTTTCTCGCTTTGCCAGGATTATACATCATTCCGAAACAGGCTGCAATAGATTTGTAATAAATGTGAAACAAAAGCCCAGTTTGACGGAGTTTGTCATAATTGGGAGCGCGGATTTGGAATCAGGCAATAGAGAATAAGGCAATAGGGAATAGGCAATAGGAATAGCCGAGGGAACAGGAATAGTGGCTGGCGTCCAAAGGCCTTTCACTGAAGGGGAAGGCAGTACCTGTACCGGCTTCAATTCCCACACGCTTCCCCTGCGGCGGTAACGGAGTGCGCTTGTTCCCTTTACGAAAGTATGCTACAATAGTCGTTACACCAAGGAAGGGCGGCAGAGCCATGGAGAATCTTTCGGCCATTATCGAGGCCATACTGTTCGTTTCCGGCGACCCGGTGCGGGTGGACGCGCTGGCCCACGCCATGAACCTGACCACGACCGAGCTGGGAGAGGCGCTGTCGGCGCTGGAGGACACGCTGGCCCTGGAGAACCGGGGCATCCAGCTGAACCGCAGCGGCGAGACGGTGTTCCTGTCTATCTGTCCCAAATACGCCGAACAGGTGGAGGCCTTCCTGCAGCCGCTGCAAAAGCAGCCCCTGTCCCAGGCCGTGCTGGAAACGCTGTCCATCATCGCCTATCGCCAGCCCGTCACCAAGGGCGATATCGAGGCCGTGCGCGGCGTGAAGTGCGATTATTCGGTGCAAAGCCTGCTGAACAAGGGCTTTATCGAAGAACAGGGACGCCGGGAAACCCTGGGCCGCCCGATCCTGTACGGCACCACCGATAAGTTCCTGCAGCATTTCGGCATGCGTACCCTGGCGGATCTGCCCGCCGTGGAGGAGCTGCGGCCCGAGGGCGAGATCGGGATATAGCAAAGAGCGGAGAGGCAAGCGTCAAGCGTGGAGATGAAGAGAGCCGGAAACGGCGCGCTGTCGGCCCATGTCTGATGAAGGCCATGCTTTGCGGTAATGGCAGCTTGATTTCCGGCTTGCCGCCGCGCGCGGCATGCTTATATCTCCACACCCGCATTGGAACCAGCGCAGGGTTTTGCGCGTCATAATTTCATCAACATATTTTATCCCCTGTGCCACGGTTGCGGCTTGACGTTCCTTTGGCGCGGTGGATATAATGAAGATAGACTCTTCTGTCGTTAGGAGGCATTTACATATGAGTGACAATCCCGTGAAGCAGACCGCGGCCATGAAGGCCCGGGTGCGCAAGCTGCGCGCCCAGTACAAGCGGCGCGTGACCGCCGCGGCGATCGTGTGCTTTATCCTCGGCTGCGTGGCGGGGGCGTTTGCCTTCCGCTGGTATGTGAACAGCAACCCGGACCGCAATGTGGACCCGGCCGCTGCAATGGTCACCCCCGCCCCCGAGACCGCTGAGGATGAGGGCGATCCCGTGGCCGAACAGGACGCCTTCCCCGAAGTGGACAAGGCCGCCGAGGACGGCGAGGACGGCGACGTGATCTTCCCCGAGGACGATTCCGAGGAGAAGGCCGATAAGGATGAAGAGGCGTCGTCCGAAAAGGCCGGGGAGGAAGAAAAGGCCGAAGAAACCGAGGAGGTCAAGGCCACCAAGAAGCCCAAGAAGACCGCGAAGCCCGAGGCCACCAAGAAGCCCAAGAAGACCGCGAAGCCCGAGGTGACCGAGGCGCCCGAGATCTTCCCTGAGGACGAGCCCGAGGAGGAGACCGAGGCGGAGGCCGAGGAGACCAAGGCGGATTCCGAGGAGACCGGGGCTGAGGCGGAGGAAGCCAAGGCGGAGGCCGAGGAAGCAGAAGCCGGGGAGCCTGAGGCGGAGACTGAGCAGGCCGAGGCTGAGGAATCCATGGCTGAGGAATCTGTGGAGGAAACCGAGGCGGAGAGCACGCCCGAGCCCGAGCCGGCCAAGCCCGGCGAGCCCCAGGTGATCGCCATCGTGCCCTACGGCGAAAGCTTTACCTACACCACCCAGATCAATGCCGACGGCAGCGCCAGGGTGGAGGCGGGGGACGAGCCCTTCGAGACCGTCAGCTTTACCCAGACCATGCGCACCTACATGCGGCCCACCGACTTTGCGGCGAAGTACTCCACCCAGTACAAGCTGCAGGGCGACGAGGCCGGCGCGGGCTTTGAGCTGGTGCTGAACGACTATACCGGCGAAGCGCCCATCGTGCCACAGAACGTGGTGGACATCAGCCTGCGCAGCGAATCCGGCGACGCCGTGGAGCGCGGCTACCAGCTGATGGACGCGGAGATCTCCGGCAACTACGGCGTGGCGCTGACCACGAACGTGCCCAAAATGCTGTATAAGCGCTACCAGTACTCCAGCGACCGCGAGGAGATGTTCTACCTGGTGGTGACCACCTACAACGACGGCGAGGCCAGGATGATACTTTTCCAGCTGGAGAGCGATGAGCCCGAGCCCACGCCCGAGGTGGTATACGGCATACTGCAAAAGGGCCTCAAGAGCGACGAGGTGGCCGAGATGCAGGCCCGCCTGATCGAGCTGGGTTATCTGCAGGGCACCGCCGACGGCGCCTTCGGCGCAATGACCGAGGAGGCCATCAAGGCCGCCCAGACCGCCTTCGGCATGGAGGCGAACGGCATCGCCGACAATGCCTTCCAGCAGAAGCTGTACGAGGGCATGGTGCGCGCCACTCCCGTGCCGGGCGTGTACGACGAGCTGAAGATGGGCTCCACCGGCGACAGCGTGATACAGCTGCAGCTGCGGCTGCGCGAGCTGGGCTTCTATGACGGCAAGGCCGACGGCGGCTTCGGCGAAATGACCGATGCCGCGGTGAAGACGGCCCAGCAGGCCTATGGACTGCCCGCCAACGGCGTGGCCGACCAGGCCTTCCAGGAGAAGCTGTTCGCGCCCACCCCCGCGCCAACCGCTACCCCGGAGCCCAACGCCGTGGGGTGAGGAGACGGAAACGGACCGTATAACAGCGTTGTAACAGGTTGACAATATCACAGCGGCGGCATTGCCTCCCCCTTGCGGGTGCGCAATGCCGCCGCTGCTGTGTACACAAAAATGGGATAAGGAACCGTCCCCTCATCTCATTCCATGATTAAGATTGCGTATCATATCGATTTTCCATGCGTGTTGTGCTATAATAGGGAAGAATCAAATCCCTCGGCAAAGGAGGATGGCGCGGGAATGAGGCGGTGGCTTGCGCTTGCGCTGGTACTGTGCCTGTGTTGGACGGCGTTTTCGGGGCTGGCGGAGCAGCTTGCGCCGCTGAAGCCGGGCCAGCCCGTCGTCGCGCCCTCCGGACAGGTGGCCAAGCGGATCTCGCTGGCGCGCAAGAAGGTCACGCTGGGCGTGGGCGAGCGCTTTTTCCTGGATCCCAGGGCCCTGGACCGGCGCGGCCAGGAGACCGGAGGCGCGCTGTCCTTCGCCAGCGCCAAGGCCGATGTGGCCGATGTGAACGCCGACGGCGTGGTGGAGGCGAGGAAGCCCGGCAGGACGAAGATCACCGTTCGCGCTTCCGGCGGCGTGAAGGCCGTATGCACCGTCACGGTGAAGCGCGCGCCGGCTTCGATGACGGTGGCGGCCCGGGCCCCGAAGCTGTTCGTGGGCCGCGGCACCACGTTGAAGGTGACCTTCGACAAGGGCAGCGCCGCCTACGGGCTCGCGTATTCCGGGTATGACGCGTCTGTGGTCACCGTGGCCGAAAACGGCGCGGTGAAGACCGTCGGCCCCGGGCAGACCGCCGTGACCGTGACCGCCTACAACGGCCTGACGGCAACCTGCTGCCTGCGGGTGCTGGAGAAGGGCGCCCGCCGGGCGGTGATCGTGGCCCACCGGGGCGGTGCGGGCGATTGGCCGGAGAATTCCTCGCGTGCCTTTGCCGACGCCACCGACAGCGGCGCGAACGATGTGGAGCTGGATGTGCGCAGCACCGCGGACGGCGTACAGGTGGTACACCATGACGCCACCTTCGTGCTGCGGGGCCGCAGGTACGCCGTCGAACAGCTGACGCTGGAGCAGCTCACGGCCCTGGACGAGGATATCTGCACTCTGGACGAGGCGCTGCGGATCGTGTCCGACGCAGGAATGGGCATGGAGCTGGAGCTGAAGGATTCCGCCGATCCCGCCGCCTGCGTGAAGGCCGTGGCGGCATATGGCATGGAGGACCGGGTGTGCTACATCGCCTTCGATGCCGAAAAGCTGGCCGCGGTGCGCGCGCTGCATCCCGGCGCGAAGGTGGGCCTGCTGTTCACCCGCAAGCCGAAGAATCTGGAGGCCACCCTCGCCGCGCTTGGGCCCACCGTGCTCAGCCAGCAGGACGCCCACCTGACCCGCGACGACGTGCTGCGCTGGCAGAACCAGGGCTATCTCGTGGGTACCTGGACCGTCAACGATGCCGAACAGCTGCGCGAGTGGGCGGAGATCGGCGTGGACTACATCACCACCGACGACCCCAGAATGGCGGTTGGTATCATAGATCAATAGAATTACGGATGCGAAAGGAAGATTTGCCATGAAAAAGCTGTTGCTGGGCAACCAGGCGGTGGCGCGCGGACTGTATGAAGCGGGCTGCCGGTTTGTGTCGTCCTATCCGGGAACGCCCTCCACGGAGATCACGGAGTTCGCCGCGGGCTACGACGAGGTATACGCCGAGTGGGCCCCCAACGAGAAGGTGGCCGTCGAATCCGCCGTGGGCGCGAGCCTGGCGGGCGCGCGCAGCTTCTGCGCCATGAAGCATGTGGGCTTCAATGTGGCGGCGGACCCGATGTTCACGGCGTCCTACAACGGCGTGAACGGCGGCATGGTGGTGTGCGTGGCGGACGACCCGGGCATGCACAGCAGCCAGAACGAGCAGGACAGCCGCCACTATGCCATCGCGGCGAAGCTGCCCATGCTGGAGCCCTCCGATTCCCGGGAGTGCCGGGACTTTGTGAAGGCCGCCTATGAGATATCGGAGGCCTTCGACACCCCGGCCCTGCTGCGCACCTGCACCCGCGTGGCCCACAGCCAGTGCCTGGTGGAGCTGCACGACCGCGAGGAGCACGCGCTGAAGCCCTATGAAAAGAACCCCCGCAAGAACGTGGCGGCCCCGGCCAACGCCGTGCTGCGCCACGCCGAGGTGGAAAAGCGGCTGGACGCGCTGCGCGAGTATGCCGAAACCACCGGACTGAACCGGGTGGAGATGGGGGATACCCAAATCGGCTTCGTCACCAGCGGCACCTGCTACCTGTATGTGAAGGAGGCCTTCCCGACCGCCAGCGTGCTGAAGATCGGCCTGGTGAACCCGCTGCCGGTGCGGTTGATCCGCGATTTCCGCGAAAAGGTGGATCGCCTGATCGTGGTGGAGGAGCTGGACGGCGTGATCGAGCGCCACCTGCGCATGAACGGCATCGCCGTGGACGGCGGCAAGGACCTGTTCGGCTGCCAGGGCGAGCTGTCCCAGAACAAGCTGCGCAGGGCGCTGGGCGTGGCGCTGCCGGACACCCGCCGCTTTGACGAGGCCGTGCCCGGCCGTCCGCCGGTGATGTGCCCCGGCTGTCCCCATCGCGGGCTGTTCACGGTGCTTTCCAAGCTGAAGCTGACCGTGCTGGGCGACATCGGCTGCTATACCCTGGGCAGCGGCGCGCCGCTGAACGCGGTGGATTCCGTGCTGTGCATGGGCGCATCCATCGGCATGGCCCACGGCTTTACGAAGATATTGGGCGCGGAGGCCGCGCAGCGCAGCGTGGCCGTGATCGGCGACAGCACGTTCATGCATTCCGGCATCACCGGCGTGGTGAACCTGGCCTACAACAAATCCATCGCCACGGTACTGGTGCTGGACAACTCCATCACCGGCATGACCGGCCACCAGCAGAACCCCACCACGGGCCTGACGCTGCAGAACGAGCCGACCTGCGCCATCAGGATCGAGGATGTGTGCCGCGCCGCGGGCATCGAGCGCGTGCGCGTGGTGGACCCCCAGGACATGGCCGCCACCGAAGCCGCCATCCGGGAGGAGATCGCCGCCGACGCGCCCAGCGTGATCATCGTGCGGCGGCCCTGCATGCTGCTGAAATATGTGAAGGCCAAGCCCCCGCTGAGGATCGACCCCGACAAGTGCAAGGGCTGCCGCAGCTGCATGAAGGTGGGCTGTCCGGCCATCCGTTTCACCGACAAGAAGGCCAGTGTGGACCCCACCCTGTGCGTGGGCTGCGGCCTGTGCGAACAGATGTGCAAATTCGGCGCGTTTGAAGGGGGCGAAGGGAAATGAAGACCACTTCCATCATGATCGTCGGCGTCGGCGGCCAGGGCACACTGCTGGCCTCGAAGCTGCTGGGCAATGTGCTGATCGGCCAGGGCTATGACGTGAAGCTTTCCGAGGTCCACGGCATGAGCCAGCGCGGCGGCAGCGTGGTGACCTATGTGCGCTATGGCGACGCAGTGTATTCGCCCATCGTGGACGAGGGCGAGGCCGACTATATCCTGTCCTTCGAGCTGCTGGAATCCGCCAGATGGATCTCGTATCTGAAGGAGGGCGGCGTGCTGCTCACAAACACCCAGAAGACCTGGCCCATGCCGGTGATCACCGGCGCGGCGGCGTATCCCGAGGATATCGTGGAGAAGCTCTCCGCCATGGCCGACGTGCGCGCCGTGGACGCGCTGTCCCTGGCCGAGCAGGCCGGCAGCCCCAAGGCCGTGAACGTGGTGCTGATCGGCGTGCTCAGCCGATTGATGAAGGATATCCCCGAGGAGGCCTGGACCAGGGCCATCGAGGAGACTGTGCCGGCGAAGTTCCTGGAGCTGAACAGGAAGGCCTTCGCGCTGGGACGGGAAGGAAAGCAATAACGGACGACGGATAATGGAAATTGAACGGAGATCACCTCCCGATGTTTCCATTATCCGTTTTCCTTTATGAATCATACGAGGAGGAATCACCATGTTGAAGAGAATCGCGCTGCTGCTGATCGTGTGCCTGCTGGCCGGAATGGCCTTGGCGGAGGAGGTCGTGAGCCCCGAGGCGGAAGCCCCGGTGGCGGATGTGGAGCTTGAACTGGCCGGCGAGGCGGAGGCGGGGGAGACCCTGGTGGCCGCGGCGGCGGAGGGTGAGTTCGAGCTGGCCGGGGAGGCCGGGAAGGCCGGGGAGGCCGAGGCGGACATCGCCGCGCCGGAGTGGAACGTCGCGGAGGAGGCGACGCCCAAGGCGGCCCCGGAGTTCGATGTGAGATACGGGAGCTACAAGGACGACGACGGCAAATTGGTGGAGTACGGCGAACTGGTGGCGTACAACGGCAAGGGCGGCGACGTGGTGATCCCCGAGGGCGTCACGGAGATATATGCCAACGGCATATTTGACGACAACATCACCACCCTGGTGTTCCCCACGACGATGCATACCGTTATGGACAGCGTATTTGAGGGACAGTCCAAGCTGACGAAGGTGGTGTTCCAGAGCAGGGTGTTTCTGGGCGAATTTGCGTTTTCCGACTGCAACAAGCTGAAGACCGTGGTTCTGCCGGAGGGCTTCACCGGGATTGGCTATTCCAACTTCAGCGGCTGTTCCAGTCTGAAGACGCTGAAGCTGCCCAGCACGGTGAAGAAGATCGACCACGCTGCGTTCAGTCGCAGCGGCCTTACGGAAATCATGCTGAACGAGGGCCTGGAGTACATCAACGATGGCGCGTTCTCCCACTGCAACGGCCTGAAGGAGATCACCCTTCCCGCCAGCCTGGAGGGTGTCTACTCCGGCGCGTTCGAGAACTGCAGCAACCTGAAGACCGTCACCATCCTGAATCCCAAGACCAGCCTGGAGGGCGGTGTGTTCGAGGCGTGGAACGACGATGCGCAGGAGATGGAGCCCAGCTGCGCCGAGGGCTTTACGCTGCGCGGTTGGCCCGGCTCTACCGCAGAGGCCTACGCCAAGGAGTGGGGCTATAACTTCGAGCCGCTGGTGGCGGTGAGCAAGGTGAAGCTGGACAAGACCGGCGAGCAGTCGCTGAAGCTGGGCAAGACCCTGACGCTGAAGGCCACCCTGTCGCCCGCGGATGCCAACGTGGGCACCGAGGTGACCTGGAAGAGCAGCGACAAGAAGATCGCCACCGTGTCCAAGAAGGGCGTGGTCACCCCCGTGGCCAAGGGCACCGTGAAGATCACGGCCAAGGCCGGCGGCAAGAGCAAGAGCATCACCGTGAAGGTCAGCGCTCCCAAGCCCACCAAGCTGGTGCTGTACAAGACCTCCGTCAAGACCAAGAACAAGCTGAAGAACAAGCAGACCGTCACCCTGAAGAAGGGCAAGACACTGAAGCTGATGACCAAGCTGACCCCCAAGTACGCCGAGACCACCTTCACTTGGAAGAGCAGCGACAAGAAGGTCGCCACCGTGTCCAAGTCCGGCAGGGTCAAGGCCGTGGCCAAGGGCAACGCGACCATCACCTGCAAGACCAAGAACGGCCTGTCGTTCAAGGTGAAGATCAAGGTGAAGTAGGGGACAGGCAATAGGGATTGTAGGGGCGGCGTTGCGCCGCCCGCCCAGGGCTTCCCCTTTGGAACAAAGGAAGATCCTTCGCTCCACTCGGTATGACAGCGCAACGCATTGCCAGTCATACCGGGCGTCAGCGAAGGATCTTCGCGTTTTGGTGCTGGTCCGTCGGGCCAAGGCGACCGTCCCGGTTGGCTATAGCCGTTCCAGCACTTCCTCCATTGCCGGCACGCTGCTGATGCCGCCGTGCTTCTGGGTGGACAGGCTGGCGGCGGTGCAGGCGAAGCGGGTGATGTCGGTCAGGTCGCCTTCGGTCAGCGCGTCGGGGGCCTTGCCCAGGGCCAGGAAGCGGCTCATGGCGCTGCCGCCGAAGATGTCGCCCGCGCCGGTGGTGTCCACCACGTTGATGCCCGCGGGGGAGGCTACGGTGACCCTGGCGTTCCGGGTGGCGGCGTGGCAGCCCTTGGGCCCCAGCGTGGCGTACACCAGCGAAGCGCCGTATTCATTCAGCAGCTTCTGCGCGCCCTCCTCGGGGGTCAGGCCCCAAAGGAAGTCGATCTCCTCGTCGCTGATCTTGATGATGTCGGCCTGCTTCAGGCTCCACTCCAGGGCCGCCTTCGCCGCCTCCATATCCGGCCACAGGGGCTTGCGCAGGTTCGGGTCCACGCTGATATACGCCCCGGCGGCCTTGGCCATCGCGACGGCCCTTTCGGTGGCCGTGCGTGCGGGTTCGTCGGTCAGCGACAGCGTGCCGAAGTGGAACACCCGGCTCCCGGCGATCAGGGCCTCGTCCAGCTCGTCCGCCCGCAGGCAGGTGTCCGCGCCGGGCTTGCGGGCAAAGCTGAAATCCCGGTTGCCGCTGGCGTCCAGCGACACGAAGGCCAGCGTGGTGAACTGGTTCGGGTCCACGATGACGCCCCGGGTGTCGATGCCCGCGGCGCGCAGCGTGTTCACAAGCAGGCGGCCGAACATGTCGTCGCCCACCTTGCCGATCATGGCCGTGGAGCGGCCGTAGCGGTTCAGCGCGGCCAGGAAGTTGCCCGGCGCGCCGCCGGGATTCGCCGATAGCACCGGGTAGCCGGCGTCGTTGGTGGAATGGGGCGCAAAGTCGATGAGCAGCTCGCCCAGGGCGGTGACGTCAATCATAATGAATTACTCCCTTTCAATGAAATCCCCCCGTTTCCGGGGGGATTTTTGGTTCAGGCTTCGGAGAACATGTCCTTGCCGACGCCGCACAGCGGGCACTCGAAATCGTCGGGCAGGTCTTCAAACTTCGTGCCGGGGGCGATGCCGTTCTCGGGGCTGCCGAGCTCCTCGTCGTACTCCCAGCCGCAGGCGTCACATACGTACTTGGCCATGATGTATACCTCCATGTTTTATTGGGTACGTCCATTATACACGATAATCGGCGAATTGAAAAGGGGGAAATTGGGGTTGGAGAGGTTGGGAATCAGGCAATAGGAATGGCTGAGGGCACAGGGAGCAGGGAACTGGAACAGCGGGCTGCCGCGCATATTCCCCATTCCCAATTCCGGGATAAGGAACCGTCCCCTTATCTTATTTTAGCCGTCGAACTCAGCGCTGGCCTGTTTCAGCAGCTCGATGATGGGCAGGTGCTGGGGACACACGCCCTCGCACTGGCCACAGGCGATGCAGTCGCCGGCGCGGCCGTGGCCCTGGCCGATCAGGCCGCTGTAGAAGGATTGGGGGCGGAACTGCTCGTTGTTGTACAGCCGCCGGGTGTTCAAGGCGCGGAACACGTCGGGGATGGCGATGTTCATCGGGCAGCCGTCGGTGCAGTAGCGGCAGGCGGTGCAGCCGATCTGGTCCACGTTCAGCATGATGGCGCGCACCTGGTTCAGCACGGCGCGGTCGGATTCGGTCAACGGCTCGAAGCGGGTGAAGGTGTCCAGGTTGTCGGCCACCTGCTCCGGCGCGCTCATGCCGGAGAGCACGGTCATCACCCCGGGCAGCGAGGCCACGAAGCGCATCGCCCAGCTGGCAATGGATTTGTCCGGCCGCGCGGCCTTGAGCTTCGCCTCCAGCTCCGGCGTCAGCTTTGCCAGTGTGCCGCCCTTCACCGGCTCCATGATGATCATGGGGATGTTGCGCTCGCGCAGTATGGCGTACAGCGCGCCGGAGCGCACCACCGGGTTCTCCCAGTCGGCGTAGTTCAGCTGGATCTGCACGAACTCCACCTCCGGGTGGGCGTTCAGCGTCTTGACCAGGTATTCCGGGCTGCCGTGGAACGAGAAGCCGAAATGGCGGATCTTGCCCTCCGCCTTCTTCTGCAGCGCCCAGCTGTAGCAATCCAGCTTTTCGTAGGTGTCGCCGTTGCCGCCGTCCTCCACCGAATGCAGCAGGTAGAAGTCGAAGAAGTCCACGCCGCAGCGCTCCAGCTGCTCGTTGAACACCCGGTCCCGGTCTGCCTCGTTCTTCAGGCACCAGGCGGGCAGCTTGGTGGCCACGGTGAAGCTCTCCCTGGGATGGCGCTTCACCAGCGCCTCCTTTACGATCCTTTCGGAGTTGCCGCCGTGGTACACGTAGGCGGTGTCAAAGTAGTTCAGCCCGGCGGACAGGTAGGCGTCCACCATCTGACAGACGGTGTCCAGATCGATTTTGCCGTTCTGCTCCGGCAGGCGCATCAGACCGAAGCCCAGCTTCGGCATACGGGCGAGATCAATGCTCATGTGAATCCTCCTTTATCATGAAGTTGACAAAAACAGTATACCATGTTATGCTGAAAAATGAATAGCATATCAATGCGATTATTGATATATCCATGCTCAAAAGGGGGGGACAGACATGTCGGTGAACCTGAAGATCGCCGAATCCCTGGAAAAGCTGACCTTTGAACACCGGGAGGCGGACTACCACCACCACAGCTATGACGAGGATATGAACCAGTACGAGCTGATCCGCCGGGGCGACGCTCGGGCGCTGGAGGTCGGAAAGCGGATGTTCGAAGGCCCCACCACCGGCAAGCTGGTGGACGACCCGGTGCGCAACTACCAGTACCTGTTCGTGGCGTCGATCACGCTGGCCAGCCGGTTCTGCATCGAGGGCGGTATGCCCAGCGAGGATGCCTTCAACCTCAGCGACCTGTACATCCGCCAGGCCGACACCTGCCAGAGCGTTCAGGAGCTGTTCGCGCTGCACGATGCCATGTTCCGCGACTACGTCCGTCGTATGCAGGTCCTGCAGCGCCGGGAGGTGTACTCCCGCCCCGTGCACCGGTGTATGGATTACATCGACAAGCACCTGCAGCAGCCCCTCACCGTGAAGCTGCTGGCCGAGGCGCTGGAGCTTTCCGAATCCTACCTTTCCACGCTGTTCAAGCGGGAGGCGGGCGTGGCCCTTTCCGAATACATCCGGAACAAGCGCGTGGATACCGCCAGGGTGCTGTTGACCTACACCGAGTTCTCCTGTGTGGAGATCGCGGAATACCTGTGCTTCGCCTCCGACAGTCACTTTTCCCGGGTGTTCCGGGAGTATACCGGCGAAACCCCCAGCGGGTACAGGAAGAAGCATTGGCACGGCCATTGGAAAAAGTGACCCGCGAGGCGGATCACTTTTTCAATGGGGAACGGGGAGTGTGGAATGTGGAGTGTGGAGTTAGGAGTTAGGAGTGGTGGAGGAAATCCTTGCGGATTTCTTTGATTTATGCTGGCGCAACAAGCTTCCGATACGCTCCAATTCAATCAAAACGAATCCCATCAGGGATTTGCGCCTCAACTCCTAACTCCTAATTCCTAACTCTTAATTCCTCACTCCTAGAGTGTGTTTCTAAATGCCGGGAGATGCAGTTTCGAGTGGATTTGACTGCATTTCAAGGCGATTCCCCGCAGGTTTACCGGCGGTAAATCAAGGGGAATCAACGCAGAAATGCAGTCAAAGACGCCGAAAATGCGCTTCAGGCATTTTAGAAATACGCCTTAACTCCTAATTCCTAATTCCTAACTCCTAACTCTTAACTCCTCACTCCTAATCCCTGTTCCCTCCCGCGCTCGCCTGGAGAGCGCCTTTTAGGTCCTGTACCGCTTTTCCGCGAAGCGCCAGCCATCCCGGCACATATCCTCGATGTCGCGCTCGGCGTGCCAGTGCAGCAGCTCCGACGCCTTTTTCGTCTCGGCGTAGCACTCGGCGATGTCGCCGGGGCGGCGCGCGGCGATGCGATAGGGGATCTCGTGGCCGCAGGCTTTCTCAAAGGCGCGAACGATCTCCAGCACGCTGGTGCCCTTGCCGGTGCCCAGGTTCACGGCCTCTGCGCCGGGATGATCCTTCACATACTCCAGCGCGGCCAGATGGCCCAGCGCCAGGTCCACCACGTGGATGTAGTCGCGCACGCCGGTGCCGTCCGGGGTGTCGTAGTCGTCGCCGTACACGGTCAGCCGGGGCAGTTTCCCGGCGGCCACCTGGGCCACATAGGGCAGCAGGTTGTTGGGGATGCCGTTGGGGTCCTCGCCGATCAGGCCGCTTTCGTGCGCGCCGATGGGGTTGAAATAGCGCAGCAGGCAGATCCGCCATTCCTTGTCCGCCACGGCCAGGTCGCGCAGCATCTGCTCGATCATCACCTTGGTGAAGCCGTAGGGGTTGGTGGCGGAGGTGGGCATCGTCTCGTTGAAGGGCACCGGGTTGTTCATGCCGTACACCGTGGCCGACGAGGAGAACACGAAGGTCTTCACGCCGTGCGCGCGCATGACCTCGGCCAGCACGATGAAGCCGTACAGGTTGTTGTCGTAGTACTCCAGCGGCTTCTCCACAGATTCGCCCACGGCCTTCAGCCCAGCGAAGTGGATCACGGCGTCCACGTCGTGCTCGGAAAAGGCCTTGTCCAGCGCCGCGCGGTCACGCAGGTCCGCCTCGTAGAAGGCGAAATCCTTGCCCGTGATGGCGCGGATGGCGTCCAGCGCATCCGGCTTGGAATTGACGAAATTATCCACGATGACGAGCTCGTGGCCTGCCTTCAGCAGCTCCACGCAGGTGTGGCTGCCGATGTATCCGGCTCCGCCGGTGACGAGAACCTTCATGGGAGGCACCTCCTTGTAGGATCGTTTTGTTTCTGGTGAGGGGGAAGAGGGAACGAGAGTGAAGAGTGGAGTTTTGGTCAGTCGCGCGCCGGATGTCAGCGGATGACCTGCCAGCCGTTCCCCGGCAAACTATATCTTCACTCTCCACTCTCAAATCTCGGTTCTTCCCTGGAATGCCCTGAGCAGCGTGACCTCGTCGGTGTACTCCAGCTCGCCGCCGATGGGCACGCCGTGGGCGATTCGGGTGACCTTCACGCCCATGGGCTTGATCAGGCGGGAGATATAGGCCGCGGTGGCCTCGCCCTCCACATCCGGGTTGGTGGCCAGCACGACCTCCTGGATCTCACCGGAGGACAGGCGGCTCATCAGCTCGCGGATGCGGATGTCGTCCGGGCCCACGCCGTCCATCGGGGAGATCACCCCGTGCAGCACGTGGTACAGGCCGTTGTATTCGCGCATGCGCTCCATGGCGTTCACGTCCCGCGGGTCGCGCACCACGCACACGATGTCGTGCCGACGGCTGCTGTCCTGGCAGATGGCGCAGGAATCGGAATCGGTGTAGTTGCCGCAGATCGGACAGAAGTGGATCTGCTTTTTGCCGTTGTAGATGGCGGCCGCCAGCTCGCGCACCTGGTCCTCCGGCAGGGCGATGATGTGATAAGCCAGGCGCTGCGCCGTCTTGCGGCCCACGCCCGGCAGCCGGGAAAGCTGGTTTACCAGCTTGGCGATCGCCTCGATTTCAGCCATGGTTTACGCTCCGATACAGTTTAGTGAGGCAGATGACGTCTTCATCCGTCGCGGCGCTTCGCGCCACGCCATCGTCCCCGGCGACATGCGCGGCGGGGACGCGGCTTTTTCAGCGGCGCAATTCATCTGCCCCGGATATAGAGGCTTCCCTGCGGACATTGCGTCCGGAGGCCGACGGCCCCATGCAAAATCCGCCGGGGGTGGTATTGGCGGGGAAAGGATTTCTCCGTCCAAACAGGGTCAGAACAATCCCGGCATGTTCAGCCCGCCGGTGAGCTTGCTCATCTCGCGCTCGGTGGTGTCGTTGGCGGTGCGCAGCGCCTCGTTCACGGCGGCCAGCACCATGTCCTGCAGCATTTCCACGTCGTCCGGATCCACCGCTTCGGGCTTGATCTCGATGGAAAGCAGCTCCTTCTTGCCGGAGACCTTCACCGTCACCATGCCGCCGCCGGCGCTGGCCTCGTATTCGCGCGCCTCCAGCTCCTCCTGCATCTTGGTCATCTGCTGCTGCAGCTTTTGGGCCTGGCGCGCCAGCTGCTGCATGTTGCCGCCGCCCATCATGCCCGGAAATCCGCCTCTTGCCATGGGGTTACCGTCCTTTCTGTCGGCCATTGGCCGAAACTATCCATTTTATATGATTATAGCATAATTCCGCCATGTGCGCAAGATGGGCGGGGAGGAGGAATCAGGGAACGGGAATCAGGCAATAGGCAATAGGAATTGCCGGGAAACGGAAGCAGAACGGAGGATGGGGCATGGACGAAAATAGAAGAAGGAGGCTATGTCTCCTCTTTCATCCAAGTCTCATACACCTGGGGACAATAGCCCGCGGCGGCCTTCCTGCCGTTGCGCACGATGGGCTGGCGGAGGACCTGGGGATGCTCCAGCAGGATATCCTCCTTCTGGGCGGGGGCGGCGTACTGTACCCGGGCAAGGGCGTCCCTGTCGCGGGCGTCGGGGTCGATCAGCGCGTCCAGCCCGCCCAGGGTTTTGGCCACGCTTTTCAGCTCGCCCCTGCTGATACCCTTGTCCATCAGGTCGATGTACTGGGCCTTGATCCGGCGCTCCTTGAACCAGCGCTCGGCCTTGCGGGCGTCGCTGCTCTTCTTTGTGCCGAAAATCTGTATGTTCATTCCTGCAACAGCTCCTGTTCGTTCAGGATCTCAAAGTAGTGGTCGTGGGCCTCGTGGTATTCCCGGTTGAAGTCGGCGTCCTTGCCGGCGTGCAGCCGGGACACATAGTCGTGGATCTCATGCTTCAGCGCGGGGTTGACCCGGGCGATGGTGGCCACGCCCACGTTGCTGCAGATATCGGACACGCGCTCGATGTCGGACAGCAGGTTCAAAAACTCCGTGCCCGCCAGCACAGAGCACTTGCCCTGGTGCAGGCGCGACAGGTGGTTCTGGCGCAGCGCGTGCACCATATCGTCCACGACCTCCTCCAGCGGCTCGATGTGCCGGGCCGCGGCGGCATCGCAGTTTTTGAAGGCGTTGCCGGCGTAGGTCAGCACCGCCCGCAGCAGGCCCCGCAGCACGCGCAGCTCCTTCAGGGCGTATTCGGAAAAGGCGATGCTTTCGCCGTGCAGCTCCTCGGCGTATTCGGCCATGTTCATGGCGTGATCGCCCAGACGCTCGAATTCCGAGATGGCGTCGTAGTAGTGGTTCACGATCTCCACGTGGCCGGCGTCGGTGATCCGGGCGGAGATCTGGATCAGGTAGTTGCTGACATGGTCGGCCATGGTGTCGATGGCGTCCTCGTCGGCGCGGATGCGGGCGATCAGACCCTCGTCATAGCCGTTCAGCGCGTCGAAGGCCCGGCTGATGTTCTCCCTGGACAGGCGGAACATCTCCATCAGCACGTCGTAGCAGGCGTTCAGCGCCAGCCCGGGCGCGCTGAGGAACACCGGGTTCAAGCCGTCCAGCACCTTCAGCGCGTCCTGCGGCGCGGCGGAGGCGTCGTCGCCCTTTATCAGGCGGCGGCTCAGGCGCTCGAACAGGCCCATCACGGGCAGCATCAACAGGGCGCTTGCCAGGTTGAACACCGTGTTCGTGTTGGCGATGCCGCCGGAGGTCATCACGCTGCCCCACAGCCCGTCCATCAGGCCCACGGCGCGGGCCAGGTTCACGCCGACCAGGATCAGCATGGTCTTGCCCAGGTTGAACAGTATGTTGGCCACGCCTACCCGCTGGGATTCCTTCTTCGCGCCAATGTTGCACACGATGGCGGTGGTCACGCAGTCGCCCAGGTACACGCCGCACAGCACCGGGTACACGCCGCTGAAGGTCAAAAGCCCGGAGATGGCGAAGGCCTGCAGTATGCCAATGGAGGCCGAGGAGCTCTGCAGCACGAAGGATACGGCCAGGCCGATGGCGTAGCCCAACAGAGGACTGTCGTCGATGCGGGCGAACAGTGTTTCGATAATGCCGGATTCGGACAGCGAGCTGACCGCGTCCGTCATATTCATCAGGCCGGAAAACAGTATGCCAAAGCCGATCACTACTCGGCCCACGGTGTCCGAGCCCTTGTCCTTGCGGGTCATGATCACTATGATCCCCGCGATCAGCGCCAGCGGCGCCAGGGTGGAGGGCTGGAAGAACTGCAGCACCGGCACGCCGCCGGCATCCAGGTCCAGCAGGCGGATGATCTGGCCGGTGACGGTGGTGCCCACGTTCGCGCCGATGATGATGCCCATGGACTGGTGCAGCGTCAGCAGCCCCGCGCCTACCAGGCCGGAGCTGATCACGATCGTGGCCGTGGAAGACTGTATCACCGCCGTCATCACCAGGCCCAGCAAAAAGGCCTTCACCGGCGTGCCGGTGACCTTCTCCATTACCCGCTTCAGCGCGCCGGAGGAGCCCTCCTTCAGTCCGTCGCCCATCAGGCGCATGCCGTACAGGAACATGGCCAGGCCGCCGAACAGCGCGATCAGGTTGAATATGCTCATCTGCTTCATCCAATCATAAGAATAATTTTGGCTTTTCCAACGATATGTTATCGTATCCCCGGGGAAATGTCAACGGAGAACGTGTTATATTTGGCCCGTGCCGGATGGGGGCGAAAGGCCCTTCCAATGTCCGCATGGGATAAATTTGACCCTTGTATACCGAGCCGATAAGGAAGGACGTCGATGGGATAGCGGATTGTGTTATGATTAATTGACTATGAAGATATTGTTTTGAAATACATGAGTATCAGGTTGACGAAGCATTGCCGGTGTGGTAGTATAATAGTAAGAATGGGTTATTTTCGTCAACAACAACGTTTTAGACCGCGAGATTCAACAGGTAATCCAACGAATAGCAATGCAATGGACTGAAAGGGGTCAAGGGTATGAAGGGCAGAAGATTTTTGGCTTGGTTGTGCGCGATCACGATCTTTGTGATGAATTTTGTCACATGCGTCCCCGCGTTCGCCGAGGAACAGAACATTCCTGCGGCGCAGGAGTCAGTGGAGGCCGAGCCGACCGAGGAGCCGACCGCGGAGCCGACCGAGGAGCCGACCGAGGAGCCGACTGCCGAGCCGACCGCCAAGCCGACTGCCGAGCCGACCGCGGAGCCGACCGCCAAGCCGACCGTGGAGCCGACCGCCAAGCCGACCGTGGAGCCGACCGCCAAGCCGACCGCGGAGCCGACCGCCGAGCCGACCGCCAAGCCGACTGCCGAGCCGACCGCCGAGCCGACCGCGGAGCCCACTGCCGAGCCCACCGCGGAGCCCACTGCCGAGCCCACCGCGGAGCCCACTGCCGAGCCGACCGCCGAGCCGACCGCCGAGCCGACCGCGGAGCCCACTGCCGAGCCGACCGAGGAACCCACAGAGGAGCCGACTGCGGAGCCCACCGAAGCGCCCACGGAGGAGCCGACTGCGGAGCCCACTGCGGAGCCGACCGAGGAACCCACTGCCGAGCCGACCGAGGAACCCACGGCCGAGCCGACCGCCGAGCCGACCGCCGAGCCGACCGCCGAGCCGACCGAAGCGCCCGTACAGTATCCTGCCCAAGACTTCACTGGCCGCACGGCGCGCGTGCGCGTGGACGTGACCGCAGGCGAGGGCGCCTTCCCGGAGGGCACGACCATGAAAGTCAGGCCCGTTTGGGACAACGCCACCCTC
>CACYWI010000003.1:0-55916 GCA_902778045.1 uncultured Eubacteriales bacterium
TGCAGCGAGGTGGGCATGTACCTGGCGATGAGCCGCGTGGCCTATCGCGAGGGCTATCCGGAGATCGGCGAGTACTGGAAGACCGCCGCGTTTGAAGAGGCCGAGCACGCCGCGAAGTTCGCCGAGCTGCTGGGCGAGGTACTGACCGATTCCACCGAGAAGAACCTGAAGATGCGCGTGGAGGCTGAGAACGGCGCCACCGCCGGCAAGACCGACCTGGCCAAGCGCGCCAAGGCCCTGAACCTGGACGCCATCCACGACACCGTGCACGAGATGGCCCGCGACGAAGCCCGTCACGGCAAGGCGTTTGCTGGACTGCTGAAGCGGTATTTCGGGAAGTAAATACATTCCATATCCATGTCAACAGCGCGTTGCTTGCCGGCAGCGCGCTGTTGTGCTATTCTATTCGCGAGGTGATGAATGTGGAAACCAAGGATATTATCGCGTCCCTGCGCAACAAAAAGGGCGTGTCCCAGGACGAGGTGGCCCAGGCGGTGTTCGTCACGCGGCAGGCGGTGTCCCGTTGGGAAAACGGCGAGACCGTGCCCAACACCGATACGCTGAAGCTGCTGTCCGGCTACTTCGACGTGTCCATCAACACGCTGCTGGGCTCGCCGCGCAAGCTGTTCTGCCAGTGCTGCGGCATGCCGCTGGAGGACGAATCAACCAGCCGCGAACCGGACGGCAGCTTCAACGAGGAATACTGCAAGTGGTGCTATGTAAACGGGCGATTTGTCTACCCCACCTTGGATTCTCTGGTGGACTTCCTGGTGGAGCACTTCGGCCAGAACGCCGCCTCACCGGAGGAAGCGCGCCGCTACTTCACCGGTCAGCTGAGCGGGCTCAAGCACTGGAGGTCGGCCTGATCCCGGGCCTTCACTTCACGGGCAGAATGAGCTCCGCTTCGCCGACGCCTTCGGCCTTCACGCGCAGGCGGGCCTTCCCCGTGTCGCAGCCGGCGCGTAGAACCGCCAGCGCCCCGCCTCGATAGCTGACGCACGCGCCCTTGGTGTAGTTGTCGTCGGTCACGGGATTGGCCGAGCCGAAGCCCAGCAGCGAAGCGTTGCCGGATATCTCAGCATTCAGCTGAACGCTGGCGTTCGGGTCGACGATGCCGCTTTCATCCGTCAGCTCTACCCGCACGTAGGCCAGCGCTTCGCCGTTCGCAGGAAGCGTTTCGCGCTCGGGAATGAGCCGAACAGACCTTGCCTCTCCCGCCGTCCTGAGGGTCGCGCGGGAGATTTCCTTGCCGCCTGTAAAGCTGACAGCCTCCAGCGTGCCGGGCGCGTAAGTCGTGCGAAACAGGAAGGTCAGCGGCATGTTGTGCACATTTGCCGTTCCTGCCTTCTGCCTTGACAAAGGTTTACCGTTCAGGCGCAGCTCCACCTCGTCCGCCGCGCTGAAAACCAGCACGTCCACGGGCCGGTTCTCCTGGCCGCTCCAGCTCCAGCTGTCCCACACGCCGGGGAAGCCCCAGGGCGTCAGCACCTCGACCTTGCCGAAGTTGGCGGGGTCATAGCTGAACAGGCCGGTCTCCTGGCTGCCGAACACGATGCGGCGGTACACGCCCTGGGGCCGCACGCCGCCGGTAATGTCGATATCCGCGTCGTTGGCGGTGCGCCACGGGAAGGGCGAGCCGCCCAGCCACGGACTCGCGCCGTCCTTCATCGCGGGATCGTCCGGCGCGTAGAATGTGGCCTTACCGATGCCGGCCTCGCCGATGTAGTCCCAGGCCGTCCATGTGAATTCGCCGATCACCCAGGGCGTGCGCTCGATCATCGGCCAGTGCGCGCCGACCTCCTTGGGATAGTTCTCGGAGCCGAGCATCACCCGCTCCGGGAACAGCTCGTGATCCTGGGCGTACTTGTCCTCGTAGTAATTGTAGCCCACCACGTCCAGGCCGTTGGCGAAGGCCTCGGTGTACTGCTCCCAGGTCAGGTCCCTCCGGCCGGCCATGTCCGCGTTCTGGACGTTGCCGCCGTCCGCCTCGCGCCACTTTCGCAGCTGATCGCGCATCATCACGTCGTCCAGGCCGTTCCAGAACGAGCAGATGCCGTTGGACACCGGGCGGCTGGGATCCAGCGCGCGGATGGATTCCGCCAGCCGGGTCGCCCATACATAGCCGTCTCCCAGGCCGGCGCGCTCGGTGATCTCGTTGCCGGTGGACCACAGTATCACGCTGGGATGGCAGCGGTCCCGCCGCACGAAGGCGGCAAGGTCACTCTGCCAGTCGCTCTCAAAGAACTGGTTGTAGTCGCCGGGCTGCTTGCCCATGCCCCAGGCGTCGAAGGCCTCGTCGAACACATACATGCCCAGCCGGTCGCAGGCCTCGATCAGCGCCGCAGAGGGCGGGTTGTGGGTGGTGCGGATGGCGTTGAAGCCCACGGATTTCAGGATGCCCACCTTGCGGGCCTCCGCGTCGTACAGGCTCACAGCGCCGATGACGCCGTTGTCGTGGTGCAGGCAGCCGCCCTTCAGCTTGACGGTCTTCCCGTTGATCCTCAGGCCGTGCTTCACGTCCGCCTCCACGGTTCGGATACCGAACAGCACGCTCTCCTCGTCTGTCGTGGGCTGCTCTGCGGGGAGGATGCGGGTCCTGTAGGTGCCGGCGTCCGTCACCCGCGCCGAAAGGCGGTACAGGCTTGGCGCGTCGGCGCTCCACAGCTTCGGCGCGTCCACGGTCAGGGTCATATAGGCCGTGGCGAAAGAGAGCGGCGGCACCTGGACCAGCGTTGCGCTGGTCGCCACGATATCGCCGGTAGCGTCGTCGATCAGCACGAACGCCACCCTGGCGAGGCGGTTTTCGGCATGCGCGTTGCGCACGTCGGCGGACACCTTCAGGTAGGCGGCCTCCGGGGCGCCGTCCGGGCCATACTCGATCTTGTCCGTATAGCCGGCCAGTCCGCCGAAGGCGACGTGCAGCCGGGGCATGTGTACGAGCTCGATGCCCCGGAACAGGCCCGCGCCGGAATACCACCGGGAGTTGGGCTGCATGCTGGGGTTCACGGTGATCACGACGGTGTTGACCTCGCCGGGGTACACCAGCCGGGTGATGTCCGCCTCAAAGGGCGTGTAGCCGTAGTGGTGCAGCGCGGCCTTGGCGCCGTTGACCTCGATGGTGGCGTTCATCATCGCGCCGTCCAGCCGCAGTGCCACGCGCTCCCCCGCCCAATCCGCGGGGATCTCCAGCTGCTTTGAATAGTGGGCCACGCCCGCGTTGAAATAGCCGCTGGCCTGCTTCGATGGCGCGTCGGCATACACGTCGCCTTCGATCATGTAATCGTGGGGCAGGTCCACGGTCCGCTCGTCCAGCTGTCCGTTCAGGCGCTTGATGGTATCCATGAGGCCGCACCCGAAGTGCCAGCCACGGTTGATGTCGATGCTACGCATGGCGATTCCCCCGTTTTCAGTTGTGGATCAGGAATAGTTGTCGATACAAACATAAACCCGGAATCGCAGATTTGCGTTCCGGGTTTTGGCGGAGAAGGAGGGATTTGAACCCTCGCGGCAGTTATCCCACCCTACTCCCTTAGCAGGGGAGCCCCTTCGGCCTCTTGGGTACTTCTCCACGATATGAAGTTGGCGGAGAGAGAGGGATTCGAACCCCCGGTGCCTTTCGGCATCACTGGTTTTCAAGACCAGCGCCTTAAACCACTCGGCCATCTCTCCTGAACCAAACCAGCGAAACATATTATAGCAGAAATTTCCCGCTCTGTCAACCTGTTTACATGATTTTTTATCATATCTGGGGAAGCGCCTGGAATGCGCTTCCCCAGATCGCGCGGACAAGCCCGCTTACAGCAGCTGCTTCAGCTCGTCCAGCGACTGTCTGAACACATCCAGCGCCTGGTCGATGGCCTCGGTGCGCGTCAGGTCGACGCCGGCCAGCTTCAGCTCCTCGATGGGATAGTCGCTGCCGCCGGTGGTCAGGAACTTCAGGTACTGCGCCGCGCCGTTCTTGTGCAGTATGTTCTCCGCGATGGCGACGGCGCTGGAAAAGCCCGTGGCGTACTGGTAGACATAGAAGGCCCGGTAGAAATGGGGTATGCGCGCCCATTCCACATCCGCGAACGCATCGATCACCACGCCTTCATAGTACAGCGCGTTCAGATCGTGGTATACGCCGTTCAGCAGCTGGGCCGTCAGCGGCGTGCCTCCCTGGTACAGCGCGTGGGCCTTGCGCTCGAATTCGGCAAACAGCGTCTGCCGGAACACGGTGGTGCGGAAGCCTTCCAGGAAGTGGTTCAGGATATAGGCCCTGCGCCTGGCGTCCGTCTCCACGCCCAGCAGATAGCGGGTCAGCAGCACTTCGTTCACAGTGGAGGCCACCTCCGCCACGAATATGCGGTATTCGTGGTTGGGATAATCCTGCTCCCGATCCGAGAAGTAGGAGTGCATGGCGTGCCCCAGCTCGTGGGCCAGCGTGAAGGCGTCGTCCAGCTTGTTCGTGTAGTTCAGCATCACATAGGGGTGCACGCCGTACACGCCGCTGGAAAAGGCGCCGGTGCTCTTGCCCTTGTTCTCGTACACGTCGATCCAGCGCTCCGTGAAGGCCCGGTCCAGCAGGGCGGCGTACTCCTCGCCCAGCGGCGCGAGCGCCCGCTTGACAAGTTCCTGCGCCTTCCCGTAGGGCATGTCAAAATCGACCTCCTCCACCATCGGCGCGTACAGGTCGTACAGATGCAGCTCGTCAAGGCCCAGCGCGCGCCGGCGCAGCTCCAGGTATTCCCGCATGGTGGGCAGCGCGGCGTGCACTGCTTCGATCAGGCCGTCGTACAGGCTGACGGGCACGTTGTTGCCGAACAGCGCCGCCTCGCACGCGCCTTCGTGATTGCGCGCCTGGGCGTGGAAGCAATTCAGCTTCACAGCGCCGCCGTACAGCCCGGACAGCGTGTTGATGTATTGGCCGTAGCAGTCAAAATAGGCCGTAAAGGCGTCCCGGCGGACCCGGGCGTCGCGGCTCTCCCGGAATACCGAGAAGGCGCCGTGGGACAGCTCGACCTCCTTCCCCTGCTCGTCCATGATCCTGGGGAAGCGCATGTCCACGCTCTCGAACAGGTCGAAGGTGCTGCCGGGAACCTGATCCACGTCCCCCAGCATCGCCAGCAGCCTTTCGCCCTGGGCGTCCAGCGTGTGGGGCTTGCCGCGCATGATGTCCTCCGCCATGTGGCGATAGGTTTTCAGCGCGTCGGATTCGAGCCATGCCTTCAGCGACTGCTCCGGTATGGACAGGATCTCGGGGTTCACGAAGGCCGTGGCCATCTCCAGCGACACGAACAGCCGCACAGCGCGGGCCTCCATCTCCTGGCACCTGGGATCGCCGTTGTCGCCGGATTTCATCAGGAAGGCGTAGCTGTATACGCGCTCCACCTTCTCTGCGGCCGCATAGATCCGCCGCAGGCCGTCCGCCAGCGCCGCCCCGGATTTGGACAGCGTGCCGGGCAAATCCGCCAGCGCCTTGATCGCCTGCTCCGCCTTCGCGTAGTCCGCCTCCCAGGCCGCCTCACTTTCGTAAATGGGCGTCAGGTCCCACTGGTATTTGGGGTCCATTTCCTTTCTGAGCTTGACTTCCATCATTCATTCCCCCTGTCTTTTTGTAGTGTAAACGTGAATTCCGCGCCCTGGCCGGGCTCGCTCTGCACGGTGATATCGCCGCCCATCAGCTGTGTGACCAGCTTGGCGATGGACAGGCCGAGGCCTGTTCCGGTGGTGCGCATGCGGGATTTGTCCGCCTTGTAAAAGCGCTCCCATATATAGGGCAGGTCCTTCGGCTCTATGCCGCAGCCGGTATCCCGCACGCCCACGGCCACATGGTCCGCCTCGTCCCTGGCGAATACCGTCACGCTGCCGCCCCTGGGCGTAAAGCTGAGGGCGTTGTCGATCAGTATGACCAGCACCTGGGTGATACGATCCTCGTTGCCCAGGCAAGACAGCGGCGAGCCGTCCGTCTCCACGCGCAGGTCCACGCCGGCATCGTCGGCGATGCCCTTCATGCTGCGCGCGGCGGCGTTCAGTATGCCGGGCAGCTCCATCGGCTCGAGCTCCACCTTGATCCTGCCGTCCTGCAGGCGGGACATATCCAGCATCTCGCCCACCAGCTTTTCAAGGCGAATGGTCTGCTTCAGTATGACCCTGTAGCTGTCCAGGCGCTCCTCCTCGGATTCCATGCAGCCGTCGATCAGCGGCTCCACCATACCCCGAATGCCGGTCAGCGGCGTGCGCAGCTCGTGGGAAATGTTGGCCACATAATCCCTGCGCAGCTGCTCCAGGCGCTGTGTTTCAGAGATATCCCGCATCAGCAGCACCGTGCCGAGGATGACCTCATTTTCATCCTTCAAGGCCGTGGCGTCCACGTGGATCACCCGGCGGGAGGCGTTTTCCCACTCGATACTCTCCGCCGCGCCGGTCTTCATGCACCGGGACAGCAGCGCCCTGAGCGGTTCATACAGTGTGCCGCTGGCTGCGCTGTCCAGCAGCTTTGCCGCGCTGTCCAGCTCCACCAGCTCCAGCGACGCCGCGTTGGCGTGCGCGATGTTCCAGTGGCTGTCCACGGCGATCAGGCCCTCGCCGATGCCGTAGACCACCAGCTCCAGCTTGTCGCGCTCCTTGCGAAGGTTGCTGATGACGTCCATCAGCCTTCCAGACATGCTGTTCAGCGCGTGTCCCATCTCGCCGATCTCGTCCCTGGGCAGCTGGGAGATGCGTTCGGCATACACGCCGTTTTCCATGCGCTGCGCCGCCCGGGTGATGCGCTTGATCGGGCGCACCAGCACGTGGGTCAGCTCCATGGCCAGGATCACGGCCAGCAGCAGCGATATGCTCATCACGACGGTCAGTATGAAGCGGATCATACGGGAAAGCTCCCGCAGCGAAGAGACCGGCTGGGCCAGCACCACGCCGCCCAGCACATTGCCCTCGGCGTCCAGCACCGGCACGCCGGCAAACAGGATCTCATCATGGGCGAATTCGAAGCGCTGCTTGGCGGATACCCGTTCCCCCGCCAGCACACGCCGCGCAAATTCCCGGTCGATGGAATCCATCACCTCGACCCACTGGAAATCCCCGGCCTGGGCCGTGTCCTGCTCGGTATAGTAGCGGCTCATGCGGATGGTTTCGGAATCCGCGTCCAGGAAGAAGACCTTGGCGTCGGCAAGGTTCTCGTACATGCGCATGATGTGGCGCTTGGGCATGGCCTCACCCTTGGGCGCGGCCTTGGTGCTTTCGGCGATGTAATCGGCCTTTCGCATCAGCTCGTCCATGCGGGTTTCGCGCACATACTGCGAGGAAAGGGCATAACCAAGCACGCTGACCAGCGCCACAAGCACCACGCACAGCGTGACATGGCTGATCAGCGTCTTCGTGCCGATACTCAGCGAACGCTTGATCCGTTTCTTTGCCATGTATTATCCCTGTCTGGCATCCTCCACTTCAAAGCGATAGCCGATGCCCCATACCGTTTTGATATCCCAGTTGTTGCCCTCGTTGCACAGCTTTGCGCGAATGCGCTTGATGTGGCTGTCCACCGCGCGGGTATCCCCCAGGAAATCGTAGCCCCAGATGCTCTGCAGCAGGTGCTCCCGGCTGAACACCATGCCGGGATTGCTGGCCAGCGTCCAAAGGATCTCGGTCTCCTTGGGGGTGCACTGCACCGGCTGGCCGTTCAGCTTCACGGTAAAGGCGTTCATGTCGATATCCAGGTTGCCCATCACCAGGTGGGCGGATTTATCCTCGGTATTCAGCTCGTGCATGCGGCGCAGCACGGCCTTTACCCGGGCCAGCACCTCCCTGGGGCTGAAGGGCTTGGTGATATAGTCGTCCGCGCCCATCTCCAGGCCCAGCAGCTTGTCGAACTCCTCGCCCTTGGCGGTGAGCATGATGATGGGGATGCTGGAATCCTTCCGCACCTCGCGGCACACCATCAGGCCGTCCATGCCGGGCATCATGATGTCGAGGATCGCAATGTCGG
Organism: uncultured Eubacteriales bacterium; assembly: GCA_902778045.1. Lineage (GTDB taxonomy): Bacteria > Bacillota > Clostridia > Christensenellales > Aristaeellaceae > UBA2862. Next base: position 7,967 of record CACYWI010000003.1, read on the forward strand.
GGCGCAGACGCTTGACCTGCTCCAGGGCCTGGTTGCCATCGTAGGCGGATATCATCTGATAGCCCTCCCGCCTGAAGTAGGCGTTCAGGGATTGATGGACGTTCGGATCGTCGTCCGCGACCAATATCCTGTAGCCGCTGCGATTCTCTTCCATTGAATCAACCTCCTTATGGGTCTCTCCCAAGGCAAATCTACCAGAAATATTTGTCAAAACTGTGTCTAAGACGTCGACAAGTGAATAAAGTTGGTCATATCTGCCATGGCGTGTGCATATCATTATCCCGTCAACGGGTTGATTCTGCATCATTGCAACCATTATAGCATGCCCGGGCCGAACGCGCAACGCGTTTGGCACGACAATATTTGCCGCGCAAGCCCCGGCCCCCGCCTGAGAATAATAGCCGGTGCCGGATCACAGAGAAGCGGAGGCGATGGCCGTGCGAAAGCTGCGCGCGTTGGTGGGCATGCCGGTGCTTTGCGGCAGCCGCAGGATCGGGCGCGTCCTTCAGGCGCAGCTGACTAACGACCTGAAGCAGCTGGAGGGCATATGGATCGGCGGCGGGTTGCGGGGCACGCGCCACATCCCTGCCGAATCGCTGCAGATGCTCGGCTCGGTGGCCATACTGGCGGACGACGCGGGCAAACGCGGGCACATGCGACCGGCGCCGCTGCTGATGCGGGCGGTGTCCACGGACGGCAGGCGGATCGGCGCGATCACCGGCGCGCAGATCGACGAGCTCAGCTTCGCGGTGACGTCGCTGGAGCTTTCCATGGGGCTGTGGGACGACCTTCTGCGCGGACGCGAGCGCGTCTACGGCTTCTCTGTGAACCGCGACAGCGACGAGGTGGTCATCCGAACCGCCACGACAGGAAGGGAGGGCGAAGACGGTGAAGAGCGGATTGATGAAGGGACTGGTCGCGGGCATGCTGATCGGCGGGTCGGCGGCGACGATCTTCGGGGTCATGAACTGGCAGACGGAGAAAAAGTGGAACCAGCAGGCCAAAAAGACGGGCAGCTGGATCTCTGACCGGGCCGAAGGCATCGTGAAAAAGCTTTGAGCCCGACGCGTCGGAGCCGGCTCCGGCGCGATTACATCAAGGGAGGGATGCCCGTGCGGCTGTGGCCGGATTCGCCCCGAGCCAGGCGTATACTGATCGTCCTGTCCGCGGCGGGGATTGTCGCGCTGGCCTGGGTGCTGCGCAGGCCGGCGCTCCAGGTCGGCGCTCTGGTGCTGACGGCCGCCGCGCTGTGCTTTGCCGCCGCGCCGCTGTCGGCGCTGTATGAAAAGAAGCTCCCCCGCCCCGCCGCCGCGCTGTGCGCGCTTTTGACGCTGGGCCTGATCGTTGCCGCCCTGCTGTGGCTGCTGCTGCCCGCGCTGCTTGGCGAGCTGGCGGATCTCGCCCGCGCGCTGCCCGATGCCGTCGCGCGGATATCCGGCATGCTGGAGCTTTGGCGGGTTCGCCTGCAGCAGCGCTTTCCCGGGCTGTCCCTGCCAGGCATGGACCTGTCCGCGCTGCAGGGCGTGCTGTCCGGCCTCGCAGGCGGCACCTACAGCCTGGCCGTAAACCTGGCGGATATCATCGGACGGCTTTCCCTCGCTACGGTATTGGCCCATTCCATGCTGTGCGAAAGGGACAGGCTGCTGCTGAGGCTGGAGCTGCTGCTTCCACAATCGGCGCGGCCTATGGCGGTGCGCATGGGGAACGCCGTATGCCGCGAGCTGCGCCTGTACCTGCGGGGCCAGCTGATGATCGCGCTGGCGGTTGGCGCGTTGTCCGGCGCGGCCCTGTTTGCGCTGGGGGTGCGCAGCGCGCTGGCGCTGGGACCGATCATCGGGCTATTCAATATGATTCCCTATTTCGGCCCTTTTATAGGCGGCGTGCCCGCGGTGCTGATCGCACTGGGCGACGGGCCTGGAAAGGCGGCCATGGTGGCGGCGGCGCTGGCCGTGGTGCAGCAGCTGGACGGATCGCTGATCTCGCCGAAGATCATGGGCAGCCTGACCGGCTTTTCCCCGGCGCTGGTGCTGGTGGCGATCTATGCCGGGGCGCGCCTGGGCGGCATCGCCGGAATGCTCGTGGCGCTGCCGGCCATGATGTCGATACGAACGCTGTTTAGAGTTTTTGTTCAAAAATGTGAAAACATTTGATCTTTTCCGCTTTATGTGTTATAATGTCTTTGAATGTGAACGTTTGGCTCGAAAGGCGGTGCGCTATGAATAGCAGAATGGATGAAACCAGGCATTTTCGCATCCCCGCGGATGCGCCGGAATCTGCCGCTGAAATCATCGAATTGGTCTATCAGGCGCTGAAGGCCAAGGGGCACGACCCCATTATGCAGATCGTGGGCTACATCATCTCCGGTGATCCCACTTACATAACCAGCTACAACAATGCCAGGTCGCTGATTCGCCGTCTGGAGCGCGATGAACTGTTGGAGGAGTTCGTTCGCTTCTATGTGGTGGAGCACGACAAGGATTGAACCCCGCGTCCGACGGGACGATGTCACCTTCAGGGCTGGAATGTCGCGCATTTCCAGCCCTGTGACTTTTACACGACGATGGGCCGGTGAAACGACTGAACATGCAGATGAACACGCTGGGCCGCAGTGGCCTGAAGGTATCCAAGCTCTGCTTCGGCACGCTGACCATGTCCCCCCTGCAGCGGGACATGGCGCCGGAGGACGGGGCGAAACTGCTCGTCCACGCCTATGAACGGGGCGTCCGCTTTCTGGATACCGCCGATCTTTACGGCACCTATCCCCACATCCGCCTGGCGCTGAAGGACGCGCCGGACTATGTGATCAGCACCAAGGCCTACTGCTATGACCGCAAGACCGCCCAGGAGGCCCTGGAGCGCGCCTACAGGGGCATCGGGCGGGACTATGTGGATCTGTTCATGCTGCACGAGCAGGAGTCGCTGTACACGCTGCGCGGCCACGAGGAGGCCCTCGAATACCTGGCGGAGCAGAAGCGCCTGGGGCACATCGGCGCGGTGGGCGTCAGCACCCACTTCGTGGGCTGCGTGAAGGCCGCCCCCAGGTTCCCGATGATCGACGTGATCCACCCGCTGATCAACCTGGAGGGCATCGGCATACAGGATGGCACGCGCCAGGACATGGAACAGGCCATATTGGCGGCCCGGTCCGCCGGGATCGGCATATTCGCGATGAAGCCGCTGGGGGGCGGGCACCTGATCGCCTCCAGCAGGGATGCCCTGCAGTACGCCGTATCCAGCCCCCTGCTGGATTCTGTGGCCGTGGGCATGCAGAGCGAGCAGGAGATCGACGCCAACGTCGCCTTCTTCGAGGGCGCGCAGGACGCCGGCGCATACCTTGAGCCCCTGCGCCACAGACAGCGGCGGATCATGGTGCACGACTGGTGTGAGGGCTGCGGCCGCTGCCGCGACCGCTGCCGGCAAAAGGCCATATCCATCATCGATGGAAGGGCAAATATAGACCAGAGTCGGTGCGTGTTCTGCGGCTACTGCGCCAGGGTCTGCCCTCAATTCTGCATAAAGGTGGTGTGAGCCGTGCGTGTGCTGTGCCTTGATATCGGGGAAAAGCGCGTGGGCGTGGCCGTCACCGATCCGCTGAATATTACCGCCCAGGCCGTGGAAACCATATGGACGAAGGGCTTTGAGAGGGACGCCGCGCGGGTGCTGGAGCTGTGCGGCCAATACGAAACCGACCGTGTTCTGTGCGGCTTGCCGCGGAACATGGATGGCAGCGAGGGCTTTCAGGCCGCCCAGGCCCGCGCCTTCGCGGAATATCTTGCCGGCAAGGGCCTGAAGATCCGCTTCCAGGACGAACGGCTGTCCACGAGGCAGGCCCGCAGCGTTCTGATCGAGGCGGACGTGCGCCGCGAAAAGCGGAAGGCCTTTATCGACCAGCTGGCCGCCACCTACATCCTGCAATCCTTCATGGACGCGGGTGGCTGGCGGGACGAGGAACAACGCAAAATCAAATTGAGGGGTGTATGGCTTATGAGCGAGAACATGAATCACGACCTGGACATGGACCGGGAGGATATCGTTGAACTGGTGGACGAGGACGGCAACGCCGTGCGCTTTGAACACCTGATGACGCTGGAGCACGAGGGCAATGCCTACATCTGCCTGGTGCCGCTGGACGAGATGGAGGACGTCGGCGAGGACGAGCTGGTGATCATGCGCATTGAAACCGACGCGGACGGCAACGACGTATACGCCACCGTAGAGGATGAGGCGGAGCTGGACGCCGTGTTCGAGAAGTACCTGGAGATCGCCGAGGCCGACGAGGGCGAGGACGAATAACCGGGGGCTTTCGTTCAAAGAGAAGATCCTTCGCTTCGCTCAGGATGACAGCGCTTGAACTGTCAGCCTGAGCGGAGCGAAGGATCTTTTATGATATATTGTGAGCGGCGTCTGTAAGCCGAGTTCTGTATTGGACGATCATCTATCTGGGCCTGCAGTTGCCAGCAGGCTCAAGCGATTACCCGGAAGCGCGACGGGCCGCCGCCGGCGCGACCATCGGCCCGAAGGCCCAGGGCCGCCCATGCTTCCCTATCAATCTTGCACCAGGTGGGGTTTACAGCGCGGACAAGTCGCCATGCCGCGGGTGAGCTCTTACCTCGCCTTTCCAGCCTTACGTCCCCGTGAGGGGCAGGCAAACCCGAAGGCCGCCTGTTTTACGCGGTGTATCTCTGTTGCACTTTCCTTGAAGTCGCCTTCACCGGCAGTTAACCGGCACCCTGCCCTGTGGTGCTCGGACTTTCCTCAAGCGCGCGAAGCGCCTGCGATCGTCTGGCGCCCTCACAATTCATCAACGAATCATGTAAGCGGTCATTCCCCCGCGTCGTACAGTATGCGGCCGCAGTTGTCGCACTCCACGATGCGGTCCCCGTTGCGGATGTCCAGCAGCGTGGCGCTGGGCAGCGACATGAAGCAGCCGCTGCACTGGCCGTTGACCAGCTTGGCCATCGGCGGCGTGCAATGCTGCTTGATGCTCTTGTACTTGGCCAGCAGCTTGGGATCCACCTTCTTGGCCTCCTGCTCGGTATTGGCGCGCATGGCCTGCAGCTTCTCCGTATCCGCCTTGAACTCCCGATCGTATTCGACCTTCAGCTGGTCGAACTCCATCTTCGTCTTGGCGGCGCGCACGCGGATCTCCTTCTGCTGGCGGTCCTTCGTGTCGGCGTCCTTGCGCATCTTCACGAGCTCCTGCTCGTAGCGCTGCAGCGTGTCCAGCAGCTTCTGCACCGATTCAGCCTGCTTCTGCGCGTCCTCAGCGGTGGCGGGCGGGTTGTTCTCCATTTCCGCCGTCAGGCCCTGCAGCACCTTCTCGAGCCGCTCGGCCTCATCCTGCACGGCCTCCAGGCGATCCTGCATCACAGCCACGTCGTTTTCCAGCTTCTTCATGTTCGCCTGCTGGTCCTTCAGGAAGTCGCGCTGCTTGATCAGCTTCTGCCGGTTGGCCGATTGGCGCATCCTGGTCTCGAAGCCGTCGGCCTCCATATCCACCTGCATAAACTGCCACAGGGTATCCAACTGCATATCCATTCCCTCCATCAATCAGAAAAACAAATCGACCTTGCTCTGTAGAACGCGTATATCATATTGTACCGCATCTGCGGCGTTTTGTAAAGCGTCGGCAAGTTTAGAAATCGCCGGATGCTCGGTCGCGGCGTGGCCGGCCTCGATCACGCACAGGCCGTTGTCCACCGCGTCCAGCGCCTTGTGATAGGCCATCTCGCCGGTCAGGTAGACATCCGCCCCGGCACTTTGGGCGAGCCCGGCATAGTCCTCACCCGCGCCGCCAAGCACCGCCACGCGCCTGATCGTGCGACCGGAATCGCCGTAGCAGCGTACCGGCCCGCCCAGCGCGCGGCCGGCAAATTCGCAAAAAGAACCGAAGTCGGTTTGTTTTGGCAAGCCGACACGCATGCCGCTTTCAAGCGCCTGCACCTGTGAAAGCGCCAGCACCTCCGCCAGCGCGTCGTTGACGCCCGGCGAAGCGTTGTCATAGTTCGTATGGGCGGCGATCATCGCGATATCTGCCCGCACCAGCGCGCATAGCAGCCGGCCCTCCGCGTCCGTCTCCCGAAGGTTCTTCCGGCCCCTGAACAGTATCGGATGATGGGTCACGATCAGCTGCGCGCCGCGGCGGACGGCCTCCTCGAGCACCTCCATGCGAAGGTCCAGCGCGCAGAGCACCGTATCCACCTTCGCCTCCGGGGCTCCGGCCAGAAGGCCCACGTTGTCCCATTCCTCGGCCAGTTCAAACGGCGCGATGCCGTCGACGAGCCGAAGCAGCTGTTCTACCGTTGCAGACACGCGCAAACCTCCCTCCAGATTCCAAGCTCCTCGGACAGCGCGTTTCGCTGCTCCGGGTCGCCGCCCTGCGCCGCGCCCTTCAGCGCCTTCTCGGTCACGCGCAGGCGAAAGCAGGCGTAATCCATAAGCTCCGGGGGCATATCGCGCAGCAGCACAGGCCCTACGACGCGCTCCTTCAGACCGTAGTCTGATTTTCCGGGCTCCGCCGCGATCAGCACATAGCATCTGCGGCCGTCCCGGACGACGCGCTCGTTCGATATCGCGTAGCCGAGCGCGCTGAGCGCCGCGCGCAGCTGTGGCGCGGCGACGTTGGGCTGCAATATCAGGCGCGCGTCCCCGAGCCTTTCCCGGCCCTCGCGCAGTATGTCGACGATGGTGGCCCCGCCCATGCCCGCGATCACCGCGACCTGCGGCGCTCGCGCGGCAGCGGGTATGCCGTCTGCCACGCAAAATGTCACCCGATCGTCGAGCCCCAGCCTTGCGCACAGCGAGCGCGCCTTGGCCAGCGACGGTTCGGAGATATCCGAAAGTACGACGTGCCCGCACTGTTCATTCTGCAGCAAAAACGCGCCGAGCCTGCCGTGGTCGCAGCCTATATCGGCACAGCACTGGCATTGTCCGACGAGGCGCGCGATCATCGACAGGCGCGGATCCAGCGATATTCTTCCGGCTTGGCGCATCAGTCAATGGAATCCTTCAGCTTCCTGGAGCGGCTGGGGTGCCGCAGCTTGCGCAGCGCCTTGGCCTCGATCTGGCGGATGCGCTCGCGGGTCACCTTGAATTCCTTGCCGACCTCCTCCAGCGTGCGGGCGCGGCCGTCCTCCAGGCCGAAGCGCAGCTTCAGCACCATTTCCTCCCTGGGCGTCAGGGTGGAAAGCACGCTCATCAGCTGTTCCTTCAGCATGGTGAAGGCGGCGGCCTCCGCCGGGGCGGGCGCGTCGTCGTCGGGGATGAAATCTCCCAGGTGGCTGTCCTCCTCTTCGCCGATGGGGGTCTCCAGAGAGACGGGCTCCTGGGCGATCTTGATGATCTCCCGCACCTTGTCCTCCGGGATGCCCATTTCCTCGGCGATCTCCTCGGGCAGGGGCTCGCGGCCATATTCCTGCAGCAGCTGGCGGGACACGCGGATCAGCTTGTTGATGGTTTCCACCATGTGCACGGGAATGCGGATGGTGCGCGCCTGGTCGGCGATGGCTCGGGTGATGGCCTGGCGGATCCACCAGGTGGCATAGGTGGAGAACTTATAGCCCTTGCGGTAGTCGAACTTCTCCACGGCCTTGATCAGGCCCAGGTTGCCCTCCTGGATCAGGTCCAGGAACAGCATGCCGCGGCCCACATAGCGCTTGGCAATAGAGACCACCAGGCGCAGGTTGGCCTCGCACAGGCGGTGCTTGGCATCCTCGTCGCCCTCCTCCATGCGCTTGGCCAGCTCGATCTCCTCGTCCGCCGTCAGAAGGGGCACCTTGCCGATCTCCTTCAGGTACATGCGCACGGGATCGTCGATGGAGATGCCCTCGGGCACGGAGATATCGATCTCCTCCTCCTCCACCTCGGCCAGCAGATCGGCCTCGGGCACGGCGTCTTCCTTGATGACCTCGATATTCAGGCCGGACAGCGTATCCAGTATGCGATCAAACTGCTCGGGGCTCAGCTCCACATCCCCCAGCGTTTCAACGATTTCCTTATAAGTCAGAACACCCTTCGACTTACCGGTCTCAATCAATTCGCGCACGCGCGCGGCCATTACTTCCTGATTTGCGGTTGTCTTGCTCAATCCGGGCCACTCCTTTCGACCGGTCAATCCTCCGAATCCTTCCACGAAGCCTCCAGCTGGCGGTATATTTCTGCTTTTTTCTCAGGCGAGGCCGTGCCGACCTGCTGCTTGAGCTGATCATCCCGCTGGAGATCCCGTTGCCGACGTATGGTGCGCAGGCAATCCCGCGCCACTTCAAGCGCCTTTTCCCGCTCTGTAACCAGCGGGCTGTAATTCAGCGCGCGCATGACCTGTTCCCGCACAGCGTCGTCGGTGATATTGTCGATATAAGCATTGGCGGTTTTTCCTGAAATCAGCCATTCCGCCAGGTTTTGATGCACGGGATTGGAAAAATCCTCTCCACTGAGCACCTGTGCCGGGATCAGCCCGGCGGCCAGCATGGAGATCAGCTCCTGCTCGGCCTTTTCCGCGCCGCTCGCCTCGGGCCGCGGGCGCCTCGGCCTGCGCGCCGCGCCGGTATGGGCGGGCTGCTCGGCCCGGGGCGTCGCGCCGATCTGCCGAAGCAGTATCTCCCGGTCATAGCCGGTTTCATTGACCAGCCGGCGCAGGTAGTTCTCCATCTCGATCGGGCTTTTCACCTTGCTGAGTATCGCGCAGCAGCGCAGCGCGTACTGCGTCATGCCCTCCTGGGTGGACAGCTGCAGGCCATCCCTGGCGCGCAGCATGCGGTAATCCGTGGAATCATGCCGGGGCAGCGCCTCGAAGCCCTCAAGGCCCCGGGCCTTCACGAAGTCGTCCGGGTCCATGCCCTCGGGATAATCGATCACCTTCGCCGGCATGCCCTGGGCATCGAAGATATCCAGTGCTCGCAGCGCCGCCTTTTGCCCGGCGGCATCGCCGTCATAGCTGATCCAAACCTCCGGCACATAGCGCTTCATCAGCCGTGCCTGCTCCTCAGTCAGCGCCGTGCCCAGCGTGGCAACCACGCCCTTGACGCCGTATTTTCGCAGGGACACGGTATCCATGTACCCTTCCACCAGCACAAGGCGGCCCACCGAGCGCTCCTTCTGCAGGAAGTTCAGCGCGTACAGCCCCATGCGCTTATTGAATATGGGCGTTTCAGCGGTATTCAGGTACTTGGGCTGCGCATCGCCCATCGCCCGGCCACCGAAACCCAGCACCCGCCCCTGTGCGTTGATGATGGGAAACATCACCCGTCCGCGAAACATGTCGAACTTGCCGTTGTCCCGCTGGACGATCAAGCCCGCCTTCTCCAGCAGCGGCGCTTCAAAGCCCTGTCCCTCCAGATGACGCAAAAGGCCGTCCCAGCCTTTGGGAGAAGCTCCGAGGCCGAAGCGGCGGATATCCGAATCGTTCAGACCGCGTCCGTAGAGGTAGTTCAGCGCCTGCGCGCCTTCGTCGGTCCACAGCAGATCGTGAAAGTACCGCGCCGCCAGCCGGTTGGCTTCGTACATACGCTCCCGCTCGTCACGGGTGGTACGGGCTTCGCCGGGCTGGGACGTGCGCTCCGGTAATTCCATATGGGCACGATCGGCCAGCAGCCGCACCGCGTCCATGAACTCCATCCGTTCCATGTCCATGATGAAGTTGATGGCGGTGCCGCCCTTGTGGCAGCCGAAGCAGTAGTACAGCTGGGACTCGGTATCCACGCTGAAGGACGGGGTCTTTTCATTGTGGAAAGGGCAGCATCCCCAAAACCTGCGACCCTTTTGCTTCAGGGGGACGTATTCGGAAACCACTTCCTCCAGGCTGACGCGAGATCGAAGCTCCTCCAGCCAGGCATCGGATAACCTTCCGTTCATGACGCGCTCCCCTGTGGTTATAATGAATTGGTCGACGTCGTTTCGGCGATGACGGTAGTTTATAATTCGCCAGTTTAACCGTTTTTCCTGCCTTCACCCGATATTTTTACTATATACAACATTTGTAATCTAAAATCCTTTGTTTCATACACTTTTAATATATATGCGTTCCAGACGCATTTCTGTTCCCGCACCCATAGCGCCCCGGCGCATAGTATGGCTACGAAAGCGCCTGTTCATGTCGCCGCATGCCGCCCTGGGCACGGCCAATGTGATGAAACCCGGCGCTCGATCGGCTTTATATTCGATTGAATTCCCGGAGGTTTTGATATGCGCACCATTGTTTGCAAATTCGGCGGCAGCTCCACCGCCAACGCCACACAGTTTTCGCGAATACTGGCCATACTGCGCGCTTCGCCGGCGCGGCGCTGCGTCGTGCTGTCCGCGCCCGGGACCGATGAACGGCACGACGTTAAGATCACCCGCCTGCTCTCCGATTGCTGGCATTGGCGAAATGACCCTGCAAGGCGCGATGCCCTGATCGTGGCAATCGCCGCGCGCTATACGGAAATCGCGGCGGCGCTGGGCCTGCCGGATATGCGCGCGCTCGTCCGTCGTGAGGTCGAAGCCGCGCTTTCAGAATCCCGGGACGCGACCCTCAGCCGCGGGGAATACCTGTGCGCGCTGCTGTTCTCCCGCTACAGCGGCATTCCGATGATCGACGCGGCTGAGGCGATCACCTTCGACGAGTACGGCGATATCGACCATCGGCGCACGCGCGAGCGCCTTTCGGACGCCTTCTCCCGCGCCGGAGGACGCGCGGTATTGCCCGGCTTCTACGGCGCGGACAGCGGCGGGCATATCCGCGCACTGCCCCTCAACGGCTCGGACATCACCGGCGCGTTGGCCGCGGCGGCGCTGAACGCGGGGCTGTACGAGAACTGGACGGACGTGCCCGGGCTGATGACCGCCGACCCGGCCATTGTGCCGGAGGCCCGCCTCATCCCCCAGGTGGGCTACCGGCAGATGCGCATGCTGGCCCGCGCCGGGGCCAGGGTGCTGCACCCGGCCTGTCTGGACCCTGTGGCCGAAGCAGGCATCCCTACGCGGCTGCGCAACGCGAACGATCCCGACAGCCTGGGCACGCTGATCGACGACAATGTGGAAGGGATGGCGCCTTGTATCGTCGGCAAACGCTTGCCGGACGGCGCGTCGGTCATCACGGTGTTTGGCGTCGATCCCGGAAAGACGGCCAGCGCCGCGGACGCCCTTTCCCCGAGTGCGGTGTCGCAGGAGGACGGCTGCTGCCGCATAACGCTGCCCGGTGGCGGGCTTGCACCCGGCATGCGACATCTGCACCGACGGCTCATTGCATAGAAACAGGGACGCCGCAATGGCGTCCCTGTACTGTTTTCCGTCGCTCCGTTACCGCAGGCTCTCCATCTCGGCGATGCGGGCCTTCAGCTTATCGAGCAGCGTCTTGTTCGTAGCCAGCTTTTCCTTCTCAGCCTCCACCAGCTGGGCGGGAGCCTTGTTCAGGAAGCCGGGGTTGTTCAGCATGCCGTTGGCGCGGGCGATCTCGCCCTCCAGGCTCTTCAGGTCCTTGGCCAGGCGCTTCAGCTCCTTCTCCACGTCCACCAGCTCGCCCAGCGGGATGAACACCTCGCAGGCCTCGGACACGGCGGAGGCGGACTTTTCGGGATTGGCAGAGCCGGCTTCGATCAGCTCCAGGGCGCTGGCGTTGGCCAGGCGCTTGAAGTAGCCCTCCGCGGAGGCGAGGGTGTCCCTCCAGCCCTCGTGGGGCTTCAGGATCAGCGTGGCCTTCCTGCCGGGCGCGACGTTCATCTCGGCGCGCATGTTGCGCACGGCGCGGATGACGTCCATCACGCCGTCCATTCGGGCAGCCTCGTCGGCGAAGTCGTACTCCGGCTTCGCCACCGGCCACGGCGCGTGGATCAGCATGCCCTCGGCGTTCGGCAGGTAGCCGTACACCTCCTCGGTGATGAAGGGCATATAGGGGTGCAGCAGCTTCAGCGTGCCGGTCAGCACGTACAGCAGCACCTCCTGGGTGGTGGACTTGACCTCGCCCTCCTCGGCGTAGAGGCCCTGCTTGGCCATCTCGATGTACCAATCGCAGAAGGTGCTCCACACAAAGTCATACAGCTTGGTGGCGGCCAGGCCCAGGTCGTAGTTCTCCAGGTTCTCGGTCACGCCGCGCACGGCCTCCTGATAGCGGGCCAGTATCCACTTGTCCGCCGGGGACAGCTTGTCCGCCGCGGGCAGGCCCTTGGGCTCAAAGCCCTGCAGGTTCATCAGCACGAAGCGGCTGGCGTTCCAGATCTTGTTGGCGAAGTTGCGGTAGGATTCGATCTTCTCCTCGCTCATGCGGATGTCGCTGCCGGGGGCCACGCCCATCACCAGCGAGAAGCGCAGAGCATCCGCGCCGTACTTGTCGATGACCTCGATGGGGTCGATGCCGTTGCCCAGACTCTTGGACATCTTCCTGCCCAGGGCGTCGCGCACCAGGCCGTGCATCAGCGCCACCTCGAAGGGGCATTCGCCGGTTTGCTCGATGCCGGAGAACACCATGCGGGCCAGCCAGAAGAATATGATGTCGTAGCCGCAGGACAGCACGGTGTTGGGATAATAGTACTTGAAGTCCTCCGTCTGCTCCGGCCAGCCCAGCGTAGAGAAGGGCCACAGCGCCGAGGAGAACCAGGTGTCCAGCACGTCCTCGTCCTGGTGCACGGGCTTGCCGCACTTCGGGCAGGTGGTGATGTCCTCGCGGGTCACGAAGGTCTCGCCGCAGTCGTCGCAGTAGAAGGCGGGGATCCGGTGGCCCCACCACAGCTGGCGGCTGATGCACCAATCGCGGGTGTTCTCCATCCAGTGCAGGTAGGTCTTTTCAAAGCGGTCCGGGATGAAGCGCAGCTTGCCGTCGTACACCACCTTGCAGGCGGGCTCGGCCAGGGGCTTCATCTTCACGAACCACTGTCTGGACACCATGGGCTCCACCGTGGTGTGGCAGCGATAGCAGGTGCCCACCTCGTGGCTCAGCGGCTCTACGGACTTGAGCAGGCCCAGCGCTTTCAGGTCCTCCACGATCAGCTTTCGGGCCTCCATGGTGGTCATGCCGGCGTACTTGCCGCAGTCCAGCACGGTGGGCTCGTCCACGGTGGCGCGGCCGCTGGCGATCAGCTCGGCGTTCTCGGCGGCCTCCTTCGCGCCGGTCATATGGCCGTCGTAGGTGAACACGCGCACCATGGGCAGGTCGTGACGCTTGCCTACCTCAAAGTCGTTCGGGTCGTGGGCGGGGGTGATCTTCACGACGCCGGTGCCCTTTTCCATGTCGGCGTGCTCGTCGCACACGATGGGGATCTCCTTGTTCACCAGAGGCAGCGTCACATGGCAGCCGTGCAGATGGGCGTAGCGGGGATCCTCCGGGTTGATGGCCACGGCGGTATCGCCCAGCATGGTCTCCGGGCGGGTGGTGGCCAGCTCCAGCAGCTCGCCGGTCTCCTTCACCGGGTACAGGATGTGCCAGAAGTGGCCGTCTTGGGTCTCATACTCCACCTCGGCGTCGGACAGCGAGGTCTGGCAGCAGGGGCACCAGTTGATCATGCGGCTGCCGCGGTAGATCAGGTCCTTTTCGTACAGGCGCACGAAGGTCTCCCGCACGGCGCGGGAAAGGCCCTCGTCCATCGTGAAGCGCTCGCGGTCCCAGTCGCAGGACACGCCCAGCTTGCGCAGCTGGCGCACGATCCTGCCGCCGTACTCCTTTTTCCACTCCCAGGTGCGCTGCAGGAACGCCTCGCGGCCGATCTTCTGCTTGGTCAGGCCTTCCTTGCGCAGCGCGTCCACCACCTTCACCTCGGTGGCGATGGCGGCGTGGTCTGTGCCGGGCACCCACAGCGTGGGATCACCCTTCATGCGGTGATAGCGGATCAGCACGTCCTGGGGCATTTCGTCCAGGGCGTGGCCGATGTGCAGCTGGCCGGTGATGTTCGGCGGCGGCATCACGATCACGAAAGGCTTTTTGCTCTCGTCCTTCACCGGCCTGAACGCGCCGGAGTGCTCCCACATGTCGTAGATCCGGCTTTCGACCTGGTTCGGCTGAAACACCTTTTCCATCGTGAATTCCTGCTTGTTTTCCATGAATATATCCCCCTTGTATTATAGACAGATGACCAGTATCGCGCCGACGCCGCAGACGAGCGTGCCGACGAGCTTGAGCGCGGGGCTTCGCCGCAGCGCGGCCACGAGCCCGACGAGCATCAGGCCGAGCCCGGCCCAGTTGACGGGCTTCAAACTGGCGGCGCTGAGCGTGCCGGAGCGCGCGCCGGTGAAAAGGAAATACGCGCCGACCGCGACGACCAGCACCGGCAGAAGAAAGCCGCCGAAGCGCCTGTTCTCTCCCGACATGCGATCACCTCCCGTTGGAACCAAAAAAGCGGCGCATCTCACCCAAAGGGCGGAATGCTCCGCGGTACCACCTTTATTCACCCGACGGAATCGGGCCTCTGCGCGCTTTAAGGGGCACACCCCGCCGGGCTGATGACTTCACCCGGCCGTCTCTGAAGCGACCTTCGCCCCCCCAGGGTTCCGAGCGGCCTTTCAGCCAGCGAACCGCTCTCTCTTGGGAAATGTGAGGGCTACTCCTCTTCCTCATCGACGGTTAGATTATAGCACGCGGCTCCGGTCCCGTCAATTTGGTTTACCCGGTTTTCCGTTTATTTAACACCGGCCGGCGTCAATAATCGCCGAACTCGTTGCGCGGGTCGCGGCTGCGCTTCGACTTTTCGTCGTCCTCCAGGAATTCGATCTCCAGCCGCTGGAAGGGCACCTCCTCCATGAAGTGCTCCGGCAGGAACTGCGTGCGGCGGAACTCCTCGAACTCCCGGTAGTGCTTGTTCAGCCACAGCGGCCTGGGAATGTCAAACCCGTGGCAGAGCTCGGTCAGCGCGTCCTCCACCCCGGCAAAGTCGCATTCCGCGGTGTCCTGGCGCTCGATGCGGTGCTTGCGAATGATCCTGGCCCACAGTCTCGGCATCGGTATACCCCCGCTTTCGTATCCTGGAATCAGGCTCTATTATACCCGAAGCCCGTCATTCGCGCAAGCCCTGATTCTATTCGGCGGCGTCGACCAGGGTCCTGAAGTCGACGCTGATTCCGTTCGCGGTCACCTCGAAGTGCAGGTGGGCGGCCATATCCGCTTCGCAGCCCACGGGCGGGCCGACGGCGCTGATGACCTCCCCCGCCGCCACCTTGTCGCCGACGCCGACCAGCTTCAGCGTGTTCACCCCAGCATAGGTGGACTGCCAGCCGTCCTCGTGCTCCAGCACGATCACGTTGCCCCACAGCCGGTCGCTGTAGCTGTCCGCCACCCTGCCGTCGCGGCAGGCGTACACGGCCTCTCCCACGGTACCGGCGATGTCCAGCGCGGGATGGGTCTGCCACTGGGAAAGGGTTTCAGACCATACGGGCTCCTCCGGGCTGTATTCCCCGATGATCTCCCCCGCCAGCGGCCACAGCCAGGGTGCCTGCTCCGGCACAGCCTCCTCCGGCTCGGCCTCCGGCTGGAGTATCGCGGCGACGGCGGCGGGCGCTTCCTCCCCTATGCGCTCCGCGCGCTTGCCGCGGCTGCGGTACGCGCTGGAGCCCAGCGCCAGCAAAAGCAGCAGCAGCGCCAGCGCGGCATACCGGCGCACAGCCGGCTTCGCGCTCCATGCTTTGATGCGTTCCATCATGCGAATTCCCCCTTGCGTGTTTAGTATGATACGCACAAGGGGGAATTAATCAGCCGCGCCGTTATTTATTTCCTGTCGCGCCGGCGATTGCGCTCGTCGCGCCGTCGCTGGGCGCTCATGCGGCGCATGTACTCCAAACGGCGGGCCTCGTAGATCTGCTTGCGCCGCTTCTCCTTGCGGGAGGCGCGCACGGCCCCGGCGATCAACAGCAGCACGATCAGCAGGATCAGCACCGCAGCCAGCAGCACCACCAGCGGATCCTCGAAGTAGGCCAGCGCCGGGATCAGGTCCGTCAGGGAAGCCTTCTGCGGCTGCTCGGCGATATCCCTGTCCGCCACCAGCAGCGCGGTGATGGCCTTGCCGGACTGGTCCAGATAGCGCACCCGACCAATGATCTCGCCCTCGGATACCGGGGCCACCATGTCGGAGGTCACGGTCAGCTCGCAGCGGGAGACGAAGTCCCGGATGGCCTGGTCCATAGCGGTTTCGTTGTCGGTTTCCACCATGCGCACGTAATCCGGGTCGCTGATCTGGGCGATCTTCAGGTTCAGCATGCCGCCATAGGGGTCGCTGTCTATGGCGTTGGACACCCGCAGCGTGGCGATCTGGCTGCCGGCGAAGGTGAACATCTCCTCAAGGGAATAGCCGGTATAGCGGGTGAAGCCGTAGTTGAACATGCGGATCGTGTCCACCCACTTTTCGGTGCTGGCCACGCTCTTCAGATCGACGCTGACCAGGCGCACGCCGTCCCGCTCCGCCGCGCCGACGAAGCACTGGCCTGCGTGGCTGTGGTAGCCGGTCTTGATGCCGATGCAGTCGGCGTAGTAGTAGGTGTTGTCCTTCTTGAGCAGCGAATTGGTGTTGACCACCCGAAGCTCCATGTCCGCACGGTTCCGGTTGATGTTCATCACGTAGTTCGGCGCGGACACGATGCGGCGGAAGGCCTCCAGCCTCACGGCGGCGCAGGCGATCCTGGAAAGATCCAGCGCTGTGGAATAGTGGTCCGCGTCGTGATAGCCGTGGGGATTGGCAAAGTGGGTGTCCTCGCAGCCCAGCTCCTTGGCCCGCTTGTTCATCTTCTCCACAAAGGCGGGCACGTTGCCGCTGACCATGCAGGCGATGGCGTTCGCGCCGTCGTTGCCGGAGGTCAGCATGAAGCCGTACAGCAGATCGCGGAAGGTCATCTGGTCGCCGGGGAATACCGGGATCAGAGAGCTGTCCGCCGGGATGTCCATGGCCTGCTGGGGAATGACCACCGATGTATCCATGCCGATGCCGCTTTCAAGCGCCAGCAGCAGCGTCATGATCTTGGTGGTGCTGGCTGGGTACATGCGTTTCCGGGCATTTTTGGCAAACAAAACGTTGCCGTTCTCCGCGTCCACAAGGACCGCGGATTCGGCATAGATGTGGCCCTCGCGCAGCAGCTGGGGCACGTTCTTGTTGTAGTCGGAGGGCGATTCGGCCAGCGCGGCGCAGGCGCTCATCAGCGCGATGGCTGCGACCAGCAGGGCCGAAACCCACCTGAGGCGTCGTAGCATTGCCATACCTCTCATGGTGTGGGGATTGATTTCATTATAGCACCAAACCCGTGTTTTGTACAGTTTGGCCGCGAATTGTAACACTTACCGCCGCTTGGCGCGCTTGCGCCGCCGCTTGCGCCGCCTGTCCGCGCGCAGCGGTCGTCCGAGTCACGCTGTTGCGGCACATCCGTCGCGCTGGGCATGGGCGTGGGCGTGGGGGCCGGCGACTGCGTGGGCGCGGCGGCCACGTCCCGCTCGGCGACCAGCGACGCCTTTACCTCGCCGCCGTCGGGAAGGGTGGCGCTCACCTCAGCCATGACCTCGCCGGCGCTGATCGGGGCGACTTCCTCCCGCGTCGGGCTGATTTCGACGCTCATGGACAGCTGATCGGCCAGCTCACTGAGCGCCGCCTCGCTGCCGTCAAGGGCCTTGACGGTCGCGCCGCCGTCCTCCACGTCGCGCAGGGCCAGCTTCAGGGTCTCCTCGCCCGGGGCGGCGTTTTCGATCTCGACCACGTTGAACGCCCCGGCTGCCCGCTCCAGCAGCTCGGCGCCTGGCACGTCGCGGTAGCATGTGAAGCCGTATTCGAACAGCTTCGCCGCGTCGTACCACTTGTCGTTCTCATTCTCGCAGTTCAGAACCACGCAGATCACGCTCATGCCGTCGCGCTCGGCGGAGCCCACAAAGCACCAGCCCGCCTTGTTGTGATGGCCGGTCTTGATGCCTGTGCAGTCCGGATAGTAATACTTTTCCCCGCTTTGGAGCAGACTGTTCCTGGAGACGATATCGAGCTGCGCCGTCTGACCGCCGCGCTTGACGGTCATCTGCCATTTCGGCTCTGCCACGATCTGCCGGAACGCTGGGTTGGTCATGGCCGTCCGCGCGATGGTCGCCAGGTCCTGGGCGGTGGTATAGTGCTCGGCGTCGTGATAGCCGTGGGCGTTGACGTAGTGGGTGCCCTCGCAGCCCAGCTCGGCGGCGCGGGCGTTCATGTGCGCGACGAAGGCTTCGATGCTCCCGTCCACCAGCACGGCGACGGCGTTGGCTCCGTCGTTGCCGGAGGACAGCATAAAGCCGCACAGCAGGTCCCGGAACGAGGTCTCGTCCCCCGGCTTCACCGGAATGACGGAGCTGCCCTCCGGGATGTCCGCCGCCTCCTGGGGGATGGTCACCTGGCTGTCCAGCGGTATGTCGCTCTCCAGCGCCAGCAGCAGGGTCATGATCTTGGTGGTGCTGGCCGGATACATGCGCACCCGGGAGTTCTTTGAAAACAACACCTCGCCCGTCAGCTCGTCCACCAGCAGGGCGGACTGGGCGTACAGGTGCTCCGGGGTCAGGTTCTGTGGATTGTTGATATCGTACTCGGCGACGCCATCCGCCAGCGCAGCCATGCACGAAAGCGTAAGCAGCGCGGCGATCAACGCCGAAAGGATTCGCCGGATCAATGTCATGAAAATACTCCTTAGGATGCCTCAAACGCACGGTCCGCTGATGGACATTGGGCAGCGTTTGTCATATAATATTATCACTATCCGCGAAATTTGTACAGCGTCACTCGAAAAACCTAACATTTAAAAAAAAAGACTTGAAATAATGTCAGGAATCGTTTATAATAATAACAATAATATGAAAATGTAATGTCATAGCGTTTCATTTTATCGTTACATCGGTGATTGAGGAGGATTTACCCATGCCCAAGCGGATTCTGATCGTAGACGACGAGCCCCTGATTGTCAAAGGTTTGAAATATTCACTGGAACAGGACGGATACGAGACGGATTCCGCCGCCGACGGCGAGGAGGCGGTCAATAAGTTCTTCGCCGGTCAGTACGACCTTGTGCTGCTGGACGTGATGCTGCCGAAGATCGACGGCATCGAGGTGTGCCAGCGCATCCGCGAGCGCAGCAACGTGTCGATCATCATGCTGACAGCCAAGGGCGACGACATGGACAAGATCCTGGGCCTGGAGTACGGCGCGGACGATTACATGACCAAGCCCTTCAACATCCTGGAGGTCAAGGCCAGGATCCGCACCATATTCCGCCGCACCGCCATGATGCAGCGCGAGAGCGGCCAGCGGGTGATCACCGTGCGCGACATGCAGCTGAACGTGAACAACCGCTCCGTGACCGTGGCGGGCCGCGAGGTCAACCTGACGGCCAAGGAATTCGACCTGCTGCACCTGTTCGTCACCAACCGCGGCAAGGTCTTTTCCCGGGAAAACCTGCTTGAGACCATCTGGAAATACGACTATCTGGGCGACCTTCGCACGGTAGACGTGCACATCCGCCGCCTGCGCGAAAAGATCGAAAAGGTGCCCAGCCAGCCTGAGTACATCTTCACCAAGTGGGGAGTGGGCTACTATTTCACTGACAAGGATTAAAGCCTTCATACATTCCATACGCTGGAAGATCACCATCGCCTATCTGCTGATCATCGTCGTGGCGTTCTGCGTCATCGGATATTCGCTGATTCAGCTGGTGGGCGAATATCTGTTTACCCAGCGCACCAGGGACGACCAAAGGATCGCCGACGATCTTGCGAAGGATTGCGGCGGTTATTTGGTCGCCTTTGACGCTCAGGGCCTCTACGACGCCGTGACCCAGGGCGCGCTGGAGGGGCAGACCCGCGTGCTGGTGCTGGACAGGCTTTGCACCGTGCAGATGGATTCCGAATCCCGGCTGAACGGCCGGCGCTTCATCACCGCCGAGATCGAGAATGTGCTGGAGGGCGCGGACAGCGATTACGGCTTTTACGATACCGGCGGCGGCAGCCGTTGGTTCCGCGCGGCCCTCAGCGGCTTTTCCGGGGCCAGCGCCATGACCGGCCTGTACGCCAGCGCGATCACCAACGCCTCGGGCAGCCTGTCCGGCGTGCTGGTGTACATATCCGGCGTACAGGAGATCTACGAGAGCCTGCGGGACATCCAGTTGAAGATACTGGCGTGGCTGCTGATCGTGGCGACGGCGGTGATGCTGGTGAACGCGCTGGTGCTGCGGACGATCACCCGCCCCATCGGCGAGCTGAACACCGGCATCGCACGGATGAGCCAGGGCGACCTTTCCGCCCGGGTGGTCGTGCGTGGCAACAACGAATTCGCCAGCCTGGCGAAGGCCTTCAACTCGATGTCCGAGCGCTTGGAGCAGCTGGATAAATCCAGGAGCCAGTTCGTCTCCAACGCCTCCCACGAGCTGAAGACGCCGCTGAGCACCATGAAGATCCTGATCGAGACCCTGATGTACCAGGATCCCATGGACCCCGGCATGACCAAGGAGTTCCTGACCGACGTCAACAAGGAGATCGACCGTCTGAACCGCATCGTCAGCGACCTGCTGACCCTGGTGAACATCGACAGCGGCATGAAGATGAACCTTGCGGACCTGGATGTCGGGGCGCTGCTGATGGAGCAGGTCAAGCGCCTTGCGCCGCTGGCCCGGGAAAACGGCATAGAGCTGGATTGCGCCGTCAAGGAACCGCTGGAGGTCAACGGCGACACGCTGAAGCTGCAGCAGGTGCTGTACAACATCATCGACAACGCCATCAAATACACGCCCCGGGGCGGCGAGGTGCACTGCACGCTGAACCGCGCGGGCAGGAAAGCCGTCATCCGCGTGGCGGACAGCGGCGTGGGTATCCCGGAGGAGGACCTGCCCCACATCTTCGACCGATTCTACCGCGTGGACAAGGCGCGCTCCCGCGAGACAGGCGGTACTGGCCTGGGCCTGAGCATCGTAAAGCAGTTCGTACTGCTGCACGGCGGCACCATCGACGCCAAGAGCACCCTGGGCAAGGGCACCACGTTCACGATCGAGCTGCCCCTGTCCGGAAAGAAGCAGGAGGAATGACGCGCGCTGGCGCGGGAAAGGCAGGTGATTTCATGCGCAAGGGAGCGGGACTGCTGGCCCTTCTGACAGCCGTCGCGCTGGGGCTGAGCGGCTGCATGCTTTCCGGCCGGGAGCCGGAGGCCGTGGATGAGATCCACCTGCCCGAGCCCACGGAGGAGCCCGAGAACATGATCCTCGGGGAGACCCTGTCCGGCAGCTTCAACGAGATCACGCTGTACTACCCCGCCCCGGACGGCACAAGCTATTCCACCGTGCGCCGCGGCGTGCGCCCGGAGGCGGGCCAGAGCCTGCCGGAGGCGGCGCTGTCCGCGCTGTTTGAGGGCGGCAACCAGACCACGCGGTTCCTGGGCGACACCAAGGTGCTCTCCTGTGAGTTCGCCTGCGGCACGGCCACGGTGAACCTGTCCATCGACGCGCGCAACTTCCAGAACCCCCAGGAGCTGCTGGCCATGGAGCTCTCCATCGGCAACACGCTGCTGAGCCTGGAGGGCGTGCGCGGTGTGAACATACTGATCGGGCAGCTCAGCGAGGGCTTCTGGCAGCTGCCGCTGGGCGTGCTGACGGAGCCTGTCGCCAGCGCCACCGCCGACTATGCCCAGCTGCAGGCCGAGCGGGACCGCTCCACCCAGCCGGAGGGCGAGCCCGTTTTGAGAAACGCGCTGCTGTACTTCCCCACCGATTCCGGCGATTGGCTGGTGCCGGAGCTGCGGCCCATCTCCGCGACGTCCGGCGATTTCATACGCGCATTGATCGACGCGCTGAAGGCCGGCCCGCAGGACGAGGCCTGCGCCATCGCGTCGATTCCCGAGGGCGTGGAGCTGATGGACGATTCCCCCGCCATCCGCACGCTTTCCAGCGGGGAGCGGGTGCTGGATTTGAATTTTTCCTCCACGCTGGCCAATTACCTGGCCTTCTCCGGGCTGGATGTGTGGGAGCTGGCGGGGTCGCTGTCGCTGACCATGTGCTCGTTCCTGCCGGAGCTGGACGCGGTGCGCATCATGGTGAACGGCGAAGCCATCTCCATGTGCGAGCTGGACGACGGGATCGTGCGCTTCCCGGACGGCCTGATCCATCGCCAGGTCTTTTCCGGCAAGATCGGCAGCACCGCCACGCTGTTCCTTTCAAACGACGCCGGCCGGCTGCAGCCGGTGCGCCGGGCCGTGTCCATGCGCAGCGCCCAGTCGCCCAGGAGCCTGCTTACAGAGCTGCTGCGCTATGCCGGCGAGGATAACGGCGCGCTGGTCTTCCCCCTGCCCTCCGGCATCTATCCCGAGGATTTCCTGGGCGTACAGGCCTCCGGCGGCATCGCGCGGGTCAATCTGTCCGGTAGCTTCTACCGCAGCTGTCAGGGCCTGGACGAGCAGCGCGAGCGCGCCCTGGTCTATTCGATGATCAACACCCTTTGCACGCTGCAGGGCATCCGCGCCGTCCGCTTTTATGTGGAGGGCCGCCCCGCCGACACGCTGTCCGGCAGCATCTACCTGAAGAGCGTGCTGCTGCCGAACCCGGGGATCGTGGAAAGCGATGCCGAGCAGGCGGAGGAGGATGAATAATCGGGAATTAGGGCGTGTTTCTAAAATGCCTGAAGCGCATTTTCGGCGTCTTTGACTTACCGCCAGTAAACCTGCGGAAAACCGCCTTGAAATGCAGTCAAATCCACTCGAAACTGCATCTCCCGACTGTCGACACGCAGCAGCGATTCGACTTCGATCATTCAAATCTAAACAGATCCGTCGGGATCCGCTCCGCAATTCTCAATTCATATAATCCCGATCTCCGTTAAAACCATACAAGCACAAAGACGGGACAGCCTTCCGGCTGTCCCGTCTTGCTGTCCCCGGCGTTATTCCGCCGTGGTCAGCTTGAAGTTCTCGATGCTGTACTTGGGGTTCAGGGCGTCCACCCAGGACTTCAGCGCATCCTCGAAATGCTGTGTCTTCAGGTTCTCCAGGGTCTCGTCATACAGCGCGTCGCGGATATCCTCCAGTGCCACTGCGCCGGGGGTCACATCGGATTCATAGCGAATGATGTGCACGCCGCTGGAGCTGATGACCGGGGTCGCGGTCACGTCGCCCACGTTTTCCAGCGACATCGCGCCGGCCGTGAAGTTCTTGTCCCAGTTGGCGGAATTGGCGCTGACGTAGTAGCCGCGGGTCTTGGTGGGCTCGTTTTGCATGCCGGGATCCTCGCCATAGGCTTCGATCAGGCCGGCGAAGTCCTCGCCCGCTTCGATCTTGGCGTAGATCTCGTCCAGCTTGTCCTGCACGGAAGCCAGGCAATCGGCCTCGGCCTTCTCAACATCGGCCTTCAGGGGCTCCAGCTCCGCCTCGGCGGCGGTGATGTCGGCCTGGATCTCCTCGGCGGTGCGGGGCGCCTCCTCGGCCTCCGCCTCGTCCTCGGCATCCTCCTCGGCCTCTTCGCCTTCGGCGGCGGTCTCGGCGTCGTCGTCGTTCAGGTCGTCCAGCTCGCTGCGCAGGTCCTCCAGCTTGCTCTCGGCGTTGCTGTAGGCGAGGCGGGCGTCGGTCACGGCGCTCAGCACGTCGTCCTCGGGCTTGACCAGGATGTGCTTGACCGTGCGATAGCCCTCGGGCATCCAGGCGACGATCTCATCGTCGCTGGTCATAGCGGATTCGAAGCTGCTGGCGGAATCCGCGTACTGGTCCTCGTCCTCGGAGATCTTTTCGTCATAGGCGGCCTGCAGGGCCTCGTCGGTAACCTCGGTGACCTCGTCGCGCAGGGCCTGCTCGATCAGCTCATCGTTGGCGGAGGCCAGCTCCATGTTGTAGATGGCGTCCTTCGTATAGCCGTTCACGGCCAAGTTGTACTCGGTCCGCTTCGCGCGGACCTCGTCCGTCTCGCCGGTGGCGCTGGCATACAGCGAGTCATAGGCCTCCTGGTAGTGCTCGTCCGTCTCGGCCTGGATCTCGGCCAGCTTGTCGTCGTCCAGCTTCAGGCCGCGCTTTTCGATCTCGGCGGCGACGGCAATGTTCTGTACGGCGTTCTCCACCACGGACTGCTCGATGTCGATGGCCATGCTGCTGTTCATGCTCATGCCGTACATGCTGTACAGCTGGCTCATATAGGCGTACTGGGAGGTGAAGCTTCCCATCACGTCCTCCTGCGTGATCTGGCCGCCGTCATAGGTGGCCACGACGCCGGAATACTGTTTCTTCAATGCGGCGAAATCCTCGTCCAGCTGCATGATCGGATCAACGGTGATCAGGTTACAACCGGTCAGTACCAGCATCACGACGATCAGTATGCCGGTCAGCCGCACAAGCGCGTGTCTCATAGCAATCTTCCTCTCAATCCGGGGTAATATCACCCAAAAATAAGCTTACCCATATATTATACACATTTCGGGATTTTCCGCAAGGGATTTTGGCAATTCTCCTGTGCGTAAAAAGCGGGATAACGCTGTATTCAGGCCGTTTTCGGGATTTGTAAACATTTCTGACCCTGCGTTTTGGTCGATGCAGAGCCGGATCACGGGGCTGTGGGCCCCCAGGCCGCCGGCCAACAGCGCGGATGCGTACGCGCTCTCCCCCTCCGACACCACAAGGACATCGCTGACGCACAGGGCCAGGTTCCTGCGGGCAAAGCGGTCCAGCCGGCGCAGCGGCCCGCTTGGGCGTTCCGGGCACAGCAGCGCCAGCCGCTCCACGGGCAGCTGCACCGACAGCGCCAGCGCCGCGGCACAGCCCGCGCCGGCGGCCAGTACGCAGGCGCTTCCGTATTCCGCGCGCACATCCTGCAGCGCGGCTTGCAGCCCCGGCCAGAGGTCCTCCCCCGCCGCCGGGACGAAGGGCTTTAGCGCCACGCCACCGAGCCCATGAACAGGAAAAGGGCCGGAAAACACCTGCTTTCCGACCGTAAGATCACCGATGCACAGGCACCCGACCGCTTTCACAGCACCGCCGTCCCTTCGCCCGGAACGGCGCAGGCCGCCCGATTATTTCAGCTTCTTGAGCATCGCGTCGCTGGTGACCACCAGCATCACGTCCTCCTCCCGCAGCACGGTATCCGGCTGGGGCATGGCGTTCAGCTCGTCGCCGTTGCGTATGGCCACCACGTTGATGCCCATGCTGTTGCGCATGGCCAGGTCCTTCAGCGCGCGGCCCACCCATTCCGGCCTCGGCCTGATCTCGGCCATGGAGTATTCGGAGGACAGCTCCAGGTAGTCGATGACGTTGCCCGATACAAGGTTATGCGCCACCCGGCGGCCCATATCACGCTCGGGGAACAAAACCTGGTCCGCGCCCAGCTTTTCCAGCATACGGCCGTGGAATTCGTCGTGGGCCTTGGCGATGATGCGCTTTGCCCCCAGTTCCTTCAGCAGCAGCACGATGGTGCCGCTGGCCCGGATGTCCGAGCCCATGGTGACGAAGGCGACATCGAAATCCTGCACGCCCAGGGCCTCCAGTGCGTCCCGGTCCATGGCGTCCATCTGCACGGTGTGGGTCAGCACGTCGCGCATGTCCTCCACCAGGTCCATGCGCCGGTCGACGCCCAGCACCTCCGCGCCGTCCTGGCACAGGGTTTCGGCGATGGCGCGGCCGAAGCGGCCCAGCCCCACCACGACATACTGTTTTTCACGCTTGCTCTTGCTCATGGAAAAACCTCCAGCAGTTTGTAATGGCTGCTCAGCCGATCATCACCCTGTCCTCCGGGTAGCGCAGCAGCTCCCTGGCCCGGCTCTGCTTCCGTGTGAACAGCAGCGCCATGGACAGCGGGCCGATGCGGCCGATGTACATGGTGATGATGATCAACAGCCGCGCGACGACACCCAGGTTGGCCGAGCCCACCGCGGAGATCCCGACGGTGCCCACGGCGGACACGCATTCATAGTACAGGTCCAGAAACGCGTATTCCGGCTCCAGCAGCGACAGGGCGCAGACATCGATAAACGCCACCGCCACGGCGATGCACACGATGGCCACCGTGCGCTGGATCAGCGCGCGGTCGATGCGCCTGTCGAACACCACGATGCAGCTTTCGCCCCGGGCCACCATGCGCACGGTGAGCACCATGATGGCCATGGTGGTCACCTTCACGCCGCCGCCCGTGGAGGCCGGCGCGCAGCCCACCAGCATCATGAAGCCGCCGATCAGCTTGGTGGCGTCCCGCAGGGCCCCCTGGTCGATGGTGTTGAAGCCGGCCGTGCGCAGCGTCACCGATTGGAAAAGCGCCGCCAGCAGCTTCTGGCCGAAGCTGAGCGGGCCCAGCGTGGCGGGATTGCTCCACTCCAGCGCCAGCACGATTACAAAGCCGCCCAGCAGCAGCGCGCCGTAGCTGACCAGCACCAGCTTGGTGTGCAGCCGGAAGCGGCGGAAGCTGCGGCGCTTGAGCACGTCATGCAGCGTGCTGAAGCCGATGCCGCCCACCACCACCAGGGCGATGGCCGTCAGGTTCATCAGCACGTCCCCGGAAAAGCCGGTCAGGCTCCTGCCCCCGCCGAACAGGTCGAAGCCCGCGTTGCAGAAGGCGGATACGGCGTGGAACAGCGCGAACCAGGCACCCTTCACGGGCCCGTAGATCGGGATCAGGCGTATGGAAAACAGCAGCGCGCCCACCAGCTCCACCGTAAAGGCGCTGCGGGCGACCCACTGCACCATCTGCACC
The DNA here is from genome assembly GCA_902778045.1 of uncultured Eubacteriales bacterium. GTDB lineage: Bacteria > Bacillota > Clostridia > Christensenellales > Aristaeellaceae > UBA2862. The sequence goes on from CACYWI010000003.1 coordinate 34,550, forward strand.
ATGCCGCCGATGTCGTCCTCGTTCAGCGACTCCCGCATGATCATGCGCTCGCGCATGGAAAAGGTGCGCCCCATGGCCCGGAAGATCAGCGTGGCGAAGGTCATAAAGCCCAAGCCGCCCAGCTGGATCAGCCCCAGCAGCACCACGTGCCCGAAGGTGGAATAGGCCGTACCGGTATCCCGGACCACCAGACCCGTGACGCAGACCGCGGAGGTCGATGTGAACAGCGTGTCGAACCAGGGAACGCGCGCGCCCGTGGCCGAGGCAACGGGCAGCGTGAGCAGCAGGCTGCCCAGCAGTATGATGCCCGCGAAGCCCAGGGCGATCATCGGCAGCGCATTGAAGCCCGAGCGCCGGTACAGGCGTCGGGCAAGGTAGAATATAAACCGGGGTCGGTTTGTTTTTAGGTCTTTCTCCCCGATGGACGAGGGGCCCTTCCAATTTGAAAGCACGCCTACACCCTCTCGATATTCACCATTTCCAGGAAGGCCTTGTACACGGTCCTGTCGATGGTCTTATAGCCCTCTGTCACGCAGCGGGTGCTGGCGCAGGCCACGCCCATGCGGAAGGTTTCCTCCAGGTCATGCTCGGCCATGAAGCCCGCGGCCAGGCCGGCGACCATCGCGTCCCCCGCCCCCACGGTGCCCTTGACCTCGATGTTCATCCGCGGGGCGAACAGGGTCTCATTGCCGTTGGTGATCAGCGCGCCGCCGGAGCCCAGGGAAACGGCCACCACCTCGACGCCCATGTCGATGTAGCTCAGCGCCGCGGCCTTCAAATCGGCGATGTTGTCCAGGCGGGTGCCGGTCATCATCTCCAGCTCATAGCGGTTGGGCTTGATCATAAAGGGGCGCGCCTCCAGGCCGTACTTCAGGCGCTCGCCGTCCGCGTCCAGTATGCAGCGGCAGCCAAGGCCGTCCACGGCGCCTATCAGCGTGCGGTAGTAATCCTGGGGGCAGCCCGGCGGCACCGAGCCGGAGAGCACCAGATAATCGCTGTTCTCGGCGTGGCCCACCACCAGGTCGATCATCCTGGAAAGGGACGCCTCGTCCACGGTCATGCCGGATTCGTTCAGCTCGGTGATCACGCCGGTGGTGCGGTCGAACACCTTGATGTTCGTGCGCACGCTGCCGTTGCACCAGATGAAATCGTAGGGCGTTGAATTCATCATCAGCCGCTTTTCAAACATCGGCCCGCCGTCCTGGTACATAAAGCCGATGCACTCGGCGTCAAGCCCCAGGCCGGATACCGTCAGTGCCACGTTGATGCCCTTGCCCGCGGCCACGTCGTTCTTGACGGCCACGCGATTCAGCGAGCCGGGGGTAAAGCCATCGACCGTCAGGGTGCGGTCAATGCTGGGGTTCAGGGATACGGATGTAATCATTGGTTCACTCCTGTATCGATGCAGTTACTCATGGGTTCCGGACGCATCGGAGGCGCTGCCCTCCGAAGGGCGCTTTTCCGCCTGCTCCTGCTCGCGGGCCTCTTCCTCTACCGTTCGCAGGAAGCCGCCGATGTGGTGCATCAGCGTAAACCCCACGATCAGGCACAGACCGCCGACCACCAACAGCGCGATCAGTATGACCCTTTGCGCAATCGTCACCGCCGTGTCCTCCCGCCATGTCCGGAATATACGATCCACTGATTATAGTATATCACAATTCTGTCAAATTTCAACCCTGTTATCGCACATAAAGGGCGGCTTTCCGCCGCCCTTTGCCGGATCGTTCAGTTGTCCGCGCGATTGTAGCCGTTCTTCATGTGCTCGCTGGCATCCAGCAGCACCTTGTTCAGCGCGTCGGTGGTCTGTTCCCGCGCCATGCGGGCCAGCGCCTCGTTGGCCTCCTTCGCCAGGGAATAATCGCCGCTTTCCGCCATGCGCCGGTCGTACTCCCGGATCAGCTGCCGACCCTTGACGGCCACCGCGCTCTGGTAGCGCTCGATCTGCTGGATGCAGCTGGCATAATTGTGGTCGGCCAGCGCACCGATCAGGCGGCTGCCCCAGTAGAAGTTTTCGGTGGACACGTCCAGCGTGACCCTGCTGAGATAGGCCGGCATGGCGTCCACGTTCACGTAGACCGGCAGGATCGCGTCGAAGGCCGTGGAACCGAAGCAGATCCACTCAATGCCCCGGATGGGCTCGGGCGCGTCGCCGCGGACCTGGCAGATGGAGGTCACGCCCGTGCGGTTGATGCCGATGGAGCGGTACATGCCCCGTCTGCCGGTGTCCTGGCTGGTATAGGGATTGTAGGGCGTGCCCTGGTAGTGCGAGGACAGCATGTACTTCACATCCTCCACCGTCACCTTGCGGTCTGGCACCAGGGACCAGGGAATATCGTCGCTTTCCGGGGTGAACTCGGCATTCTCGCCGTCCCAGCGGTGGGAGCGGGGCGTCAGGTACCGGCCCATGAACCAGGCCCGGGGCGTGTTGTAGATGTGATCCATGTCCGTGCGGGAGCCGAACACGTCCCTGGGATTGAACGCGCCGTTCTGGTTCAGGTCGAGGCAGTTGTCCGCGATGAACTCCCGCAGGTCGGCCGAGCACATGTGGCTCTCCCGCGCGCCGAAGGCGTCCTGCAGGTCGAAGGCATCCATGCCGAACTGGTTCGGGTTGATCACACAGGCGTCGTCCGGGATCCTGCGGGCCATCCAGTGGTGGCCGCCGATGGTCTCCAGCCACCAGACCTCGTCCTTGTCGTTGAAGGCGATGCCGTTGGATTCATAGGTGCCGTACCGCTCCAGCAGCGCGCCAAGGCGCTCCACGCCCTCCCGGGCCGTGTGGATGTAGGGCAGCACCAGCACCACGATGTCCTCCTCGCCGATGCCGCCGGGCACATCCTTCTCTCGCCGGGTCTTCGCCTTTTTGTATTCCACCAGTGGGTCCGCCGACAGCACCCGGGGATTGGAGGTGATGGTCTCGGTGGCGGTCATGCCCACGTTCGCTTCGTTGATGCCGGTGGCGGCCCAGATGCCGTCCTTCGGGTCGACGCTGGGGCAAGCGGTGTAGCGCATGGGGTTGTCGGGCAGCTCGATCTCCAGGTGGGAGATCACGCTCCTGTACTTGCGGGGCTGCTTGCCCGGCTGCACAACCACCAGCTTCTTCACGTCGAAGTGGCCGTCGTCGGTGCGGGCGATCATCGTGGATCTGTCGTTGCTGGCGTTCTTGCCGACCAGCACGGTGGTACAGGACATGGCTTGTTCCTCCCTTTGTAATGCTATGGTATGATTGTACCGCATACTCTGAAAAAAGACAATCCCCGTTTTTCACGCGGATAAACGGGGATCGTCGTTGGGATGGTTCAGTTCAGGCGCCTGCGCCCGGCGGGATCGAAGGCGTATCGACCCTCGGGCAGGCCATAGGCCGCGGCGGCCTCGCCGTCCGCGCTCTCCAGCGTGAAGCAGGAGACCTCGTAGGCGTTGCGGGACAGGTATTCCCCGTTCTCCAGCAGCTTCTGGTACTCCCGGGATTGCAGCCGACCCGTCAGGCGCAGGCTGTCGCCCACGGCAAAGCGGGAGGCGTACTGGGCGTTGCGGCCCCAGGCGATGCAGGGGATGTAGTCGCTCTTGCCGAAGGCCCGGTTCACCGCTATCATCATGTCGCAGATCTCCCGGCCGAAGGGGGTCGAGCGATAGATCGGCGGCTTGCACAGCGCGCCGGTCAGCGATACCTTGTTCAGCGTGTCGTTGTCCGGCGACGGCGCGATGCTCTGGGCAAACAGCGTGACCATCAGCCGCCCCGCACCGTCGATCACCTTGTTGTAGGAGCGCACCTGTCCCGTCATCATGATCTGGCTGCCCGTATCCTGGGGCAGCAGCGCCATCAGCTTGCCTGGAATGGTGACCGGCAGCCGGTCCACCGTGCCGGACAGGCGCTTGACCAGCAGCGTGCCGGTGTAGAAGGGCTCGTTCATGACCTCGTGGCTCAGCTCCAGCTCGCCGTCCAGCCGGCCCACCGCAATGATTCTGTTATTTGGATTTTCCATCGTATCCCTCCGGTTATGGTTTGTGTTTATCCATATATATGCGCGTTCGCGCGGCGTCATGCAGGGCGGTTCAGAAATTTCCCGCGGGGACATCCCGGGCTTCCACGAACCAGCGGCCCTCGTCCTCGAACAGGTAGACCTGCCTGCCCCGCACGCGGCAGGTATAGCGCATGCCCTGGCCCCCGACCCGGGTTGAGGCCGCCATCCGCACGTCAAGCAGGCGATCCACCTCGAAGCCGCGGCCATCCTCCCAGAAGATCTTCAGCGGGCGGATCTTCCCGATCTCATCCACGTCCACCAGCACCCTGACATAGGCCCGATGTGCCATAGCTCTCCCTCCCGTCAAGCGTTTTTCCAGCCCACCGGGTGGATCTGGTGATCGTCCCGAGGGTTGATCGCCCCGATTTCAGCGCAGCCGATCAGGCAGGCACGCTGTATGGCGAAGTGCCCGAAGCGGCGGCGGATGTCACCCATGGCGTTCTCCAGCTCGTACCGGCGCTCCCTGCCCGCGTCCGGAAACATGCACAGCTGCTCGTCGTCGTCGCGGGATTGAAGCGCGCTCACGCTGACGCCCAGGCTGCGCAGCGGCCTTTCCCAGTGATAGCGGGCGCGGAGCAGCTCCAGCGCGCAGGCGCAGATCTCCGAGGCCAGCGCCGTGGCGTGGTCCAGCCTGCGCTGCACGGTGAAGCAGCGCAGCTGGCAGTCCCGCACCGACAGGCAAACCACCCTGCCCCGCAGCGCCTGGGCGCGCAGGCGCTCGGCCACGCTTTCGGAAAGCACCATCAGCACCATATGGGCGTCCTGCTCGTCGGCGATGTCCCGGGGCGTGGTGGTGCTGTTGCCCACGGATTTGACCTCCGGGCTCTCGTCCGCCGCCATCACGGGGGTATTGTCCCGGCCGTTGGCAAAGCACCACAGCATCTCCCCCGTCTTGCCCAGCATGGCCCGCAGGTCCTGGGGCGCGCAGCGGGCGATATCGCCGATGGTGCGCAGGTTCCGCCCGGCCAGCCTGCGCCGGGTGGCGGGGCCCACGTACAGAAGATCGCCAGCGGGCAGCGGCCACACCCTCCGCCGGAAGTTATCCGGCGTGATCACCGTGGTGGCGTCGGGCTTCTTCATATCGCTGCCCAGCTTGGCGAAGATCTTGTTGAAGGACACCCCCACCGACAGCGTGAGCCCCAGCTCCTCCCGGGCGCGCATTCGCAGCCGGTCGGCCAGCACCTCGCCGGACAGGCCGGCGCCGGTGACATCCAGCCAGGCCTCGTCCATGCCGAAGGGCTCGATCTGATGGGTATAATCGGCATAGATCGCGCGCATCAGCCGGGAAAACCGCAGATACCGCGGGTAGTTCGGCGGCAGCACCACCAGGTTCGGACACTTCTGCTTCGCCTGCCAGATCACCTCGCCGGTGACGATGCCCAGCCGCTTGGCCGGCATGTTCTTGGCCAGCACGATGCCGTGGCGCGCCTCGGGATCGCCGCACACAGCCATGGGCTTATCCTTCAGGGAGGGGTCGTAGGCGCATTCCACGCTGGCATAGAAGTTGTTCAGGTCGCTGTGCAATATGGTGCGCATCCGCCGTACCTCCCCTCAAAAAGAACATCTGTTCGATTTACAACTATATTATAGCACGTCCGTCCCAAAATGCAATCGAACACAAATTGAAATATTTTGGGCGCGTGCTTTTGACAGGAATTGCGCCGGGCGCATTGTAAAATCATACCAATTATGATAAAATGGACGCGGGAAGTCGAATGCGAACCTGGAGGGATGCATATGCTGATCATCGGTATCTGCGGGGCCAGCGGCAGCGGCAAATCCACGCTGGCCAAGGCGCTGGCATCAAGGCTGGAGAAGCCCTGCGTCTACATCAAGCAGGATTCCTACTACAAGGACCACCCGGACATGAGCTTCGAGGAGCGCTCCCAGCTCAACTATGACGAGCCGGAGATCTTCGAGCACGACGTGCTGCGGGAGGATCTGATGAAGCTGCGGCGCGGCGAGCCCATCACCACCAAGGAATACGACTACACCCAGCACCGGCGCTGCGATCCCGGCGGGCTGATCCAGCCGGCGGACGTGGTGCTGCTGGAGGGCATCCACGTGTTCTACGACCCCCAGGTGCGCGACCTGCTGGATTTCAAGGTGTACATCCAGGTGGACCCGGACGTGTGCCTGCTGCGCCGGGTGAAGCGGGATTTGCGCGACAGGGGCCGCACCATCGAAAGCGTGTACAAGCAGTACCTGGAAACGGTGAAGCCGATGTACGAAAAGCACATACGCAACTATGTGGAATACGCCGACCTGATCGTGGCCCGGGGCGGCAAGAACCCCCGGATCGTGGACATACTGGCCCACTACATCAACTCCGGAATGATCGAGACAAAGTGACGGCATTCGCCCTTGCGCTACAAAAAGAGCCTTCGCTCCGCTCAGGATAACGCGCCCGACCCCTTGTCGGCATCCTGAGCAAAGCGAAGGTCTTTGTATTCTATTGACTTTTTATGCCTTTGTCGCAGGTTATATAGTAGTATTCACTATTTTACCAAAAAACTCAGAGTTAGAGTGTGTTTCTAAATGCCGGGAGATGCAGTTTCGAGTGGATTTGACTGCATTTCAAGGCGATTCCCCGCAGGTTTACTGGCGGTAAATCAACTCTAACCAAAAACCTGCGACAAGTTATATCGCGCGGCCGTTTTCAGGATCGGATCAACGGAGCTCGGCCTTCCTCTGCGCGGCAGCCCTCAGCATGTGGGCCGCGTGGTTCAGGCTGCTTTCACTGTCGTCCGCGCCGCCCACCAGCCGCGAAAGCTCGCGGATGCGGCCGTCCTCGGAAAGCCGGCTGACATGGGTATCGGTGCGATCCTCGCCGGCCACCTTCTCCACCAGAAAGTGGGCGTCGCCCAGCGCGGCGATCTGCGGCAGGTGGGTGACGCTGAGCACCTGTCGGTTACGGGCGATCAGGCACATCTTTTCGCCGACCACCTGGGCCATCCGGCCGGAGACGCCGGTGTCGATCTCATCGAAGATCATCGAATCGACGCCCTCCTGGTTCACGGCGATGGCCTTCAGCGCCAGCATCACGCGGGAGATCTCGCCACCGGAGGCGATGCTGGCCAGCGGGCGCAGCGGCTCGCCGGGATTCGGCGAGATCATGAATTCGACCCGGTCCATGCCCTCGGCGGTGGGCTTGGGCTCCGGCTCCAGGCGCACCTCGAATCGGGTCTTGCCCATGCCCAGGTCCTTCAGCTGCTCGCAGATGGCACCGGCCAGCGTGCGGGCGCTCTCCTTGCGCAGCGCGGTCAGCCCCTCGCAGGCATCCCGGAGCCGGGCGTCGGCCTCGCGGTAGCGCTTTTTCAGCTCGCCGATGGATTCGTCGCTGCGCTTCAGCTCGTTCAGCCGGTCCGCGGCCTTCGCGCCGAATTCGATCACCTCTTCCACCGTCGCGCCATACTTGCGCTCCAGGCGCCTGATCAGGTCCAGTCGCCCGGCCAGCTTGTCGATCTGGTCCGGCTCGAAATCCATGTCGTCCATCATGGCCTGCAGCTCGTAGCCCACGTCCTGAGCCCCGTAGTACAGCTCCCGCAGCCGCGCGGCGATGGCGGCGTAGCGCTCATTCAGCGAAGCGATGCCGTCCATGGCCTCCGCCGAGCGCAGCAGCGCCTCCTGGGCGCTGGGCCCGCGCCCGTCGCCCTCGTAGACCAGCGTATAGGCCCGCTCCACGCCCTGTCGGATCTTCTCGGAATGCTCCAGCATGGAAAGCTTCTTCTCGATCTTCTGCTCCTCGCCGGGCTTCAGCTTCGCGGCGCTGATCTCCTGGACCTGGAAGGTGAGTATGTCGGAAAGCCGATCCTTTTCAGCGGCGTCGTTCATCAGACGCTTCAATTCAGCGGCGACACGGCTGCGCGCGGCGTGCAGCCGGGCCACCTCTTCCCTGGCCGCGGCGTGCTTCGCGCCGCCGAAGTCGTCCAGGAAGCCCAGGTGCCGCGCGGGATTCATCAGCGCCTGGTGCTCGTGCTGGCCGTGAACGTCCATCAGCGTGCCCGTCAGCTGCTTCAGCGTGGCCAGGGGCACCACTACGTCCGAAACGCGGCAGATGTTCCGCCCGCCGCGGCTCAGCTCCCGCCGGATGGCGATGACGCCTTCGTCGGCCTCAATATCCAGCGCCTGTAAAAGCGCCAGCGCCTTTTCGTTTCCGGAGACATCGAAGAGCGCCTGCACCATGCCCCGCTCCGCGCCGGTGCGGATCATGTCCCGGTCGGCGCGGCCACCCAGGGTCAGGTTGATGCTGTCCACCACGATGGATTTGCCCGCGCCGGTTTCGCCGGTAAGCACATTGAATCCCCGCGCAAATTCGATGCGCAGCGATTCAATCAGCGCGATGTTTTTAATTGTCAGCTCCAAAAGCATAGTCTGCCCCGCTTCAATCGCCCAGCAGGCTGTTGAATTTGACCATCAGGGCCTCGGCGGCCTCGGGAGAGCGCGTGATGATCAGCAGCGTATTGTCGCCGGCGATGGTGCCCATGACCTCGCTCCACTTCATGGAATCGATGGCCTCGCCCGCGGCGTTTGCGCTGGCCGTCAGCGTATTGACCACAATCAGATTGTTCACGGGCTCCACATTGACGATGGAATCCGCCAGTATGCGCGCAAAGCGATCGTTCATGCCCTTTTCGGCACGTTCCACCGTGGCATACTTGTAGCCGCCATGCTCGGAGAGCACCTTCAAAAGCCTCAGCTCCTTGATGTCCCGCGATACGGTCGCCTGTGTCACCTTGACGCCCCTGTTCAGCAGCTCCTCAGCCAGTTCCTCCTGGGTTTCGATATCCTTGTTCTCTATGATTTCCAATATAAGATTATGGCGCGCGCTCTTCATTCCGGTGAAGCCTCCCAGTCGCAAGATTGTGGGGATTCATAGCATCTTTGGTTCAATGGGTCCATTCGGACAGCTTGCTGCGCAACAGTCCATAGTAGTTCTTCTCGCGAAGCCTGACAAAGCGCGCCGGCCTGTCCGATTTGCGGATGGTGATCTCGGATCTTTCACCCTCCATCGGCACGATCCTGCGGCCGTCCAGCACGGCCTGCACGCCGTCGCGCCCGTCGCGTATGCGCACAGTGATGCGCTCCTCGGCAGATACCACCACCGGGCGCGCGTTCAGCGTGTGCGGGCAGATCGGCGTAAGCACAAAGCAATCGAGGCCGGGCAGTATCACCGGCCCGCCGGCCGACAGGGAATAGGCGGTAGAGCCGGTCGCCGTCGCGACGATCAGCCCATCGCCGGATATACAGTCTACCAGTGTGCCGTTTGCTTCGTATTCGACTGAGAGGATCCTGACCGAGGGCGTGGCTCGCGTGACGATGATTTCATTCAGGGCAAAGTATTCCAGCTTGTCCAGCCCTTCGATCATCATGGTCGTGCGCGTGTCGATGTCATAATCCCCGGCCAGCAGTCTGTCGATCACCCGTTCATCCAATTCATCCGTCTCCAGCTCGGTCAAAAAACCCAGGCGGCCCAGGTTGACGCCAAGGATCGGAATGTCGTTTGGAATTGCGCGGTCAAGGCCGGAAAGGATCGTGCCATCGCCCCCGAGGACGATCAGCAGCTGGCTGCGGTGAAACTGATCCACAAGGCAGTCCATGCAGCCCAGCGCGGACCTCAAATCATCGTCCAGGCATACATCCACATTCCTTCGCCGCAGTTGGCCAATCAGCCTTTCGGCGACATCCAGACCCGAAGGCTTGGAGGAATTCCAACGTATTCCCACGCAGCGAACGGACACCGCAACCACTCCTCACTTATACAATATACCAAAGAGGGCTTGAGTTACAAGCCCTCTGCCGAGGATTTAAAAAAATTGTCATACGCGCGGCTAATTGTAATATCTATTGAATATCCGGGCTCTATTTTCGTCAGGTTGTCGCAGCGCACGAGGTCCATCAAGAATTCTATGTTACCTTCGGGGCCGCGGATCGGCGAATAATCCAGCCCGTTCACCCTCCAGCCGAGGGTTGGGATGAAATCGGTGATCTCCTTCAGCACCCGCTCGTGCACGCGCCTGTCCCGCACCACGCCCTTGGGGCCCACATCCTCCTTCGGGGCCTCGAACTGGGGCTTTACCAGGGCCACGAACCGCGCCGCCTCCCCCTCCAGAACGCCCAGCGCGGCGGGGAGAACCGCCTTCAGCGATATGAACGAGACGTCCGTCGCGCCGAAGGTCGGCCTGGGCTCGAAGGCCTGGGGCACGAGGAAGCGGGCGTTGGTGCGCTCCATGCACGTCACCCGGGGATCGCTGCGCAGCCGGTAATCCAGCAGGTTGTAGCCCACATCCACCGAATAGACCTGCCTTGCCCCCGCACGCAGCATCACATCGGTAAAGCCGCCGGTGGAGGCGCCGACATCCACGCACACGGCGTCCGCCAGGTCGATGTCGAAGACCTCCAGGGCCTTTTTCAGCTTGTGCGCGCCGCGGCTGACGTAGGCGTCCAGCTGGCCCTTCACCCGAAGGGCCTCGCCCTCCTTCACGGGCTCGCTGGCGCGCAGTATCTTTCGGTCACCAGCCATGACGCGCCCTTCCATGATCAACGCCCGGGCCAGCTCTATCGATTCAAGGCCAAGGTCGTTGAGCAGCGCCTCGTCCGCCCGTCGCTTCTTCATGGCCGGCCCTCCCCCATCGCCTTCAGGCGGTCCTGGATACTGCGGGCCATGGCCATGGGCGTCAGGCCGCACACCTCCAGCTGCTGGGCGATCGTGGCGTGCTCTATGAAGCGATCCGGAACGCCCAGCGTTAAGACGGGCGTTCCGATGTCCTGCCGGGAAAGCGCGTCCAGCACGCCCTCGCCGAAGCCGCCGGCGAGCACGTTCTGCTCGGCGGTGACCACCAGCCGCACGGCGCGGGCCTGCCGGGCCAGCAGCTCGTGATCCATCGGCGCGACGAACCGGGCGTCCACCACGCCGGCGGAGATGCCCTTGCCCATCAGCTCGATGGCGGCCTGCATGGCGGTCTGCACCATCTGGCCCACGGCGAATATCATCACGTCGCTGCCGGCGCTGAGCAGCTCCCAGCTGCCGATCTCAAAGGCGCGCTGGCTCTGTATGGCCGGGCCCAGGTCCTCGCAGGCGCGGGGATAGCGAATGGCCATCGGGCCGTTCAGCTCGCGGCTGAGGGACACCAGCTGCCTGAGATCCCGCACGTCCCGTGGCGCGGCCACCACCAGGCCGGGGATGCTGCGCAGATAGCTGAGGTCGAACACACCCTGGTGGGTCGCGCCGTCCTCGCCCACCAGCCCGGCCCGGTCGATCAGGAAGGTGACGGGCAGGCTGTTGCGGCAGACATCCATCATGATCTGGTCGTAGGCGCGCTGCAGGAAGGTGGAGTAGATGGCCACATAGGGCTTCATGCCCTGGCTGGCCATGCCCGCGGCCATGGTCACGGCGTGCTCCTCGGCGATGCCCACGTCGAAGAACCGGTCCGGATGGGCCTTCTGGAAGGCGTCCATGCCGGTGCCGGAGGGCATGGCGGCGGTGATGGCGCAGATGCGGATATCGCTGTCGGCCATGTCGATCAGCTGGCGGGCGACGATGGTGCCGGAGGCGGTGTCCGAATCGCTCTTCTTCGCGCCGGATTCGATGTAGAACGGCGCGATGCCGTGAAAGCGCGTGGGATGGTCCTCGGCGGGCCGGTAGCCCCTGCCCTTCTGGGTGACCACGTGGATCAGCTGCGGCTCGTCGTAATTCCTGGCCCGCTTCAGCACGCGGATCAGCTGCTTCAGGTCGTGGCCGTCCACCGGGCCCATGTATTTGAAGCCCAGCGCCTCGAAGAACTTGTCGTCCACGAACAGCGAGCGCACCAGGTTCCGCAGCTTCTCGAGGAAGCGGTACAGCGGCGGGCCGATCTTCGGCAGGCGTTCCAGCCGGCTGCGCACGCCGCGCTTCATGGCGATATAGCCCTTGCTGAGGCGCATGCGGGTCAGATAGCGGCTGACCGCGCCCACGTTGGGGGCGATGGACATGTCGTTGTCGTTCAGCACAACGATCATGCGGGTGTTGCTCTGGCCGGCGTCGTTCAGCGCCTCGAAGCACATGCCGCCGGTCAGCGCGCCGTCGCCCACCAGGGCGACCACATCGTAATCGCCGTGCATGATATCCCGGGTCCGGGCCATGCCAAGGGCGGCGGAGATCGCCGTGGAGGCGTGTCCCGCCGTAAAGGCGTCGTATTCGCTTTCATCCATCTGCGGAAAGCCGCTGAGCCCGCCCTTCTGGCGCAGGGTGCGGAACCGGTCGTACCGCCCCGTGAGCAGCTTGTGGACATAGGACTGGTGCCCCACATCCATGATCAGCTTGTCGGAGGGGGTATCGAAGACGTAGTGTATGGCGATGGTCAGCTCCACGGCGCCGAGGTTCGAAGCCAGGTGCCCGCCGCGCTCGGAGACCACGTTCACGATCTCCGTGCGCAGCTCGTCGGCCAGCGCCTTCAGCTGCTTGACGCTCAGCCTTCGAAGGTCCGCAGGTTCATGTATTTGCTCGAGTAACATTCAAAGATTCTCCAGGTATTGCTTATTTGGTGCGATCCACCATGGCGTCGACGAGCTGCCTGAAGAAATCGCCGCGCTCGCCGTAGCGTTCGATGGCGCGCAGCGCCTCGGCGTGCAGCGCCCCGACGCGCCGGCGCGTGCCCTCCACCCCGAATACGGATACGCAGGTCAGCTTGCCGTTGGCCGCGTCCTTGCCCAGGGTCTTCCCCATGTCGGCCTGGGTGCCGGTGACATCCAGAAGGTCGTCGGTGGCCTGGAACAGCAGGCCGAAGGCGCGACCGTAGGCGGTCAGCGCCTGTACATCCGCTTCGGCCGCGCCGCACAGTCGCGCGGCGGCGCGCAGCGGATAGATAAACATGCACGCGGTCTTGCCGTACTGGATGTACTCAAGGTCTGCTTCGCCGCCCTCGTTGTTGCGCTCGCAGCGCAGGTCCATCACCTGACCGCCGATCATGCCCGTGACGCCCGCGCCGGTGGCGATCTCCCGGATGGCCGAGAGGTATCGCGCCGCCCCCTCCGGGCGGGCGCAAGCCGCGTTCAGCATCGTTTCAAAGGCGACGTTCAGCAGGCCGTCGCCGGCCAGTATGGCCTGGCCCTGGCCGAACACCACATGGTTGGTGGGCCGGCCCCGGCGCAGGGTGTCATCGTCCATGCCCGGAAGGTCGTCGTGGATCAGCGAATAGGTGTGGATCATCTCCACGGCGCATGCGAAGTCCAGCGCATCGTTCACATTTCCGCCCAGCAGCGCCACCGCCGCCAGCAGCATGCAGGGGCGCAGCCGCTTTCCTCCGGCGGAGAGGCTGTAGCGCATGGACTGGCTCAGCAGCCAGGGCATCTGCCCGATCTCGCAGCGGCCCTCGTCGATCACGGCGGGGATCTCCTCCAGCCGCGCGTTCACCATGCGGGCGTATTCGTTCAGCGTATTCATGCTTCCTCCCCGCCGGGCAGGGTGCCCTCACCGGATTCCGTAAGCAGTCGGATGCGCTTGTCGCCCTCGTCCAGCAGCGCGTTCAGGCCGTCCTTCAGCTGCATGGCGCGCTCATAGGCCTTGAACGAATCCTCGAGGGACATCTGGCCGGATTCCAGCGACTGGGTCAGCGCCTCCAGCTCGCGCATGCCCTCCTCGAAGGTGATCTTCTTTTTCATTGTTGTACTTCCTTTGGCTTGATATCGGTGACCCTCGCGCCCAGCTCGCCGTCCGCGAGGCGCACCCGTATGGGCTTGTCCGCGTCGACGGCATGCACGCTGCCGGTCATGCGGCCCTCCTGCATCAGCACGGCGTAGCCCCGGTCCAGCACCGCCGCCGGGTTCAGCGCCCGCAGAGAGGCCTCCATGGCCGCCAGCCGGTGCCGTTCCCGTTCAATTCGGGCGGGCAGGGCCTTCGTGGCGCGCTCTGCGAGGGCGTTCAGCGCGGCCGATCTGGGCTCCAGCAGCGATTGCCTGGGCGCGGTGAGCGCAGGCGTGGCAACGGCGCGCTGCAGCCGCAGGCGGCGCTGCTGCTGGGCGCTGTGCATCGCGGCGGAAAAGCGCCGCAGCATGGAGGATATCTCCTCGCGCATGGCCTGCAGCTGGGGCACGGCCAGCTCCGCCGCGGCGGAGGGCGTCGGCGCCCGCAGATCGGCCACGAAATCCGATATGGTGAAGTCGATCTCATGGCCCACGCAGCTGATCACAGGGATCCTCGACGCGGCGATGGCCCGGGCCACGACCTCCTCGTTGAAGGCCCACAGGTCCTCTATGGAGCCGCCGCCACGGCCCACCAGTATGACGTCGCACTCGCCCTGGCGGTTCAGGCGTTCGATGGCGCGCACGATGTCCGCGGCAGCCCCCTCGCCCTGCACCGCGCAGGGAGACACGATGATGCCGACGTTCGGGTTGCGCCGCCGGGCCACATGGATGATGTCGCGGATGGCCGCGCCGGTCTGGGACGTGGCCACGCCGATCACCCTGGGAAAGGCGGGGATCTCCCGCTTGCGGGCGGGATCGAACAGGCCCTCCGCCATCAGCTTCTGCTTCAGCCTTTCAAAGCGGATGTACAGCTCGCCCTGGCCGGCCTTGCGCATCGAGGATACATACAGCTGAAAGCTGCCGTCCCTGGGAAAAATGGAGGCAGAGGCCCGCACCGTGACCCGCATGCCGTCCTCCGGCACAAAATCCAGCCCCATGGCCTGTTGCCGGAACATCACGCACTGCACCCGCGCGCCCTCGTCCTTCAGCGAGAAGTAGCGGTGGCCGCTGTAGTGGTGCTTGTAGCCGGAGATCTCGCCGGTGACCTCCAGGCTTCGCAGAAGCGGGTCCCCGGCCACCAGCCTGCGGGCGTACTCGTTCAGCTCGGATACGCTGAGCGCCGTCGCCTCACGATCCATGCCGATCATTCCGCAGCGCGCTCCTCCGCCTTTTCGTCCATGCCGCGGGCCAGGTTGCCCAGCACGCCGTTGACGAAGCCGCCGGCCTTGTCGGTGGAATACTGGTTCGCCAGCTCCACCGCCTCGTTGATCACGGCGCTGCGGGGCTCCTCGGCCAGCATCAGCTCATAGGTCGCCAGGCGCAGTATCGCCAGATCCACGCGGGTCAGGCGATCGATGGTCCAGCCCCTGAGGTACCCGGCGAGGCTCTCATCGATGGACTGCACGTTCCGGGTGACGCCATCGAACATGCGGTTCATGTAATCCGCCTCGCGCTCGTCCGGCGCGACCTCCAACAGGTTCAGCCGCGTCTCCTCGCCGCCGTCGCCGCCCATTTCCCACTCGTAGATCAGCTTCATCGCGTGCGCGCGCGCCACGGTTCTATCCATATACACTACCTGCTTTCCCGTATGGTCTTTTAATCACAACAGTTGCGGTGGCGCGCACGCGCGCCGCCGCAACAGCACTCGATTTATTTTTTCAGGGATTACTGCTCGTCGTCGCCGAAGGCCGCGGAGCCTTCCTCATCATTGCCGCTTTCCCGTTCGGCCTCCGCCGCCTTCATCGCCGCCAGGTCCTTGGCGAACTCCGATTCATAGGGCTTGTCGAAGTCGAAGGCCGGCGTTTCGGGGACAGGCTCCGGCTCCGGCACCACGGGCGCGGGCTCGAAGGGGGTGATGACCGGCTTGCTGGCCGGGGCGGCATCGTGCTCCTGGGACAGCCAGGAGGGCTTCTCGTCCATTACGGGGACTTCAGAAGCCGCCGGGGCGACGGGCGCCACCGGGGCGACGGGATCCGCCTTGCCGCGGCCCAGGCGCTTGCGCCGGGGCGCTTCGGCGGCGTTGGTCACCGAATGGATGCTGATGGACACCGAGCGCACCGCCACGCCGCAGTTCATCTCCACGAACTGGCGGATGGCCTGCTGCATGTTCATGGTGATCGTGGGCACATGGCTGCCGTTCACGATGCTGGCGTTCACGCCGATCATGATCGCGTCGTCCTGGTTGTCGATGTTGATCTTCATCTCGGTGATGCCGTCGATGTTGTTCACCGACTGGCGCACCATCTGCTCGATGGCGGAGATGGCGATGCGCACCTTGCCGGTATCGCTGGAATCCACGGTGATGAAGCCGCGGTCCGCCCTGCGCCTGCGCTTGAAGATCAGGTAGATCTGCACGATGGCCAGCGCCGCGTAGATCACCAGCAGCGCGATGCCGATGATGTGGATGTACTTCAGCTCGAGCACCGCTTCCAGCTTGCCATAGTATTGCATGACGAAGGACGGCACGATCAGGTACAGGGCAAACGCCACGCAGATCAGCAGCGACATCAGCCAGTGAAAGAACATCAGTATCCTCTTGCCAACACTCAGTTTCATATTCATCCTCATTTCCTTCGCGGAATCATAGGTACGGCCCCGCCGCGGGCTCAGGCTTCTTCCTTTTCCTCGTCCTCTTCGTCCTCGGCGTCCTCTTCCTCTACGGCGTCGTCATATTCCTCGTCCGCAAAGCCGTATTCCCTGTCCGCCTCTTCTTCGGCGTCCTCCCCGACAGGCGCTTCCGCTTCCCCGTCGAAGTCTTCCTCTTCCTGCTCCTCTTCCTGCTCCTCTTCCTCGTCACCGTCGATGTCGAAGTCGTCCGCTTCCTCCTCGTCGTCTTCCTCTTTCTCGTCTTCGGGCGCTTCATACGCCGGCTCGGCCTCTTCGACGGGCGCGGCGGCCGCGGTATTGTCAACCTCGGCCTCGGCGGTCTTCTCCAGCATCTTCCTGTGCTGCTCGTCCAGCTCGGCGTTGGCGCGCTGCTCGCGCTCGAAGCTGATGCCGGTCACATGCACGTCCACGTTCTTCACGTCCAGGCCGCTCATGGTTTCGATGGCCTTCTTGACGTTCTCCTGGATGTTGCGGGCCACGTCCGGCACCGGGGAGCCATAATCCACCGTGATGGTGATATCCACGGATACCCTGTTGTCCTCCAGGTCTATGCGTACGCCCTTGGTCAGGTTGCGGTTGCTCTTCCTTGAAAACATATCGGCCAGACCGGAGGCGGGAGAGATCATGCTGGCGACGCCGTCCACCTCTGTGGCCGCGAGCCCTGCGATGGTAGCAACGACTTCAGTGGCAAAGGAAACCGTGCCGTTGGGGTTCTCGTTCAGCTTGACATCGGAAGGATAATTTTCGCTCATGTTGCATACCTCCTTATACAGAATCTATTATAGCAGAAAACATGCGATTGCGCAAATACTTTCTTCATTTTACGGGAATGATTTTCACGCTGCCCCCCGTAAGCCCGGTTTCACGCATCACAAGCTCCAGGATTACCGCCGTTTCCCGCTGGTTCAGCGGCGCTTCGCGGCGCAGCAGCACGTTGGCGGACCGTTCGCCGACGGTGACCACCGCATCGTCGAAGCCCCGCGCGCGCAGCACCCCCTCCAGCATGTTTTCCGCTTCCGCGCGATCCAGCATGTCCATCAGTCGCTGTCTGGCCTGGCCGGCGAGTTCTCCGCTTCCATCGGAATAGATGATCTCATTCAGCTGGGCCTCCTCACGCGCGCGCAGCTGCTCGCGCTCCAGCCGAAAGCTTTGCAGCGCGTCCGCCGGCTCCCGTACGGATGCCGTCGCGCTCGCCGTCCGGACGGACCGCGCCGTCGCCAGCCTGTAGGTGAGGGCGGAATCTGCCGCCAGCGCGGCCAGGGCCAGTGCGGCCCACAGGCAACGTTTTATCATATTGTTCATGGCGCACCTCCCGGGCAATCCCGCTTTCCGATGATCTCGACGCGATCCGGCTCCGTCTCCAGAAGGGCCAGCACCGCCCGCTGCACGCGCAGGTAGGTCGCCACGTCCTCGAGCCCGTCCGCGACGATCAGCACGCCGCTCACGCCGCCGTCCCCGTCCTCGGTGACCATGGCGCTGACGTGGCCCGTACCCCCGATGCCCGAAAGGATGCGCTCCAGCCTGCGCTCCAGCGTCGTCTTCTGCGCGTCCTTCGCGCCGTCCCGGCCGCCGAGCAGCATCAGCGCCAGCAGCGCCGCCAGCGCCAGGGCGGCGACGATCTCGATGCGGCGCGCGCCGCGCAGCCTGTCTGCGATGGCGCTGAAACGCTCTGCCATGCCCCGCACCCGCTACGCGAACAGCCCGACGACCAGGCGCGCGGCACAAAGGGCGCAGCACAGCGCGCACAGCGCGCGGAAGGACAGCGCCGACCTGCCGTCCCGCGTCAGCGCGTCCATGGCCGCGGCCGCCACGCACAGCTCAAACAGGCCGCCGGCAGGCAGCTTCCACGCTTCGGGCAGCATACCATCACCATCCTTCAAATCCCGTCATGCCCCTGAAAACAGCCCCAGGCACGTACCGCACAGCATCACATCCAGCATCAGCGCCGCCGCGCACAGCGCCATCAGCATGCCAGCCACGTCGCCGAAGCCGGCGGTGATCCGGGCAATGCCATCGTCCGCGACGGGCTCGATGGCGGCGGCGGCCAGCTTCAGCGACACCGCCTGCGCCAGCAGCCGCGCCAACGCTCCGGCGCACACGGATGCCGCAAGCGCCACCCCCGCGGCGCCGACCGCACCCTTTGCCAGGGACGCGCTCTGCACCAGCGCCCCGGCGGAATCCGACAGGCTGCGCCCGATAAACGGTATGGCGCTTCGCAGCGCCGCGCGGACGGCACGGGTGGACGCGCCGTCCTGCAGGGCGGCCAAGCGGCCCTCCGCCGACACGAGCGCCCCAAAGCCCGCGCACAGCAGCCCGGCGCAAAGCGTCGTCCACCTTTTGAGCAGCGCGAACAGCCGGTCCAGACGCAGGCGCTCCGAGAGGCCGCCGGCGATGTTGACCGTCGCCGCCACGGCGCACAGCGGCACCCCCGCGTCCTTGAGCACGTTTTCGATGATGTCCACGCACAGCGCGGAGGCCGGCGTCAGCGCCGCGGCGACGCCGCCCTCGCCGGTCAGGGTCAGCGCCGTCGCCAGCACCGGCGACAGGGCGTCCGCCGCCTTCGACAGCGCCGCCATGGTCTCCCGCGCACTTTGCAGCGCGTCGGCGCAGACCGTGGCCAGTGACAGGGCGCAGCTCAGCCGGCACAACAGCGCCAAGGGGCCATCCCGCCTGCCCAGCAGCAGGCGCAGCAGCAGAACGGCCAGCACCGGCACGGCCACGGAACGCAGCGCGAACAGCAGCCGCGTTTTCACGGAGCCGAGCAGACCGCGAAGCGCGCCGACCGCGCCTTCGATATCGAGGGCCGGCTCCCCGGCGAACACCCTTCGGGCGATATCCGCCGGGCTTTTCGCGCCCAGGGCCTCCGCGGCGCTCTCCAGTCGCCCCATGCCGGCGCGGGCCAGCCATTCCCCCGAAGCGGCTTCGGCTCGGGCCGCGGGCAGGGCCAGGAGCAGCAGCGCCCACAGCAGCGCCAGCCGCCTTACCACAGCGCCTCCCGGATCAGGGACGCGAGGTCGGTCAGCAGCGGCGCGCAGAGGCCCAGCATGGCGATCCTCGAGGCCAGCGCGATCCTGCCCGCCATGGCGCTCTCCCCGGCGTCGGCGCACAGCTGCGCCCCCAGCTCCGAGAGCAGCGTGATGCCAGCCCCCTTCAGTACCACGACGCTCACGTCCTCGCCGCCCCGCATGAGGCCCGAAAGGGATTCCGCCCAGCGCGCCAGCGCGCCGGCCTGGGTGGAAAGCAGGGCCAGCGCGGCAAGCCCGCCCGCCAGCGATACCGCCGTCGCGAGCTCGGGGCGCTGCGGGCGCAGCATGGCGCAGACCATCGCCACGGCGACGCACAGGGCCGTGACCTTTGGGATCATATCCACGGGGCTACAGCGCGAACAGCGCGCGCATGCTGGTGAAGAAATCGGAGATCATGTTCACCACCATCATCAATACGATCACCAGCCCGGACAGCGTGGCCAGCATGGCCATGTCGTCCCGGCCCGCCCGGGACAGCAGCTGGGAAATGACCGTGACGACCACGCCGATACCGGCGATACGGAATACGAAATCAACGTCCATTGGCAATCCCTCACACGAAGATCAGCGCCAGCATCAATCCCACCAGAAGCCCCAGCGACATGTGCAGCCGCCCGGCCTCCGCCGCCTTCTTTTCCGCCTGGTCCCTCAGCGCCTCCATCGATTCCAGCGTCGCGCCGATCAGCGTGCCCTGCTCGGCCCTGCCGCTTTCGCCCAGGCGGTCAAACAGCCCGTCCAGCACCCGGGCGTCGGCTTCGGACAGCGCGTCCCCGGGCCCGCCGCGCCTGAGCGCCGCGGCGCGGACGGAACGCCACGCTTCCCCGGCGCTCCTGCCGCCGGCCATCCCCTCGGCCACCATCGAATACAGCGGGCAGTTGGCCGCGACCAGCGCGCTCTGGACGGGCTCCAGCATGCCCGTCATGTGGATGCGCAGCACCTTCAGGCCGTCCGTCAGGGCGCGCAGCGTGCAGCCCCTGCGCCGTGCGGCCTCGGCGGTCGCCCGCCCGCACAGCGCGCAGCCCAGCACCACGCACGCCGCCAGCGCTAAGCGCGTCTCCATGCCGCCGCCCCCTCTCCGCCCTCGCGCCTCCATAGCTCCCGCAGCTGACCGGGCCTTGGCCCGAGCAGCGCCACGAAGGCCATCGTTCCAGAATCCAGCAGCTCCCGCAGGCTGGTCCGCGCGCGCAGCTGCGCAAAGCTGCCGCCGTGGGCCGTGGCCATCACCGCCACGCCGCAGCGGGCCGCGTCCTCCAGCGCCGCCGCATCGGCTGGGCCGCCGATCTCGTCGACGACGATCACCTCCGGCGACATGGCGCGAAGCATCCAACCGATGGCCTCCGCCCGGGGACAGCCGTCCATCACGTCGGCGCAGGGGCCGACATCCAGCGTAGGCACGCCCCTTCGGCAGGCCGCCAGCTCGTGGCGCTCGTCGGCGATCCCCACGCACCGCCCCAGCGTGGAAAGGCTGCGCGCCAGGTCCCGAAGCAGCGTGGTCTTTCCCCTTCCCGGCGGTGACACCAGCAGCGTTGAAGGCAGCCCTTCCTCCGCAAGCAGCCGCTTCACCAGGCCGTCCGCGCATCCGGGCAGCTGCCTGGCCACCCGGATGCAGGCGGAGCCGATCTCCCCCATGCGGATGCGCGCCCCATCGGTGACCATGCGCCCGCACACGCCCACGCGGCTGCCGTCCTCCAGTGTGAAAAAGCCCCTGTCCAGCTCCTCCTGCCGGGCGTATACGCTGTGCTCCATCAGCGCGGAAAGCAGCTCGCGCAGGCAGCCGGCCGACAGGGGCGGACCTTCGGCGATCGCGAATCCCTCGCCGATCAGCTGCGGGGGCCTGTCCGCGCGCAGGTGGATCTGGGTCAGGCTGTCACCGCGTTCCAAGAGCAGCCGCGCGGCTTCCCGGGGCAGCCGCGCCGACAGCCTTTCCACGATACCGTTCACCCGCAGCCCTCCCCTTTGCTTCGCTCCGCCCATCATCCATACTATGGCGGC
>CACYWI010000003.1:55964-59662 GCA_902778045.1 uncultured Eubacteriales bacterium
AACGATTGCACAGGAGGGAAAGGCTATGAAGAAAACCGGCGCAATGATCCTGCTGGTGATACTGTGCCTGCTGGCCGCGAGCTTCGCTTTGGCGGAGAACGGGCCGGTGGTCCGCGGCGGGCAGTTCGCCGCCTATACCGACGGCGACGGGCGCCTGTACCTGCCCGGCAGGGCGGAGCCCATCAATATGAGGCTCGTGAACGACATCGTGGCCATCGACGCCTATCGCGTGCTGTTCACCGCCGCGAACGAGGCGCTCGCCACCCAGGACCTTTACATGATCGACCTGGAAAGCTTCCAGGAGAACCTCGCGGCCCAGGACGTGTACGACGCCTGCCTGGCGGACGAGGATACCGTGTATTATGTGACCCGTTCCGACAGGCAAAGGCTGATTCGACTGGACCTGGCGGACATGAAGGCAGTCGAGGTCTACGCCGCGGGCGAAGCCATCGAGCGGCTGTACCTGTCCGGCGAGGGCCTGGTGGTCCAGCTGGTGGACCAGGCCGGCGCCATGCTGTATGTGCCGGAGACGGACCGGTTCGTGATCTATACCGGCTCCGTGCCCGCCGAAAGCGAGCTGGCCGACAGCTACGAGGTATACCTGACCGACGCCGGCGAGCTGTACCTGAAGAACGATTTCAACTTCACCTCCGAGCTGATCGATTCGGACGTGACCGCCTTCGCCCGGATGGAGGGCACGGTATACTACCTGACCAACACCGGCGTCGCCCTGCGCCTGAAGGCCTACGATCCCACGGCGCAGACCCGGCGGATCGTGCTGACCCCCGGCGTGCGCGTGGAGGGCCAGCTGACCGCCAGCGAGCACACGCTGTTCATGCTGACGTCGGATGACAGCGTGTGCACCGTGGATACCCGGGCGGGCACGATGTCCGTATTCAAGCGCTATGAGGACTTTACCGGCTACGACCTGCCGGAGGGCTACAACGTCGGCGGCCTGCGCATCGAGGCGATGAACGGCCAGCTGAACGTCTACGCCACGCTTGACAAGATCCAGGAGAAGCCCGACTTCTCGTTCATCGAGTTCGACACCGAGCCCGAGACGCCCAAGCCCATACTGCGGCTGCTCGAGACCCATTACCTGAAGGGCGAGCAGACCGCATGGGACCTGCTGAAGCCCGCGGAGCAGTACACACCGCTGGCCCGCGGCAGCCGCGGCGACGCCGTGCGCGCCATCCAGCAGCCCCTGAACGAGCTGGGCTACTACGATTATTATGTGGACGGCATATTCGGCCCCCGCACCCAGTACGCCGTCCGGCTGCTGCAGACCGACCTGGACCGCCCGGTCACCGGCGTCGCGGACGCCGAGCTGCAGCGGATCATACTCTCCGGCCGGCTGAGCCCCTACGACCCCTACCTGCCCCTGGCCCGCGGCGCGCGGAGCATGCGCGTGCAGGCCATGCAGGAGCGCCTGCGCGAGCTGGGCTACCTGGCCGACGCGGCGGACGGCATCTTCGGCCCCCGCACCCAGAAGGCCGTGCAGCTTTTCCAGTCTGAAAACGGCCTGGCCGTCAACGACAGCGCCACCCGCGAAACGCTGCGCCAGCTGTACTCCCCCGCGGCCAGCCGCTGCTCCAGCTACATCGACCTGTATCCCGGCGATACCGGCTATCGCGTGCGCGACCTGAACAACCGGCTGAAGGCGCTGTACTACCTGGAGGACAGCCCCGGCAGCGCCTATACCGCGCAGACCACCTCCGCCGTGCGCGTGTTCCAGCGCACCGCCGGCCTGCGGGAGACCGGCGAGGCCACCCAGGCAGTCCAGAAGGCGCTGTTCGCCAAGGACGCGCCGGAGGCCCCGGGCTACATCCTGCTGCGCCGCGGCGACGACAACGACCGCGTGGAGAAGCTGCAGCGCCGCCTGAAGGAGCTGAACTACTTTGACGGCAACATCACCGGCTACTTCGGCAAATCCACCAAGGACGCCGTGGCCCTGTTCCAGAAAAAGGTGGGCCTGAAGGCCACCGGCGAGGCCACCGTGCGCACCCAGCAGCTGCTGTTCGCGAAGGACGCGCCGGAGTACGTGCCGCCGACGATCATCGGCGTGCCGGAGATCACGCTGGACAGCTACGACCACCTGGACAGCCGCATCTACTTCGTCTCCGAGGACAGCGCGCCCAACGGATACCTGACCTTCTCCTGGGAGGCCGAGGGCGACGTGGAATCCTACAACGTGCGCTTCGCCGACGCCAACGGCATCGTGTATATGGATGAAGACACGCTGATGGAGCACACCGGCGTATCCATCGTCACGCTGGATACCGACGTGATGTATACGCTGACCGTCACGGCCTATCCCGAGGACGGCGACGCCGACCACATCACCCGCAGCGAGATCAGCTTCGTGCGCGTCGAGCTGCCCGACGAGCCCGAGATCGGCACCGTGGGCACGCCCCGTCTGTCTGTCGAAACCGTGGCCCGCACGGAGGGCGGCGTGCATTACCTGCAGCCCGGCATCATCACCTTCCACTGGCACGCCGAGGGCGACGTGGACAGCTACTATGTGCAGATCTTCGACGAGGGCGACGACGAGGTCATCTCCGCCACCTTCACCGACGACCAGGCCAGCGTGCGCTCCGGCGCGATGAACGCGGGCGAGATCTACACGCTGTTCGTGCACGCGATCCCCGTGAACGGCGACCTGGGCGACGCCCGCGTGAAGTTCCTGCGGTTCTGCCTGCCGGAGATAGAGCTGCCCGAGGCGGATCCCACGCCCGTGCCGACGCCCGTGCCGACCCCGGAGCCCACACTGGAGCCCACGCCCGAGCCCACCGAGGAGCCCGACAGCGCCGTCGACGCCCCGGAGGAGACGCCCGAGCCGATTCCCACCGCGGATATCCCCGTCGAGCTGACGCCGGAGCCCACCGATGCGCCTACGCCCGAGCCCGTGGCCCAGGTCTCCACGCCCGTGATCAGCTTTGACAACGTCATGGCCGAGGCCGGCGACATCAGCTACATCGGCGGCGACACCATCAACATCCATTGGACGGCCGACGGCGACGTGGAGAGCTACGCCCTGGAGATCGCCGATTCCGAAGGCAACGTGCTCGGCGCCACCACCACAACGGATACCGCCACCGGCCTGAGCGCGACCGCGATGGAGCCTGGCGCGGTATACACGCTGTACGTCACCGCCATCCCCGCAAACGGCACGAAGGTCGACGGCGCGATCGGCGCCGCCCGCTTCGCGGCCTATGTGGAGGCGGAGACGCCTGCCGACGAGCCCGCGCCGGTTGAGGAACCCGCGGACATGCCCGCGCCCACCCCGGAGCCCGTGGTCCAGGAGATCGAAGCGCCTGTCGACACGCCGGAATCCATCGAGAACCAGGCCTATGAGCCTGAGACCACGGAGGAGCCCGTCGAGGAACCCGTGTACGAGCCCGAGCCCATAGAGGAGCCCGTCGAGGAACCCGAGTACGAGCCCGAGCCCGTAGAGGAGCCCGCCGAGGAACCCGTGTACGAGCCCGAGCCCGTAGAGGAGCCCGTCGAGGAACCCGTGTACGAGCCCGAGCCCGTAGAGGAGCCCGTCGAGGAACCCGAGTATGAGCCCGAGCCTGTAGAGGAGCCCGTCGAAGTACCCGTGTACGAGCCCGAGCCCGCCGGGGAACCTGTCGAGGAACCTGAGTATGAGCCCGAGCCCATGGAGGAACCTGCTGAGGAACCCGTGTACGAGCCCGAGC
>CACYWI010000004.1:0-24290 GCA_902778045.1 uncultured Eubacteriales bacterium
CGCCTGGCCTATCTGCACCTGTTGCTCTCAAGCCTTCTGCACAAAATGCGCTTTGAGCCCGCCGGCGCGTTCAGCGAGCGGGGCCTGGCCTATCGCGTGGTCAAATATGTATACGACCACGCCTTCGAGCGCATCAGCCTGGCCAGCGCCGCCCACGGGCTGGGCGTCAGCGAATCCCACCTGTCGCACCTGTTTTCCCAGCAGTTCCACATCAACTTCCGCCGGTTTGTGAACGCCATACGCATCGACCGGGCCAAGGCGCTGATGCGGGATCCCCACATGACGCTCACCGCCGTGTGCTTCAGCTGCGGATATGAAAATATGCGCACCTTCCGACGCGCGTTTGTGCACGAAACCGGCATGCTGCCCACCGCTTTTTTGCAAGAATTGAGAAGCGGCGGCGTGCTGGCCGAGGTGGAACCGATCAGGACTAAGGCAATTCTGTAAATTAAAGCCCCGTTTTGTCGGCATTTATTATCTCCGTGAAAAGAATTTGAATCAAATTAAAATGCTCGGAAAGCAATTTCTGAGCATTATTTTCGCAATCAATGATCGTTTTTGAGTCTCTCAATTATTGCTTTACGGTTACAAACCGGTTATAATGATAACCGAAGAGCACCTGTTGCTCAAATGATTTAAGGGAGGCTAAACCAATGAGGAAACTACTGTCCGTACTGCTGACACTGTGCCTGCTGGGTTCCCTGCTGGTTCCCTTCGCCGTGGCGGAGGCCCAGGAGCCCATCACCCTGACCGTGTTCCGCGGCGATCCTGGCGACCAGCCCTATGAGGACAACAAGATCTACAAGAAGATCGAAGAGGAATTCGGCATCAAGTTCGAGTTCGAGTTTCTGGCCGGCGACCTGAACGAGACCCTGGGCCTGAAGCTGCAGGATCTTGAGGATCTGCCCGACCTGTTCGACGGTGGCAACAGCGCCGAAATGATCATCGACGGCGGCGCGCTGATCAACCTGCTGGACTACATCAATCCCGAGGATACCCCCAACCTGTGGGCTCACATCGAGCCTCAGAAGAACCGCGTCATCACCAAGGATGAGATCACCGGAGAAGACGTGATGTACATCATCCCCAACTACGGCCTGACCGACGGCCCCCAGATCGCCAACAGCGTTGGCGGCCCCGCCTTCTTCATTCAGAAGCAGGTCCTGGCCTGGGGCGGCTATCCCGAGATCCATACCCTGGACGAGTACTTCGACCTGATCGAGCGCTTCCTCGCCGAGAATCCGACCAATGCCGACGGCACCCCCTATGTGGGCTTTGACATCCTGACCGAGGATTGGCGCCGCTTCTGCATGATCAACCCCGTGCAGCACCTGATGGGCCGCCCGAACGACGGCGAGGTCCTGATCGATGTCAACAAGGAAGACTTCCCCACCGAGACCTTCATCAACCAGCCCTATGCCAAGCCCTACTACAAGAAGCTGAACGAGGAATTCCAGAAGGGCATCATCAGCCCCGACACCTTCGTCATGAGCTTTGACCAGTACATCGCGCAGCTGTCCAGCGGCATCGTGCTGGGCATGTTCGACCAGGCCTGGGACTTCGGCGACGCCACCAACGCGCTGCTGACCGACGGCAAGTTTGAGAACACCTACGTAGCCCTGGGCCTGATCTACGACGAGGACGACGTGCCGGCCGAGGATATGCCCGAGGGCTGGAAGATCGAGGAGCATTACCTGAACGGCTCTCTGCCGAACCTGGATCGCGGCTTCGGCATCAGCGTCAGCTGCAAGTGCCCCGAGCGCATCATCGCCATGTGGGAGCGCATGCTGGACGACGACTGGCAACTGCTGTTCAACTGGGGCGTCGAAGGCGAGGACTATAGCATTGAAAATGGCCGCCTGACGATGACCGCCGAGCAGTATGCGAACACCCAGGATGTCGAGTGGCAGCGCCACAACAAGGCCCGCGCGTTCTTCGAGAGCAGCCCGAAGCGCCAGGGCTGGATCCTGGATGGCGACCTGAAGGGCAACTGCTGGGAGCCCGGCAACCAGGACGAGATCGTGTTCGGTCTGATGAACGACTATGACAAGGACTTCCTGGGCCACTACGGCTACAGCAAGTTTGCTGACTTCGTGAATCCGCCCATCGAGCTGGCGCCCTACGGCGAGGCCTGGCAGATCGACAAGGCCCCCATCGACAAGGATTATCAGGACTTCCTGAACATCCAGGATACCCAGCTGCCGGCCGTGATCATGGCCAGCCCCGAGGAGTTCGACGCCAAGTGGGATGCCTTCGTGGAAGCCATCAATCCTTCCTGCGAGGTGTACAGCAACTTCATGCATGAAGAAGTGCTGAAGCTGGTTGCCGCCTACTACGGCGAATAATCGGCCTTCCTTCAAGGGGAGAGAGTTTCTCTCCCCTTGGTTTTTCAAATTCTGCCCTGTCGCTGAGCGCCAGGTCGGAATTTGGAAAACCGACGACAAAAAAAGAACCAAGGGGGATACCAATGACCGATATGACGAAGGGCAGCACGCGGTATTATATGCCCAGGAAAAAGGGCTTCTTCGCCCGCCTTGCCAGCCAGTGGCAGCTGGCGCTGATGTCGGTGCCCATACTGATGTATGTGTTCCTGTTCAACTATGTGCCCATGTGGGGCTGGATCAACGCCTTCAGGGATTACGGCAACCGCAAGCTGGTCGCGAGGGGGATCACACCCTTTAACGGTCTGGACAACTTCAAATGGCTGTTCAGCCGCCCGGACTTCTACCAGACCATCCGCAACACGCTGGCCATGAGCCTGATCAACCTGGTGCTCGGCACGTTTTCCGCCATCCTGCTGGCGGTGCTGCTGAACGAGGTGCGCCAAAAGACCTTCAAGCGCACGGTGCAGACGGTCACCTACCTGCCCCACTTCCTTTCCATGGTCATCGTCGTGGCCATGGCCCAGAACATCTTCGCCTCCACCGGTCCTGTCAACGAGCTGCTTACGAAGCTTGGCATCATGAAAAACCCCATTTTCTGGCTGGGCGAAGGCAAATACTTCTGGGGCCTGGTGGGCGTGATCAACGTGTGGAAGGAGGTCGGCTGGGGCACCATCATCTACATCTCGGCCATGACCAGCATCGACCCGGCCCTGTACGAGGCCGCCTCTATCGACGGCGCTGGCCGCTTCCAGAAAATACTGCATGTCACGCTGCCGGGCATCAAGAGCACCTTCGTGATCCTGTTGATCATGAACATCGGCCACCTAATGGAGGCCGGGTTTGAGATCCAGTACCTGTTGGGCAACGGTCTGACCGCCGATTTCTCCCGTACAATCGACATCTTCGTGCTGGAATACGGCACCAGCTTGATGGACTTCGGCGTGGCCACCGCCGCCGGCATCTTCAAGAGCGTGGTCGCCATCATACTGCTCGTCGGCGCGAACTTCATCTCAAAGCGCCTGGGCGAAGACACGCTGGTGTAAGGAAGGAGGGAACGATCATGACTGGTAACGCAACTCAGAATTACAAGCCCCGCAAGCACTATGACGTGGTGTTCCCGATCGTCAACACCATCATACTGGTCATACTGATGTTCGTCACGCTGTACCCCGTTATCAACACCGTAGCCATTTCCTTAAACGACGGCACCGACGCCCTGAAGGGCGGCATCGGCCTGTGGCCACGGGTGTTCAGCACCAAAAGCTACGTATCCATCCTTCAGGATCCCGCCGTGTACCAGGCCGCCTGGATCTCAGCCTCCAAAACGGTGATCACCACCGTGCTGAACCTGTTCTGGACAGGCATGCTGGCCTACACGCTGACCCGTAAGGAATACGTGTTGCGCAAGTTCATCACTACGGTCATGGTGCTCACCATGTATGTGAACGCCGGCCTGATCCCCAACTACCTGCTGATCACCAAGACACTGCACCTGCAAAAGAGCTATTGGGTGTACATCATCCCCACGATGTTCAGCTGCTTCAACATGATCGTGCTGCGCACCTACATCGCGGGCCTTCCCGAGGCGCTGGTGGAATCCGCGCGCATCGACGGCGCGGGCGACATCCGCATCTACTGGCAGATCATCTTCCCGCTGTGCAAACCGGTTCTTGCGACGGTGGCCCTGTTCGTGGCCGTGGGCAGCTGGAACAGCTGGTTCGACACCCACCTGTACAACGCCAGCAAGGCCAACCTACACAGCCTGCAATACCTGCTGAAGATGAAGCTGGCCACCACCAACCAGAGCGCCAATGCCGCCCAGTCCTCTGTGGATGCGCTGGCGAACACCGCAAGCTCCAAGACGACACCCGTCACCATCCGCTGCGCCATCACGGTGATTTCCACCGTACCGATCCTGGTGGTCTATCCGTTCCTGCAGAAGTACTTCGTCACCGGCATGGTGCTGGGCAGCGTGAAGGGCTGATCTATCCCCCTTCCCCCCGCCGTTATTTGGAGGTTTCACCATGGAAAACAACGTGATGCCCGCGGAGGCCATGTCCCGCAGCCGCTTTCCCGACGGGTTCCGCATCCTGAAGGGCAAGCAAGAATACGTGACCTACATCGAGCATTCCTCGGTGCGCGTCTGGTATTCGGAGACCCCTTACCAGTATGAGAGCCACTGCCATTCGGCGGTGGAGATCATCGTGCCCGTAAAGGGCGAGGTGATCTATACCGTGGCCGACGACAGCGTGTATCGCGTGCAATCCAACGAGGTACTGATCGTGCCGCCCAACTATGTGCACAGCCTGATCATGCACGAGGGCAGCGCCCGGTACCTGCTGCTGTTCGAGCCGGACAACATCTTCGGCATGCGGGACATGCAGCTGGTGGAGGGCATGCTGAAGACGCCCATCTACCTGACGGGCCAGTCGGAGTCCCAGGAATCCATTCGCCAGCTGCTGATGCAGGTGGTGGGCTGCTACGAGCGGCGCGAATTCCTGTGGAACTCGCTGTGCTACTCTTACCTATTGCAGATGTACGCGCGGCTGGGCCAGTTCAACATGACCCGCGAGCTGCGCCGCTACGACGCCAAGAGCCAGCGCATCGACCCGGAGATCGTGGACAGCGCCCGGCTGTATATCGACCAGAACTACATGCGCGACATCACCCTCAGCGATGTCAGCGAGTTCACCGGCTTCTCCCGCTGCTATTTCTCCCGGGTGTTCAAGCAGCAGCTGGGCCTGTCCTTCTCGGAATACCTGCGCCAGAAGCGCATCAGCATGGCCGAGGAGCTGCTGATCCACTCGCGCCAGCCCATCCAGGAGATCGCCATGAGCGCCGGCTTCGGCAGCGTGGCCACCTTCAACCGGGTGTTCCGCGATTCGAAGAACTGCACGCCCTCCCGCTACCGGGAAATCTACGGGGACTTCATCAAGTAAAAGATCCTTCGCTGTGCTCAGGATGACAGGCCTTGTGTATCAAACGATCCCCTTCGCAGGATGACATGCCTTTGCAGCAAAGCATTCCTTCGCTCCTCCTTGCCGCGCCTTTTTTCCGCAATCGGTTGAAGGGCGCGACTTTTTTTGATATAATGGCCTTTGACAGTATAAAGTTGTGCGTATCAACGCAGGAAAGTAGTGAATACCTATGAACATCGCCATACTCATCGACGCGGAAAACGTATTGCCGAGCCATGCCGACCTGATCTTCGCCCACGCGCAGCAGCTGGGCACCGTCGCCCACAAGGAGATCTACGGCGCGGCCTCGGCGCTGACCAGCTGGGTCGCGCCGGTGCTGAAGTACGCCATTCACCCCAACCTGACCATCAAGGCCGCCAAGGGCAAGAATTCCTCGGACATCGCGCTGGTCATCGGCGCGATGGACCTGCTGGTGGCCGGCGGCGTGGACTGCGTGATCATCGCCTCCAGCGACAGCGACTTCTCATCGCTGTCGGTGCGCCTGCGCAACGCTGGCATCGAGGTCGTCGGCATGGGCACCGAAAAGGCCAACGCCCTGTGGCGCACCGCCTGCTCCAGCTTCGTGGTGCTGCAGAACGCGAAGCCCGCCCAGGCCGCCAAGGCCGAGCCCCAGAAGCAGCAGAGCAACGCCCAAGCCGAGCAGCCCCAGAAGCAGCAGCAGAACAACGCCCAGAAGAAGGCCGCCCATGCCGCCGCGCCCACCCATCAGGAGCGCGTGGCCGTGATTGGCCAGCTGATCCAGAAGCAGCTGGAGGCCCACGGTGGCAGGATGCAGACCAGCACGCTGTTCCCGAGCCTGAACCGGCTGAACGACTACCGGGTGGACAAGCAGGGCTCCGGCAAGAAGCCCCTCAACTACCTGACCAGCACCTATGCCGGCGCCTTCCGCTTCGAGGACGCCCCGGACGGCATCAACTGGGTGTCCCTGCCCGGCGTCGAGACGCCTGTGGAGCAGCCCCAGGAAGCGCCCGCCGCCCCGGCGGAGGTCGAACAGCCCGAGCCTGAGCCGGTGGAAGCGCCCGAGCCCGTACAGGAAGCGGCCGCCCCCGAGGAGGAGGGCTATGTCACCCCCCAGCAGGTCACTGACAAGCTGGTGGAGGGCGGCTTCGACGCGGATGTGGCCCGGCAGATCACCGGGATCTTCGCCGACAGCGCCAGCTATCGCGCGGCCTACAACCGCCTGCGCACGGTGTTCGGCAACGATACCGGCCGGGACTACTATCACCGGGCCAAGGCCATACTGGAGGCGTAGGATCCTTCGCCGCGCCCAGGATGACAGCGGCACTGCGTCCGCTGTGCCATTCCGGGCAAAGGCGGGGAACCTTCCGACACACCCTGGAGGCATAACCAAAGCAGGGGGATTTTACCATGGATGAAAAACGCGAGCCGCGCAAGCCGCGCCGCCGCAGGCCGCTGCACGGCAGGCACCCGCTGACCCTGGGGGCGCTGGCGCTGCTGGGCGTATCGGGCTATGAGCTGTGGGTGCGCCTGGAGGATTTCTGGGCCTGGAGCGCCGGCATCCGCCACCTGAGCCAGGTGCGGGGCACGCCCTTCATACAGGACCTGGCCATCGTATTCGAGGCCCCGGAGATGCGCGCGCTGGGCTTCAAGCTGCTGTTCCTGCTGGGCGCTGTGATCTTCGCCGTCATCTGCCTGTTCAGGCGCAGCCGCGCCAGAGGAGCGTGGGTGCTGCTGGGGCTGGACATCGCCTTTGCCGGGGCCGGGGCGTTCATGGGGCTGTACAGCCTGCACCCCTCGGACTGGCTGCAGGGGCTGAAGCTGCTCCCTCTGGCGCTGATCGCCGTCGGCTGCGTGATGAACCTGGCCCATCGGGCCGCGCTGCGCCGCAAGCGGAAGACTACGAAGAAAGCCGTGTAAAATCTATTGCGCGATATTAACAGTTGTGCTATAATATGTGGGTCAAATACCTGCATAGGAGGCGTGAGCATGTCCATGGAACGAATCCAGCACACTGCAAAGGCCGACATCCTGCTGAATGTCACCAAGGGGCACTTTGCCACCGGCCACAGCCACATCAACTACTACATCGACGTGACTTCCCAGAAATTCTGCCTGTCCGAGGCCCGCAAGGTGGCACTGGCGCTGGCCAGGGAGTACAGGGCGACCACACTGATCGACACGATACTGTGCCTGGACGGCACCGAGGTCATCGCCGCCTGCATGGCCAGCGAGATGACCAAGGCGGGCTACCTGAACATCAACCAGGACAGCGACATCAACGTGCTGACCCCGGAGCGCACCGTGGGCAGCCAGCTGATCTTCCGCGAGAACACCGCCCCGATGATCAACGGCAAGAACGTGCTGATCCTGATGGCCTCGGTATCCACCGGCTACACCGCGAAGTCCGCGATCCAGACCATCGCCTACTACGGCGGGCGTCCCGTGGGCATCGCCAGCATCTTCGCCAGCCTGGAGCAGGTCGAGGGCTTTCCCGTGACCAGCCTGTTCAACCCGAAGGATCTGCCCGGCTACATGACCAGCGACGCCCCCGACTGCCCCCTGTGCAAGGCCGGCCAGCGTCTGGACGCGATCGTGAACAGCTTCGGATATTCCAAACTGTAAGGCAATAGGCAACAGGGAACAGGCAATAGGAGATGCTGCCGCCGTGCGGCAGTCAGTTCCCCTATTGCCTGTTTTTATTGTCTTATGAAAGGAGGCAACCATGTCCACCTTCGCGAGCATCGAAGAGGCCCGGGAGTACTTCGCCGGGGATATCTACGCCATGGAAAGCGGAATCACGCTGGACGCGCTGGAGGGCTCCACCGCCACATGCAGCATGGCCCTCACAAAGCGCCACAGGAACGCCAACGGCGGCGTGATGGGCGGCGCGATCTTCACGCTGGCCGACTTCGCCGGGGCCGTTGCCGGGAACAACATCCACCGGCCCACCGTGGCCCAGCATGTCAGCTGCAACTTCCTGAGCGGCTCCCGGGGCTCCCGGCTGATCGCCACCGCCCGCTGCCGCAAGGACGGGAAGACCACCTGCGTCATCAACATCGACATGGTGGACGACCTGGGCCGCGACATCGCCCAGTTCGTGATGACCAGCTATAAGCTGCCGGGATAGATTCGATAACGACAAGGGGCTGTGAAGGAACGCATCGGTCATGCATTCCTTCACAGCCCCTTGTCATCTGTATCATGCCGTCCCGCTGACAATGCGGTAATACTCCCGCGAGGTCAGCGCGTATACCCCGGCGTATAGCGCCGCGAAGGCCGCGAAGCTGATCAGCGTGGTGCGCACGAACAGCGCCGTGTCGTACAGGCTGAACAGGATCAGCACCTTCTGGATCATCGGGAAGGCGAAAGCCAGGTGCAGACCGGCGAACGCCAGCGGCAGGGCGAACACCGTGAGCAGCTGGGAGGCAATGCTCCGCTTGATCTCCGGCTTGGTCATGCCCACCTTCTGCATGATGTCGAAGCGCTTCGCGTCCTCGTAGCCCTCGGACACCTGCTTGTAGTAGATGATCAGCACCGCCGCGGCCAGGAACACGGCGCTCAGCAGCACGCCGATGAAGAACAGCGCGCCGTAGGAGCCGAAGAAGTCCGCCGCGCCATCGGCCCGGGCGTCGACCATGGTGCTGCGAAAGCCCACCGTATCGGATTCCTCAAACAGCCTGAACAGCTCGAAATCCAGGTCATGGGCAAAGCGGCTGTTGCCATCGTCGTCGAGGCCCGTATCGAAGCCGTACAACCATTGGAACTGCAGCTTCGCGATGCCGCTTTCACCCGGCGTGTCAAAGCCCTCCACCGCGGCGGCCAGGTCGTTGACGATCACGGTCAGGCGCGGCAGCATCATGCCGTCGTATTCGTCGACCGCCGCGCCCCGCGCCACAGAGGCGACGCGGAAACGGCGCGCCGTTTCGCCCATGGCCAGTGTGATCGCGTCGCCGTCGTAGTCCAGGCCGTCCACAAGCAGCGCCGCCTCGCCCTCGGCCAGCTTCAGCGGCGTGCCGGTCCCGGCGGCATAGTCCTCGGCCGATACCAGGCAGATCTCCAGCAGGTCGCCAAAGCGCACGCGGCCGTTCACGGTCTCATAGTCGCACTGGACGACGCCGTCCTCCAGCACGCCGTTCAGGTCGACACAGCGAAAGTCCCGCACATTCCGCATCGTCGTACCCCGCGCCGACGCGAAGCGGACGACCGTCCCGCGGATCTGATCCAGGTTGTCGTCACCCAGCTGGGCGACCTCGTTCATCCGCGCCGTCAGGTTGATCTCCCTGGGAAAGCGGCTCAGGATCGCGTCCTCCGCGCCGAACCACATGCAGGTCGAGGCGGACAGCATCACCAGCACCATCGTAGCGATGATGCAGATGGAGGCCAGCCCCGCGCCGTTGCGCTTCATGCGATAGGCCATGGAGGACACCGACACGAAGTGGTTGGGCTTGTAGTAGTAGCCCTTGCAGGCCTGCAGCCCGCGGCACAGCTTCACGCTGCCCGCGATCATGACCAGGTAGGTGGCCGCAATGACCATCAGCACCGCGACGAAGAACCACGTCAGCGCGTCCAGCGGGTTATCGATGGATACCGCCAGCCAGTAGGCCGCGCCCAGCAGCACGACGCCGGCCAGGGCCAGCGCCCAGTTGCCCTTGGGCGGCCTTTCGCCCACGCTGTCGGCCTTCATCAGATGGATGGCGCTGGCCCGGGCCGTGCGCGCGATTGCGGAAAGCCAGATCAGCGCGAAGATCAGCGCGTAGCACAGCGCCGTCCGCACAAGCGCCCCGGCATCCGCACGCAGTCGGTAGTCGATCTCGCCGTCCAGAAGGTTGACCAGGCCCAGCTCCGCCAGCTTGGAAAGCGCCAATCCCGCCAGCAGCCCGCCTGCCAGCGCCAGGGCCGCCGTGATCAGGCTCTCCCAGGTGATCACCCGGACCAGATTTCCCTTGCCCATGCCCAGCACGTTGTACAGGCCGAATTCCTTCATCCGCCGCCGGATCAGGAAGGAATGGGTGTAAAACAGGAACACCAGTGAAAACACCGCCAGCACGATCTGGCCCAGGGTCAGCACCATCTCCACCGAGGATTTGCCCCGGGGGATAAGCGCCAGCGCCGTCGGGGACGCCAGGTAGCACAGGATGTAGAAGATCGCCACCATGCAAACGCAGGTCAACAGGAAGGGCGCGAACATGCGCCGGTTCTTCCTGATCCCGTCCCAGGCGAGGCGGGGATAGATCCGCTTCTTCACACCCGGTCACCTCCCCGGGCCAGCAGGGTCAGCGTGTCGGCGATCTTCGCGTAGAACAAATCGTCAGAGGTCTCGCCCCGGTACAGCTGGTGGAACACCTCGCCGTCCCGTATGAACAGCACCCGCCCTGCGCGACTGGCGGCCCGGGCCGAGTGGGTGACCATCAGGATCGTCTGGCCCTGGGCGTTCACCTGGGAAAACAGCGTCAGCAGCTCGTCCGAGCTCCGGGAATCCAGCGCGCCGGTGGGCTCGTCCGCCAGTATGATCCTCGGCGAGGTGATCAGCGCCCGGGCCACGGCGCAGCGCTGCTTCTGGCCGCCGGACACCTCGTAGGGATACTTCTTCAAAATGCCCTCGATGCCCAGCGCCCGGGCCAGCGGCATCAACAGCGCGCTCATCTCCCGCCAGCTCTTCCCGGCCAGCACCAGGGGCAGATAGATGTTGTCCTCGACGGTGAAGGTATCCAGCAGGTTGAACTCCTGGAACACGAAGCCCAGGTTGTCCCGTCGGAAGGTCGCCACATCGCTCTCCCTGATCTTCGAGAAATCCCTGCCCTCCAGCAGCACCGTCCCGGCGGTGGGCTTGTCCAGCGCGGCCAGTATGTTCAACAGCGTGGTCTTGCCCGACCCGCTCTCGCCCATCACGGCCACATACTCCCCCGCCTCCACGGTGAAGCTCACGTTCCTCAGCGCCTCCACAGCGTGGCCGCCGAAGCGGGTCCTGTATACCTTTTTCAGATTCCTGACTTCCAGCAGGCTCATGGATCGATCCTCCCGTTCGCTTGATGGTCCCATTTTACGCCTGTAAGCCGATTCATTCCATCGAATCGGCTTACATTCCAGGGGACTCATCTTACAGTTTTGTCACTATTACTCCACGTTCATCCGTCGGCGGCTCAGATCGATGCGCACAGTGGTACCCTCGCCCGGGGTGGATTCTATCGAGATGCCGTGGCCAAGGCCGTCGCAGACCCGCTTGCACAGGTACAGCCCGAGGCCGCTGGCCCGCCGATCCGCCCGTCCGGCCAGGCCGGTATAGCTCTGGTCGAACACCCGGGGCAGGTCCTCCGGGGCGATGCCGATGCCGGTGTCCCGCAAGCACAGCGTGGCGGGCGCCTCCAGATATACCGAGATCGTACCCGCCGGCGTGTACTTCAGCGCGTTGGAGAGGACCTGCTCCACCACGAAGGTCAGCCACTTCTCGTCCGTCAGGACCCGCGCGCCCGTCGGCGCATAGTCCAGCTTCAGCCGGCGGAGTATGAACTCGCCGGAAAACCGCTTGAACACCTGTCGCAGCAGGGCGTCCAGGGCGCATTCCCGGATCACGTAATCCGAGCCGTCGCCCTCCAGGCGCAGATAGGTCAGCACCATCTCCACATAGCGCTCCACCCGCATGAGCTCGGAAAGCAGCGCCCGGGCATCGGCGCTGTCCCGATCCT
Source organism: uncultured Eubacteriales bacterium (assembly GCA_902778045.1). GTDB lineage: Bacteria > Bacillota > Clostridia > Christensenellales > Aristaeellaceae > UBA2862. The sequence continues at coordinate 12,007 of CACYWI010000004.1, forward strand.
GCAGCCGCAGCCGCATGGCGGCGATGGGCGTCTTGACCTGGTGGACCCACAGGGTGTAATAATCCGCCATGGCGCGCGCCTCGGCCCCGGCGCGATCCTCCAACGCCCGGCGGGCCTCCTGGAGCCGCTCCGCGATCGCGCGATAGTCCGCCGCCTCGATGTCCGCGGGCACCGGCAGCCCGTCCTCCAGGTCTGAAAGGTCCTTCAGCAGCAGGTGCCTGCGCCGCACCCGCATGAAGTCTGCGACCAGCAGAACGAGCCCTGCCGCGGCGCACAGCGCCGCCGGGTACAGCACGGCCCGCGGCGGCAGCCGGTACAGCGCGAAGGACGCCGCCAACACCGCCCCAAAGCCCGCGAAGGCCGCTATCCCCATCCGCTTGCCCTTCAAATAGCGCAAAAACAGTCTCATGCTTCCGTCACCGAATAGCCCACGCCGAATTTGGTGTTGATGAAGTCCTTCAGCCCCGCCGCGTCCAGCTTGCGGCGCAGGCGGCCCACGTTCACCGTCAGCGTGTTCTCGTCCACGAAGGCGTCGGTCTGCCAGAGGGCCTCCATCAGCTTCTCACGGCTGACCACCTTTCCCTTGTCCTGCATCAGCGTCAGCAGGATGCGGTATTCGTTGCGGGACAGGTCGATGCGCCGACCGCAGAAGTCCAGCGCGCCCTCGCCGGTATCCAGCACGGCGCCGCGGCACTCCAGCACCGGCGCGGCGGCGGTGTAATCATAGGCCCTGCGCAGCAGCGCCTGTACCTTGGCCGCCAGAACGTCACGGTCAAATGGCTTGGCGATGAAGTCGTCCCCGCCCATATTCACGGCCATCACGATGTTCATGTTGTCCCCGGCGGAGGAGATGAACAGGATCGGCACCTGCGACACCCGGCGGATCTCCGCGCACCAGTGATAGCCGCTCATGAACGGCAGCGCCACGTCCAGCAGCACGATGTGGGGCTTCACGCGGTCGAAATCGGCCATCACGCCGCGAAAATCCGTCACCGCCTCGGCCCGCAGGCCCCACCTTTCAAGCAGCGCCGCCAGGCCCTCGGCGATGCCCCGGTCGTCCTCCACGATCAACGCGCGGTATTCCATGTCTGTCCTCCCATGTGTGAAAGGACCCCGCCGAAGCGGGGTCCGCGTCAGTCGTAATGCTTTTCCAGCAGGTTGCCGTCAAGATCGTAGATGATCCTGCCGGAGCCGCCGTTGTCCATCAGGTCGTAGGTGCAGATCAGCCTGTCCCCGTCCAGCTCCATTTCATACAGCCAGGCGCAGTCGCCGGAGTCCGCCCGCCACAGCACGTTGCCATTGTAGTCCACGGCCACGGGGTCCGGACCGTAGTAGCCGCCGATATAGGCGATGCCCTCGCCGCTGGTCGCCCAAGTGTTGCTCGCGCCCAGGTCGATGTCCTTTTGCCAAATCACGCCGCCGTCGAAGGGCTCCAGCGCCGTCAGCAGGTTGTCCATGGCGTTGTACACCAGCACCATCGGGTCCTGGGCCGGGCCGCCCAGGAAGGCCGTGGTCAGGGTCAGCTCGGTGACGTCGTCGGTGTGGGTCTCGTACTGCCAGCGCAGCGCGCCGGTCTCGTCCTCACAGTCGATATAAAGGTATTCCCCGCCGTCGATGCAGGACCGCTCGGCCACGATGCGCAGGTTCGCCATCTGCTCGTTCATCACGATATCGGCCCCGTCGTCCGGCGCCATCATCAGGTATTGGGACAGTATGTAGCCGTACTGGCCCTCGTAGCAGCAGTAGATGAAGTCGCCGCAGATCGGCTCCCACTCCGCGTCCGTCACCACGGCGTACAGGGGCACCTTCGCCAGCCGCTTGCCGCCGGTGCCGGGCACATCCCGCAGGGAGACCCACTCTTCGCAGTTGATCACCACCATGTCGCCGTAAAAGGTCTTCTCCGCCAGCGCCGCGCCGCAGCTCAGCAGCATCGCGGCCACCAGCAGCACGCCCAGCAGCTTCCTCGTCACAGGGCTTCACCTCCATGCCAGTATTCGCTTCCACTGCCATTGTACCACATTCCCATGGGAATGTCCATGACAATGGGGCTGTCTCAAACAGCGTGGCGGAAACAGGAACGGACGCGGCTGCGCGCCTCATGTTCACGCCAGAATTGTTTTGAGACAGCCCCATCGCGCCTATGCCAGCAGCATCCGGTCGTTGTCCAGCTTCTTGCCGCTGGCCTCGCGGAACTTTTCCAGCAGGTCGTTCACGGTCAGGGACGCCCGCTCCGTGCCCTCGGTGTCGAACACCACGCGGCCCAGGTCCATCATGATGGTGCGGTTGCCCAGGTCCAGCGCCGACTGCATGTTGTGGGTGATCATCAGGCAGGTCAGCCTGTTCTCCTCCACGATGCGCGTGGTCAGCGCCAGCACCTTCTCGGCGGTGCCCGGGTCCAGGGCGGCGGTATGCTCGTCCAGCAGCAGTATCTTCGGCATGCTCAGCGTGGCCATCATCAGCGTCAGCGCCTGCCGCTGGCCGCCGGACAGCAGCCCTACCGGCTGCTTCATGCGATCCTCCAGGCCCATGTCCAGCAGCGCCAGCCGGTCCCGGAAGGCCTGCTTTTCCTTCTTCCCGGCGGTGCTGAACCAGCCGCCCTGGCCCGCCGCCAGCACCAGGTTTTCCTCGATGCTCATGGCCGGGGCGCTGCCGCGCATGGGATCCTGGAACAGCCGCCCGATCGCCTTGGCGCGCTTGTGCTCCGGCATCATGGTCACGTCCTGGCCGTCCAGCACCACGCTGCCGGAATCCACGAAGAAGCTGCCGCAGATGGCGTTGAACAGCGTGGATTTTCCCGCGCCGTTCGCGCCGATGATGGAGATGAAGTCGCCCCTGCGCACGTGCAGCGTCACGCCGTCCAGGGCCACCCGGGCGTCTGGCGTGCCGGGATTGAAGGTCTTTCGTATTTCATTCAGCTTCAGCATTCAGCGCACCCCCGTTCCGCCCAGCCTGGCCCGCATGCCGCGCCTGATCAGCGGCATCTGCTTCTTCAGGTACGGGCCCGAGATGGCGATCACCACGATGATCGAGGAGATCAGCTTCAGCATGAACGCCGGCAGGTTGAACCGCAGCGCCAGCGTGTAAACCAGGCGGAACACGAACGCGCCCAGCACCGCGCCCACCGCCCGAAGCGGGATGCTCCTTCTGCCCAGGAACACGCCGCCGATCAGCAGCGAGGCCAGCGCCACCGTGACCATGCCGGAGCCGATGTCCACCGTCACGGACTTCTGGCTCTGGGCCAGCAGGCAGCCGCTGAGCGCGGTAAAGGAATTGGAGATGCAAAGGCCCACCGTGGTGGTGAACACCGGGTTGATGGACGACGAGCGCACCATATCCGGGTTGTCGCCGGTGGCGCGGATGGCCAGGCCCAGCTTTGTGCGCAGGAACAGGCACAGGAACACGATCACCGCCGTCACCGCGACGGCGCCGATGATCAGCGCGTACTGCGCGCCCAGGGGCGAGCCCTTCAGCGCCTCCTTCAGCAGGCTGAACACGGTGCGCGTCTTGTTCATGTTCAAAAGCGACGAGCCGCCCATGATCCAGATGTTCACCGAATACAGCCCGGTGTTGACGATGATGCCCGCCAGCAGGCTGTTCACGCCCATGCGGGTCTGCAGCACCGCCGTCACCAGGCCGGACAGCATGCCCGCCCCCATCGCCGCGGGGATGGACAGGAAGGGATGGCCCGCGATGGCCACCACCGCGCCCACCGCGGCCCCAAGCGCAAAACAGCCGTCTGTGGATAGGTCACAGACGTTCAGCATCGAATAGCTCAGAAACAGGGCCAGCACCGTCAGCGCGTTGAAGAGCGCCAGCTCCAGCGCCGTCTGGCCTAGGCCCAGTATCGCAGATAAGGACATGCGTATCTTCTCCCCCGCTTACGCGCGGAACGGGGAAGGTGCCCTTCCCCATTCCGCGCGCTTCATTGCTGATTACTCGAATTCCTCGGCGGTCTCCACGGTCAGGATCGACGTGCAGAAGGGCTCGAAGGCCGCGCTGACGGCGTCGAGCTCCAGGCCCAGGGCCGCGCAGGTCTCGGTATTGATGGTGGCGGTGCCGTTATCGAAGGTCTTGACGGCCGTCTCGGCGGGGCTGGCGCCATCCACCAGGATCTCCGCGATCATGTTGGCAGTCTCCACGCCCAGGTTGGCGTAGTCCACGCCATAGCCCACGAACGCGCCGTTCAGGGCGAAGGAATCCGCGCCGGTGTAGTGCGGGATGCCCGCCTCGGATAGGGTCTCGTAGATGGACAGCTCGGCGGCCATCACGGTGTTGTCGGTGGGGGTGAACACGGCGTCCACCTGGTCCGCGGCGGCGGCCTGGGCGGCCATGATCACCTCGGAGGTATTGGTGCCGGTGTAATCCTTGTAGGCCACGCCCTTCGCGTCCAGGTATTCCTTGGCGGCGGCAATGGGGGTGGTGGAGGCGTCCTGGCCCACGTCATACAGCAGGCCGATGGTCTTGGCCTCGGGGTTGGCGGCGAAGATCAGGTCCAGCACGGCGTTGGTGTTCAGGAAATCCGAGGTGCCGGTGATGTTCGCGCCGGGGGCGTCCATGGCAGCCACCAGCTCCACGGCCATCGGGTCGGAAACCGCGGCGAACACCACGGGGATCTGGTTGTCCTCGGTGGCGGACTGCATCTGCATGGCCACCGGGGTGGCGACGCCCACCATCAGGTCCACGCCGTCGGCGATGAAGTCCGCGATGATCTGGCTCATCACGCTGGCGTCGGCGTTGCAGTTGTCGTACTGCACGTCAAAGGTCACGCCCTTCTCCTCGCCGATGGCGGCAAGCCGGGCCTGTACGTTGTCCACGATCTGGTTCAGCGAGGCGTGATCCACATAGTTGCAGATGCCCACCTTGTAGGTCGTTCCCTCGGCCATGGCGGCCATGCCCAGCAGCATGCAGAGCGCGACGACGGTGCAGATGATCTTCTTCATTTTGGTTTCCTCCTGAAAATGTATTCTTCACAGCGGCTCGGGGTGAAAAAAAGCCCCATATCCCGATTGGGATATGAGGCGGAAAACTTTCCGTGGTGCCACTCAAATTGATCTTGCGATCCACTTAGCCCGTACTATCATACGGCGCGGATTGATAACGGGCCCGCATTCCCGTTCCCCCATACTGACTTGCGCGTTCCGGGGGACCCTGAAAAGTCCATTCAGCGAATCCGTCATACCGCATTCCCACTGTCGGCGGCTCTCTGCAATGACCGCAAAGACGCTTACTACTCTTTTCGTCCCGGTTTCTGTGAAGTTGGTGTCATTATAAGGCACATTTTCCCGATTGTCAAGCCCTTTTCCAAAATATTTTTGGGGGAGGATAAGATAATGTTCGGGTTTTACTCATGAATCGGCGTCAATCAACCGCCTACAGAACGCGTGCAGGGGGGGTATTCCTTCATGCACAACCTCCCAGATCACATCCTTATCCATATCCAGGTATTGGTGCGCAAACCATGTACGCATGCCCTTGATCTCTTTCCAGGGAATATCGGCATGCTCTGTTTGAAACTGCTCCGTCAGATGCTTCGCAAGCTCGCCAATTTGTTGAATGGGCATGGATACCGCATTGCGATAGACCGGATCAGCCATAAAAGCATCCCGATTATCGCCAAAGTGCTCTATGGCCGAGTTTATTTCCTCGCAATAGCGGCGCATATGCAAAACGATGCTCCTGTCCCTATCGTTCATACAGCGTCACCTCGTCCTTGTGTATCCGGGCCAGAAAGTCTGTATCCGCGCCTGTCGTCGTAACCAAGTCCAGCTCCTTGCCAAGCGCATCCCGCAGGTCAACATACAACCCCCCGATGGCCCAGCCTCCAGCCATTCCGGCACGATCAATCAGAAGATCGACATCGCTCTCATCATTAGCTTCTCCCCGGGCGTACGAGCCGAACAGGGACATCTTTTTGACGCCATAGGAGGCTGCAATGGGCATGGTCAACCTGCGTATCTGGTCAATGCTGTAAACCATATAAAAACCTCCCTCATCTATACCAATAGTGTAGCACAGGAAAGATGGAAGGTCAAGGTTTCAACCCCCAGCGATCCCGACGACGAAGATTTCAATACCGATGCCGATGAGGATCACGCCGCCCAGCATGGAGGCCTTGCCCGCGAGCCGGGTGCCGAAGCGCTGCCCGACGCGCAGCCCACAGAGGCAGATGACAAACGTCACCCCGCCGATGATGAGGCTGGCGGCCAGGGCTTTTTCAACGCGGTATTCCGCGATCGTAAAGCCTACGGACAGCGCGTCGATGGAGGTCGCCACGCCCTGCATCAGCAGTGTGCCGGGCGTCAACGCGGTCTCCGCATGATCCGCTTCGCCGCCGCGGAGCCCTTCGATCAGCATCTTTCCGCCGATGAACAGCAACAGCACCAGCGCGATCCACGGTATGGCCCGCTGGAAGGATGCAAACGCCTCCGCGACGCTCCTGACGCAAAACCAGCCGATCATGGGCATCAGGAACTGGAACGCCGCGAAGGTCAGCGGGATCATGAGCCGCATGCCGCGGGACAGCTTCGGCGCGGCCAGGCCATTGGCCAGGGACACCGAAAAGGCGTCCATCGCCAGGCCCACGCCCAGCAAAATGCTGTTGATGATAAATGTGACAAGCGTACCCATTGATCTTCTCCTCGAAAGGCATTGTTCCCGCTATAAGCGCACAGGCATATGCGTTATCAGCAGCCGTTTCTTTCTTTTTTATTCATGAATACTATCAAAAAAGCCTTTCGATGTCAATATCAATCAATCAAGCTGGTCGTTATATTTTCCATCCTTTCGGGCACAATAACCGCCGCAAGGCATTTTGATTCCGAAGGGATGGTTTTATGAACAGGCAACAGCTGCCGCTGACCGCCGCCGATGCGGACATGAGCGGCCGGTCGACGGAGATCCGCATGCCGGCGCGGCCCGGCAGACACGATTTGCGCAACGGCAGGGAGGTGTTCCCATGAGCCGCCAGCCGTTTACGCCGGACCAGTACCACGAGCTGGTATCAAAGCTGACGCCGTCCTCCCGGATGCTGCGGGGCTACTGGCGCGCGTTCTGGGTGGGCGGACTGATCTGCGCCGTCGGCCAGGCGCTGACGCTGTGGGCGGACACGCTGCACCTGGGCGAGGTCACCTCTCCCATGTTCACCACCGGCGTGCTGGTGTTCGCGGGCACCACGCTGACGGGCATCGGCGTGTACGACCGCATCGGCCAATACGCCGGAGCGGGCTCGGCGATCCCGGTGACGGGCTTCGCCAACTCGGTGGCGGCCCCGGCCATCGAATTCCAGCGGGAGGGCGCGGTGATGGGCGTCGGCGCGCGGCTGTTCACGCTGGCCGGGCCGGTGCTGGCCTATGGCATCGCGTCGTCGGTGGTCGTAGGCATCGCGTACTGGCTGATCAGGGGGTGGGTGCTGTGAGCCGCGCCGGACAGCAGACCTTCGTCTACGACCGTCCCCCTGCCATCGCCGCCCACGCCAGCATCGTCGGCCCCAAGGAGGGCCAGGGCCCGCTGGCGGAATGGTTCGACACGGTGCTGGAGGACGACCTGCTGAGCCAGAAGAGCTGGGAGCTTGCGGAGATGGAGATGGTGCGCCGCTGCGTGCTGGACGCGCTGAATAAGGCGCAGCTGCCCTCCGAGGCGGTCCAGGCCATGCTGGGCGGCGACCTGAACAACCAGATCATCGCCTCGTCCTTCGCGGCGCGCACGCTGGGCATGCCCTTCATCGGGCTGTACGGCGCCTGCTCCACCTTCGCCCAGGCGCTGGTGATCGGCTCGGCGCTGATCAGCGGCGGGTATCTCGAAAACGCGGCGTGCACGGCCTCCAGCCACTTCTGCACCGCCGAGCGCCAGTTCCGCTTTCCGCTGGAGCTGGGCACCCAGCGGCCGCCCCAGGCCTCGCGCACGGCCACGGCCTGCGGCTGCGCGCTGCTGACGGCGGAGGGCGAAGCGCCCCTTCGTGTGACCCAGGGCACCGTGGGCCGCATCATCGACCTGAACATCACCGACGCCAACCACATGGGCGCGGCCATGGCCCCGGCGGTGTTCGACTGCATCGCCGCCCACCTTGCCGACACGGGGAGAAGCGCCAGCGACTACGACCTGATCGCCACCGGGGATTTGGGCTGGATCGGGCGGAACCTGCTGCTGGAGCTGTGCGCCGCCGCGGGGCTGGACATGCCCGCGGACAGGCTGATCGACTGCGGGGCCAGCCTGTTTTCCCGGGAGCAGGACACCCACGCCGGGGGCAGCGGCTGCGGCTGCGTGGCGGCGGTGTCCTGCGGGTGGCTGATGAAGCGTATGGAGCAGGGCGAGCTGAGCCGGGTACTGGTGGTGGGCAGCGGGGCCATGTTCTCCCCCACCTCCAGCCAGCAGGCCCAGAGCGTGCCCGGCATCGCCTACGCCGCCTGCATCGAAAGGAAGGATTGACATGCAAACCGCAATGCTGTTCATAAGGGCCTTCGTGGTGGGCGGTCTGATCTGCGACGTGGGCCAGCTGCTGATCATGCGCACGAAGCTGACCAATGCCCGGATACTGGTGCTGTTCGTGGTATCCGGCGTGGCGCTGACGGCGCTTGGCGTCTACAAGCCGCTGGTGGATTTCGCAGGGGCCGGGGCCACCGTGCCGCTGACTGGCTTCGGCTATTCCCTGGCCATGGGCGCCATCGAGGCGGTGAACCGCTATGGCCTGATCGGCGCGTTCGTGGGCGGCATCACCCGCACCGCCGCGGGCATCACCGCGGCGGTGGTTTTCGGGCTGATCAACGCGCTGGTCTTCAAGCCCCACGCCAAGCCATAGCGTGCATATTCACACCGGTTCCGGGGCATGCTGTGTTTGGAGGTGAGGACAATGAGCCCCAAGGAGTTGCAGTATATCGAGGACGCGCTGGGTCATGAGCAGTTTCTGACCAGCCAGTGCCAGCAGGCGATCAGCCAGCTGACCGACCCGGAGCTGAAGAACACCGTGAACCAGATGCTGGGTAAGCATCAGGAGATCTTCAACCGGTTCTACCGGTTGGTGTAAAGGAGGGACAGGCAATGAACGACCAGATGATCATGGAGAACATCCTGCTGACCACGAAGGGCGCGTGCGACCTGTATATGCACGGCACCATCGAATCCGCCACCCAGAACGTGCAGCAGGCCTTCGATTCCGCGCTGAGCGACAGCCTGTGCATGCAGGGCGATGTGTACCAGAAGATGGCCCAGAAGGGCTGGTACCCCGCCCAGCAGGCTGACCAGCAGCAGATCAACCAGGTGCGCCAGAAGTATTCCGGCAAAAACTGAACAACGCCGGCGCGTATGCGCCGGCCGTTTTAGTCAGGCAACAGGCAACAGGAGGACCGTGTATCCCCTATTGCCTGTTCCCTGTTGCCTATTTGATTCACAGTGTCGTGGACGCCGCCTTCTTGATGGCGGCCTGGTGCAGCGGGCACACCTTGTTGCTGCCGTGGGTGCGGCTGTTGGTGAAGTGGATGCAGTGATGGCCGTTGAAGTTGTTGTCGGTAATGGAGCCGCTGCCGTGGGGCATGCCGTTGATCGAGGCGGCGTAGTTCACGCCGTTGATGGTCACGAACACCGCCCTGCGGTTCCAGGACCAGGTGCCGCCGTAGGCCTTCTTCATCGCGGCGGTGTCAGCGGCGGTCAGGGGCTGGCAATCGGCGTGGTTGGTGCCGCCGTTGCGCCGCTCCCGCCAGGAAAGGCCGGTCTCCACGTCGGTGATCTGGGCCACAACGCCCCGGGCGAAGATCGTCTGGATATCGCTGGTCCACCAGTCCATCTCCTTTGCGGTGCCCTTCGCGGGGGTCACCGTGGAGCCGCCGGTGGGCGCGGGCGTGGCCGTAGGCGCGGCGACGGTCTTCTTCTCGGAAAGCTCAGACAGGCTGACGTAGCCGGTGCGACCGCCGGCGGTGACCTGGCAGATGTTGCCCTTCACCGCGGTCACGGTCACCGCGTCGTTGAGCTCCAGCGTGCCCAGGACGCTGCCGCCGGCGCTGTACACCTTCACATCGTCTTCGGCGGCGTAGGCCGTGGCATTCACCGGGGTGGGCGTGGCCGTGGGCTGGGGCGTCGCCGTCGGCACGACGGCCACCGGGGACGCGCTGAGGTCGGATTTCTTCATGTAGCCGATATGGCCGTTCGCGCTGACGCGGCACACATTGCCCTTCGCGGCGGTCACGGTGACGGCGGTATTCGCGCCGAGCGTGCCCAGCGTGCCGCCCTTGGCGCTGTAGACCTTCGCGCCGTCGGCGTTGACATAGGCGGTTGTGCTTTCAAAGGGCTCCGGCGTGGCGGTGGCGGCCGGCTCCGGCGTGGCGGTCGCTTTGGCCACCGGGTCGGCGCTCAGGTCGGCTTTCTTCATGTAGCCCGTCCTTCCGCTCACGCTGACGGCGCAGGCGCTGCCGTTGACGGCGGTGACGGTCACGCTGTCGTTCAGGTTCAGCGCGCCGATGGCGTCGCCGTCGGCATCGTACACCTTCGCGCCGTCCCTGGCCACATAGGCCGTGACGGTCCTGGAAGGGGCGTGGGTGGGCGTGGCGGCAGGCGCGGGCGTCTCCAACTCGGCGGCCTGCGCAAGGTCTTCCTTCAGCATGTAGGCCGTCTTCCCGCCATGCTCCACCCGGCAAACCTTGCCCTTCACACCGGTGAGCGTCAGCTTCGTGTTGGCGGGCAGCGTGCCCAGCACCTGGCCCTCGGCGTCATAGACCTTCGCGCCGTCGTTTGCGGTATATACGGTCATCTGCTCGGCCAACGCCTGCGCGGTCAGCGCCAACACCAGCACGATCAGCAGCAGCAAAACACGTCGATTCGTTCGGGTAAGCATGGAAACAGCCTCCGCTAAAATCAAGATTTCTTGTATTATATTACATAATTATTTCAAAATCAAGACTATCTCTCATATTTTCGCCAATCTTCCGTATAATGCCATACACAATTAACACATTCTCCCGCATCGCGGCGAGGGATTCCATCTGCACGCATTCCGTCCGCGGGCATAGGATGCACTGTGGGCCGGGAATCCCCCCGCGCCCAAACCCGCAAGGAGGAATGAACATGAGCTTCTACAGCTACAAGAACGCCAACTCCAACACCTGTCCCGGCGTGGTCAGCGGCAACATCCTCTCCGGCCTGAACCAGCGCGTGTGCGTGCAGGTCAAGAACATCTACGACAGCTGCATGCAGCAGGAGCAGCTGGACGACAAGCGCATCGTGATCGAGAACATCGTGCCGGTGCTGCCCACGCCCGACTGCCAGGCCGCCACCCGCCCCTGCGTGTGCGATTGCGAGGGCAACCGCTGCGACTGCGCCTGCCCGCCCGCCAGCATCCCCATCACCCACGACGAGGCCGTACAGAACGCCGAGAACAGCCCCGATCCCCTGCCCCGCCCCTACGGCGCCTGGACCTTCGAGAGCTGCCGCAGCTCCACCACGGCGGGCCGCATCTCCAACCTGAGCGTGGAGCGCATGACCGACCGGCCCCAGTTCGCCCGGGTGCGCTGCACCGTGGATGTGCCGCTGGACGTGCTGTTCCTGGACCAGCGCTGCCAGGAGTGGATGGGCCAGACCGTCGTCAAGGTGGACAAGGACATCCTGCTGTGCATCCCCGACGATTCCATCATCCCCTTCACCCTGGAGAGCCTCGTGAGCGCGATTTGCGTGTCCGGCACTTACATCGGCAACTGCTCCTTCGATATCACCGTCTGCGTCACCGTCGTGCTGAAGGTGCTGGCGGAGGTCGATATCCTGATCCCCACCTACGGCTTCTGCCAGGTGCCCCCCTGCGAGGAATTCGCCGAGAACGTGTGCGACGAATTCTTCTCCCTGCCCTTGTTCCCCCAGTCCTCCTGCGCGCTGGAGACCGTGGGCGACGCCACCGCCGGCAGCGGAACCACCACCAGCGCCACCGGCGGCTGCTACAGCTGCGGCCCGGCGACCCCGGTGCGTCCCGCCAGGGTCAGCCAGTGCAGCAACTGCGGCACCACCTGCGCCGGCGGCAGCACGCTGTGCCCCCGCTGCGGCGCGACGATGACGAACCTGAACTGACGAAGTCAAAACAACGGGGCGGTCCTCCTTGGACCGCCCCACAATCAATCCTCAAGCAAGTCGCTCAATTCGCGTTGATACCTTTCCGTCGCCTTATTCAGGCGCTTCAATAGCTTCTCCTCATCCCGGTTGATTACGCCATCATCCTTCATCGCCGCCACCTTCATTCCCTGCTTGAAGGAATCCAGATAGCCAATGCACGCCTTTATGCTCATCTGCATATATGCATTCATATTCAATTCCTC
>CACYWI010000004.1:24307-26160 GCA_902778045.1 uncultured Eubacteriales bacterium
ACGATGACGAAGCTGAACTGAAAAGCGCGACCCATGCCATCCAGCATGAGTCGCGCGCGCGTCAATGCTTTTTCCCGAGTACCCAGACGTACCTTCCCGTATCCTCCCGGCTGCCATGGTAGTCGCCAAACAGATCGACGACCTCCAGCCCGCAGAGCTCGATGAGGTACAGCAGCTCCTGCTTGTAGGTCTGGCGCATCTTCAGCGGGCGAATGCGCCGGTCGACGACCTCGCCGTCGGGGCCGAGGGTATCAAACCTCCAGTTTCCGGACATGATCTGCGTCCCTGGATCGTAGGAGATCGCGTTGTAGATGCACTCGCGCCGGCCCTCGCGGTTGGTGTACTCCAGGCGAAAGGTATAATCGTCGGGGCCGGTTCTCATCTGCTGCGCCTGGAAGATCGGGTGCGGCGCGAAGGTGTTCAGCGTCAGCACGCCGTCCTCCGTCAGGCAGTCCCTCAGGTTCAACAGGGCCTTTCGCTGGTCCCCGGGCGTCAGCAGGTGCATGAATCCGCTGCGGGCGATGATCGCCAGCGAGTACTTCCGGTCGCTGCGAAAATCGGTCATGTTGGCTGGGAAGACCCGCGGGCACAGGCCCAGCGCCCGGGCCTTCTCGAGGGCGACATCGCACATGGCCTGCGAGATGTCGGTGCCCTCCGCGTCCAGGCCTGCCTCGAGCAGATGCAGCAGCACCGCGCCGGTGCCGCAGGCCACGTCGATGGTGCCCCGCTTTCCAGAGGTCCTGGCCAGGTCGAGGTAGAAATCCAGAAAGCCCTCGTAGTTGTCGTGCTCGCTGTACATCACGTCCAGGTAGGCGTCGTAGTTCTCCGCCACGTCCCGGTAATCATGCAGATCCATGCTTTTCCCCCTGTAGCCGGTTCCCCTATTGCCTATTGCCCTATTCTCAGGTCAACTCGCTCTTGCCGGTATACAGCTCGTAGTACCGGCCCTTCATGGCCAGCAGGTCGTCGTGGTCGCCGCGCTCGATGATCTCGCCGTTCTCCAGCACCATGATGGCGTTGGCGTTGCGCACGGTGGACAGGCGGTGGGCGATCACGAAGGTGGTGCGGTCCTTCATCAGGGTATCCATGCCCTGCTCGATGTGGCGCTCGGTTCGGGTATCGACGGAGGAGGTGGCCTCGTCCAGCACCAGGATCGGGGCCTTGCTGATGGCCGCCCGGGCGATGTTCAGCAGCTGCCGCTGGCCCTGGGACAGGTTCGCGCCGTCGCCCTCGATCATCGTGTTGTAGCCGTCGGACAGCCTGCGGATGAAGCTGTCGGCGCTGGCGGTCTTTGCCGCGGCGATGACCTCCTCGTCGGTGGCGTCCAGCCGGCCATAGCGGATGTTCTCCATCACCGTGCCGGTGAACAGGTGGGTGTCCTGCAGCACCATGGCGATGTTCCTGCGCAGATAATCCTTGGGCATGTCCATGATGTCGATGCCGTCGATGGTGATCTTGCCGGAGTCGATGTCGTAGAACCGGTTCAGCAGGTTGGTGATGGTGGTCTTGCCCGCGCCGGTGGAGCCCACGAAGGCGATCTTCTGGCCCGGCCGCGCGTACAGGCTGATGTGCTTCAGCACCGTCTTTTCCGGCACATAGCCAAAGCTGACGTCCTCCAGCACCACGTGGCCCTCCAGCTTGTCGGGCAGGTGGTCTGCGGGCGCGTCGTTGGTCTCGGGCTCGCGGTCCATCAGGGTGAACACGCGCTCCGCGCCGGCGAGGGCCGAGAAAATCGTGGCCATCTGCTGGCTGATCTCGTTGATCGGGCGGGAAAACTGGCGGGCGTAGTTCACGAAGATGGCCAGGCCGCCCACGTCAAACCGCCCCAGCGCGCACAGCACGCCGCCGATGCC
>CACYWI010000005.1 GCA_902778045.1 uncultured Eubacteriales bacterium
ATACCATGATTGTCGGCGTGCTGCGCAACTCGCTTCGCTCCCTTGCCCGCCGACCCGGAAAAACTCTGTTTTTCCTAATCATTATACCATGATTGTCGCTGTGCTGCCCTTCGAGGCCCGGCGACCCGGCCAACGCCCCTTCGGGGCCGTTGCCCAATCATTATACCACAAATCTAAGCCTGAACGCAACTTAAATTTCATCTTTTCAGGAATCGGGAAAAGGGATTCCTGTCCGGCCCGCAGCAGCTTTGATACGAAGGGATGACCAAGGGATGAAGGACGAAAGCGCAAAGCGGAGGTCGAAATCATACTTCGACCTCCGCTTCGCCCGGGATGGGTACCGGCGGCACAGCTGCCGCTGTCAGACGGATCAGATCGGCCGCGGCCCGGGGGCGCTTCTGCGCCCGGTGCAGCGGACCGTGCTCGGCCTGCAAGCGCCCGCCCGCTTCTATCGCGGTATCAGGCACATGATCCCGGAGAGGGCGGCGGCAAGCACCGCCATGCCGATCGTTCCCAGGATCCACTTTTTCCGCTTATCCCCTGCGGTGATATACGGCCTCAGGTCCTCGGTGCCGGGAATGATCCAGGCGTCGGTATGGCCCACCCAGAGCTCGTCGATCAGGAAGCGGTCGACCAGGTTCATGACGGACAGGATCGCGAACGCCTGCCAGAAGCCGGGCAGGAAGCCCCGCGCGCCGTTGACCGCGTAGACGCAGGCGAACACATAGGCCATATACGCCGGAAGGCACAGGCTCCGGAAGCGCGCGCCGCGCTTTCGGAGGGCCTCCTGCGTCGTCATGCCAAGCTGTATGACGCGCTCCCGCACCTTTTTATCGTACATATGCGCCATGCCGATCGCGCCGTTGCGGATGCCGACGGCGCAGACGAGTACCAGCAAAGCGCCGAGCCCAAGGCCCTCAGCGATCAGTTTTACCACAGGCATGTTCAACTCTCCATTTCTGATTCACGCCGCCGAACGCCGGCGAAGCGCGCCTTCAAACGCTTCCAGCCGCCCTGCGTCCGGCAGCGTGGCCAGCAGGCCGCCGAACATGAAGGCGTTGCCGAAGCTCAGGAACATCGTCCCGATGCCCGCGCCGAGGGCGGTGTCCGGGCCGAAGATCACGGACAGCGCCAGCGCCGGGATCGCGCCAACCGGCACGCAGAACCACCTCGCCCGCTTCGGATAGGGCGTCAGCCCCCTGGAAAACGCCCTGAACTGGACGACCATCATCGGCAGCCAGAAGACGACCAACAGAAGATACATCGGCACGCTGAAGCCGTAGAACAGCAGGATCGCCGCCTTCTCCGCCAGCGCCGCGTCCGCCCGCAGAAGATACTTGTACGCCAGGTTGAGTATCCCCATGTTCATGTGGCACCCCACCGGGGCCAGCCATATGTATCCGAAGATGCCCGCCCGATAGAGGTGCGCGTACCCGGGTGCCGCGTCCGCCATCAGGCGATAGACGGCAAAGCAGGCAAGCCCCTCCAGGAATATGCCGAGGAAGCCGAGCAGGTCTCCCACGATCATCTGCCAATCCGCCAGGTTGGGAGCGCTGGCCATCACACCCGTGGCCAGGCTGCCGCCCGCCGTGTTCTGCGCGTATCCCAGCAGGAAATCCCCGATCCCCGTGAGGATCGCGGCGAACAGACCGATGGCCAGCAGCTTTTTGATCCTCGCCCGGTCCAGGTTGCGGTCGATGCCGATCGTGTTCATTGCCTTCGCCTCCGTGCTCCGTTATACGGTAAAGGGCAGCCCTTCAAGCATGTATTAGATACCTCTAACTTATGACCGATATTTAAGCCCACCGCACAGCCGTCCATCGCCGGCGCGCTGTATGATGGGCGAATCAGCGTGTTAGTTAGTTTTTACTATTATACATCACCGGGCCGCTGTTTGCAAGTCGGGCGATATGAAATAACAAATCCGCGATATGAAATAACAAATCCGCTTCAAGCATCAACCAACGTACCCCTTTCTCAGCTGCTTGCACAGCGCAGCCGCATCGCCATGGACGCCGTCGTACCGGTAATCATAGACTCCGCCATCAAACATGCCATCCTTTTTACGGGTCGATCTTTATTTGCCAAATTCCTTCACAAAAGCCTTTTGACTCATATTCTTCTTCCCCCAAGCCCTGGCCTCTTCCATGGTCAGCCGAATGAAGCGTTCGCCTCCCTCACTGGAGGAATAGGGACTCAAGAGGCCGCCTCTTCCATGCAATATATATTCGCCGTTTCGCTTTTTCAACAGCCGCTCTACATCAAAGCTGTAAGCGCCCGGAAGCCCGTGGGTAACGACAGCAATCTCCAGTGCCGTGTCCAGATCGTATCGCCTTCCATTATTGATGCGCTTGATGATGTCCCTCATTCACACTTCCTCCTTTTTGCCGCTCGCAGGGATTCTGCGCGTTTGGCTCTTCGCAAGCTGAAACGACTTCCCGAAGCGTGCCCTCATCGGTTCCCCGAAACGCGTATTCATCGATGGCAAGCACGCCATCCGGAATGTCAACTTCGGGCTCATCGCCCCTGTACTTCCTCAGAATACCGCATTGATCTCAAGGCTCATGGTGTCTGTCCTCCCTTGCTCTCTTTTTCATTCAGATGAGCAGCAATGCCGCCGCGATTACGACCGGCACTGTGACGGTGTCGTATTCACCGGGCGAAAACAGTTCCACCACGGTGCCCAGGAGCGTGCCAACACAGGAAGCCAGCAACGCCTTTGGCAGAGGAATCCTCTGTACAAGCAGCAGCAAGCACAGCCCGCCGACGAAGGAAACCGCGAGCATCGCCACACTGCCCTCCCATGACTTTTTGCCATCGGCCCACCTGACCTTGTGCCTGCCAAACGGTATGCCGATCAGCGCGGCTGCCGCGTCGCCGACGCCCCACATCACGATCGCGGTCGCCGCGATTCCCGGTCGACCGAACACGCCTCCGCAAAGCGCGACCAGTGCGGCGACCATGCCAAAGTACATCGACAGACTGCGCTTTACCTCGCCTCCTGACTTCTGAACGAGAAGCCGTCCATACCATTCCTCGCCTTCCAGAAAACTCAAAAGCAGAAACGCGGCCACGGCGGCAAGGGCGAAGGTCAGGGCTGCGGCCTGCCAGCTTCCGGCCGTCAGAATCGCCATCGCGACGGTTGAAAAGGCCACAGTGTGCATCAGCTTTCGGAAGACAAACGAGGGGATCTGGGTCAAAAACCTGACCGGGGTCAGAATGGCGACACAGGGAATCAGAAACGCGACCATCCCGCCGACGCAGCGCAGCACATCGACGATGAGCGCGCATTTGGACAGAGATGGCCAGTTGATCCAAATCAGAACGACTGCGACAGGCAGCGCAAGAACCAGCGCGCCCGCCAGACCCAGCGTTCGCCGACCGACGCGCTCCACAAGCCGCTCCGCGCGCCTTCGCGCCTTCCAGCGCCTGATGTAGATGGGGCCGTCACGAAACGCCCCTTTTGTATTTCTCCCTGTTCTGCTCCGCCTGCTCATTGATCTCACCATGGTTGCCGCCCGCGCGGCGATCCGCTTTCGATGCTGAATCCGTACCGCCAAGCGCTATTCCAGCCTCAACCACAGCGCCGGGCGGACACAGTTTCCATTGCCGCGAACACTATCGCCCCCGTATCGGATATTGCCGTCCAGGTCGACGCCCGCCGCGTATTTGTTGGACCACCCCGGGGTCCTCAGCCACCACCAGCATCTGTCGCTGAACGTCTCATGATAGGGCCCCCAGGAATTGGCGCCCCGGGACCAGGCGTAGTCAGTAGGGTAACAAAGGCGTGTTCTTCTGGAGCTGAAGTACTGCTCTGCTTCCCGCGCGCTGAGCAGGAACACCTTGTCCTGCGTATCTCTGCCGGGATCCGTGTCAGTTTCCGGGTTGGGATCCGCCGTGACCGTGGTCATTGCGATTCGTTTCCGCTCCGCCGGACGAAAGGCCATTTCCAGGAAGTAGCCGTTCAGAAAGCGCGTCCTGAGCGTGCAGGTCTCCCAGGTGACACTTCTGCTGCTTTGATGAAACCATTTAACGTCGAGCCCTTGTTTTGATATTATAAGCGCCTGTCCGTCGCGCACGTCCAGAACAAGCCATTCGATGGCCTTTACGTCTCTGTCCCTGCCCCTGTCTCCCTGCTGAAATCTGCCGAAGTATATTGAAGCGCCCGCGTTCAACGTAACCTTTCCTCCATTCCCTTCCCGTTCACGTCGGTATGTGCAGCCAGATAGTCGTCCAGCGCTTCCGCCAGGTCGGTCTTTCTCTCTGCATCGAACCTTCGGCGCATGACCATCGCCGTCTCCGGCTTCAACAGGCCCTGCTCCATCAGCAGGCGCAAAAGCGTCTCGTTCCGCCAGGCCTTCTTTTCAAAGGCGGCGTACTCCTGTCGGATGTAATCGATATAGCCGTCCTCCCAGGGCTCAAGCTCCGGCATACCGATTTCAAGCGCGGCAAGGAAGCCCTCCGCGGCGATCCGCCGCTGACGCTTGGGCAGGTCGTCCAGCGGACCGAGGTAGACGTTCCTTCCCACCCGGGCTGTGAGGGCAGGGTCGGCGCTCGCGAAACAGGGGCAGTTTTCGATGCCCGACGTATAGGTCGGAATGCACTTCACGCCCTTCGGCGCGAAGACCACCTTCACCGGCGCTCTGTCAAACGCGGATGCCGGGAACTCCATGACACTTCGCGGGATGTCATAGCGCTGTCGACACCGCCCGGGCGGCCAGGCGATCAGCTGTCGCCCGTCCCGGCTGAATACGACGCCGTCCACCGCGCGATAGTGCCGGGACGCAGGGGATACGATGAAGGTTTCCAGGCTGGTGCATCCCCAGAATACGCTGAAATCCACCACGCTGTCCATGATCGTGACCTGCGCGAGACCCCTGCAATCGTTGAACGCCCATTTGCCGATGTCCTTGATGCTATGGGGCAGGACGAGCTCTGTCAAACGCTCGCAGCCGTAAAAGGCGTTTTCGCCGATGCGCGTCAAGCCCTCCGGCAGCGACAGTCCTTCCAACGCCTTGCATCCGGAAAAGCCATCCGCATCGATTTGCCACAGCCCCTCCGGAAGCGCGGCGGTCTTCAACCGAATACACCAGCCGAACGCCCTGCGGCCGATTCTCCGCATTCCTGTCGGAAGCGTGATGTGCTGCAGGCTGAAGCAGCCCTGGAACGCCTCGTCGTCGATCTCCTCCACACCCGTCTCCAGCGCGACACACCCCAGGTTCTCGCAGTGCCGGAAGGCGCCCTTCCCCACGCGCGTTACGGTGGCGGGGATCATAACCTCCGTCAGCCCCTTGCAATACTGGAATGCCCTGTCGCCGATTTCCGTCACGCCCTCCGGAATCTCCATGCTTCCGCCCGGGCCTTCGTATTTTGTCAACGACCCGTTTTCGATGACAAAGTCATTGTGATCTGCCATGCCGAGTCACCTCAAATCGTTTGGACATATCGCGCTTTCCACTCTGCCGCTTCCCCTGCCGTCACGGGGCCTTCCCCGGAATAGAATTCCATGCCGTCCTCCAGCCGGAGGCAGCCCAGCTGCCCGCCATATTCCGGGAACACACAGCCGCAGTCCAGGTCGATCACACCGTCGCCATTCATGAGTCCTTCTCCTCCAGCTGCTCAGCCTGGCGGTAGTACTGTTTGGCGCGCTTGTCATAGCCGGCATCCTTCAGAAAATCCCCGGTCTCGCGCAAGACCCGCGCGTACGGCCTTCGCGTCTCGCTGTACCTCGTGTCCCTCCACTCGTCCGCTTCATAGGCCTTTCTCAATACGCCGACCTTTTTCTCCTGCCATCGAAGCGCCTCTTTGAAATTCCTGTGAACCGAATTCCCCGTTGCATAGATACGAACGAGCTCGTCATAGGCGCGCAAATGCCCCCTCCCAGCGGCATCCGCGAGCAGCTTGATCGCCTTGTCCTCGTCCTCATCCACGTCGATGCCGAACCAGCAGGCCATCCACAGAAAGTAGCTGTGCTGGCGGCTTCGCGGGGAAACGGACCAGACGAGGCGGTCGATCTGCTCCGGTGTGAGACCCGGATCCCACCCGCTGCTGCGCTTTATTTCTTCAAGGGCGGCTTCAAAAGACGCGTGCGGCCTGGCTTTCTCGAATCTGCCGGCGAGATAATAAGTCAGTGAATCCTGCGCGGCTTCCCTCAGGACAACACCGCTGCCATTGAAATGATGGCGCTGGTATTTGCGGAAGATGTAGGCGTCGAAGATGGCGAGGAGCTTGTCCTCCAAATCCTCCCGGGCAGTGAGGTTCTTCGCCGGACGCAAGTTCTTCCGAAGCACCTCATCCGGCTCTGAGTCGTATTTTCGCTCTGTCTTCCCGGCTGACCATTCCGCCAGCACATCGTCTGAAAGAGTTGGCAGCTTTTCAAGCCACTCAGCGGCCTCCACGGCAAATTGGCCCTTGGAGGCGATCAGCTCGCGGCAAAAATCCTCGATGTCCTCACGGGACACGACGCTCTTGAGCCCGCAGTCCCAGGTGCGATAGCTGTAGGCGTCGCATTCGTCCCCGGGCCAGCTGTAGCCCGTCAGGCGGCAGAACGCGAATCGACGCATCATGGCGTTGGGCGCTTCCAGAGCCGCGGCCTTCAGCACCCACCAGTCGTCCTCCCGCATCACCTGCTCCCGCAGCATGATGTAGGGCGCGTACATCTCATCCCCCGGATCGTCTACGTTCACGGGCGGCTCGGGGACCTGGTCGAGATTGAACCTCTTCGGTACGCGACTGCGCTGAGAATCCGAACAGTGGCTCAGCATATATTGCAAAAGCCACCTGTCCTTTTCAGGGTCCAGCAGGAAATCCAGAAGCGTATAGGGCCCGCTTTCCCACCGGTCCCAGTTTTCCCTTCTGTATATTTTGATACCCATGACAGATCCCTCACGTTCCATTATTCATCATAATACCCTGGCCCATCCATGATGGGGAAATGCAGTTCCATCGCCACTTTTGCTCCCAGCGCTTCAAATCGCTCTTTACAGAGCAAAGGGCATGACACACGCCCCCATGCGATCGCCTTCCTTGCGCGTCACCATCCGTATACCATGCCCTCATAATGTCCGCTGCGCTTCACGGCAGCGATCAGTGTATCGATGGCCTCCCGGCACTTCTCCATGTCGGGCGCCTCCACCAGGATCCGCACGCTGGGCAGCAGCCCGGAGAAGCGAAACGATATCCGCCCCTTCCCGCCCAGCGCCTCCCTGATTTGATGGGCGGCGCGCCGAATGTCCTCGTCGGCCTTGAACGCATCGATGCTGTCGATCTGGATGTGCCGGGTCAACTGCACGCAGTGCCAGTAGGTCCTGGCGACGTGGCGGTAGCAGAAGAGGCGGACATCCCTCTCCTGCAGCTCCACCGACAGCGCCGAGGTGTCCCAGCCCCGCCTGAGATGCTCGATGGGCTCGCGGACGCCGCATTGAAAGAGCACGCAGGCTGCCACATAGCCCAGCCGCCCGCAATCCTCCCCGCAGTACAGCGCCACCCGCTGCCGATCCTCCAGCCGCGCGGCCACCTCCACTACCAATCGCTCCAGTATGAAGAAGGGAAGCACCCCGTATGGCCTGACGGGATAATAGAGGATCTCACCCCTGAAATCCTGCTCCCAGACGTCGCCGGGAAGGCCGTCCAGCGCCACGATGACATCGGGGTTCATCTGCAATGTCTCAAACGGATCCGGGCCTCGCCCGACGATGAGGCCGGGATGGATCTCGCTCGCCCGGCCGTCGTCATCGCTCTCATCACATGGGGCCAGCGTCTGCAACAGTCTTTGCACGGCAGGCAGCTCCACGATGCGAATATCGGACGGCTCTGAGTAGTGGAGGATGATGAGCACCGAGCGGTCGACCTCGTACCAGGCGGTGCCGGCCGATCCCGATTTGAGCAGGGCGATCACGCAGGCGACGCCCTCACGCTTCAGCAGGTCTCTCGCTGCCGTCCGCTCATCTTCTGTAAAGTCCTCTGCCTCCATCAGCGAGACGCAGACGCACGGGCCATCCGCGCTCAGCTCCTGCCAATGAAAGCCCTCCTGCCAGCCCTTGCAGAGATTCATGGAGATGCCCCGCGCCTGGCATTCGGCATTCAAAAACCCAAACTGCCGCATCAGGCTGATCCAGTCTGTCTCCAGCTTTCTTGATATGGACATGTAGACATTCAATACGCTTCGCTTCAATGCATCCATAAGAATCAACTCCACAGCACGCCGTGATACAGCAGTATTGTCAAAGGCATTCCGGCGCCTCGATGCCATCGTACCACACATATTCGCAGTAGCGCACATCGTCCATGTCCACATCCGGGAACAAGCGCTGAAACGCAGCGGTATACTTCCTTCGCTCCATCGACGTCAGGCCGCGGCTCCACTGATAAGCATCCGTGGCGCACAGCCCGGGCATGTCACGGTCATACAGCCAGTAATCGAAGTAGAGCCTGTCGCCGCTGTTGGCGAGGGAGCAGGCCATGTGCCCCACCGCGTAATCCAACGCGCCGGGGTGTTCCGCCTCGAACCGCTCATAGGCCGCGCGGCTGTGGATGCCCACCCGGTCGGCGGCGATCCTGAGCACCTTCTGCTTTCGATAACAGGACATGGCGCGCGCTCCTCAATGATTGAAGGAATAGGGGTTGAAGCCGTTGATGGCCATCACAAACCAGGCCGTTGGCGCGATGTGCGGCGCGGTGCCGTATTCCCAGGCAGAGCCGTCGAACAGGCCGAAGCCCGTGGACAGGTTGTCCACCGTGGCCGCGGGAAACAGGCCGTCCTCCAGCTGGATGCCCTCCAGCGCCTCCAGCGCCTCCTCGGCGCGCGCGTCCTCGCCCCTCAGCCGGTACATCAACGCCGTATAGGCGGTGCCCTCCGCCCACCAGCCGCCGTTGGCGTTGGACGCGCAGAAGGGATATCCGCCCTCCGGGGTGCGCATGGCCGCCACAGCATCAAGCGACGCCTCGTAAGGCGCAAATTCATCGTCCAGCGCCAAGCAGGCCCATACCTGAGCATCCAGCACAAGGTTTTCTGTGCTGGGCGTCATGCCGTCGTCCAGCGTGCCGGTAAAGAAGATGTGCCTGTCTGAGTCATACATGGAGCGTATGAACGCCAGCGCACTGTCTGCGGCCTCGGCATAGCGTGCCTCGCCGGTGCGGGCGTACAGCTGCCTGAACGCCGCCCAGGCGTCGATATTGTGCTCGATGGACTTGTAGGAAAAGGGGTATGTGGTGTCTGCGCCGCCCTCCGGCCAGCCGTCATACCCCGCCGTGAAGCCCGGCCCGCCGTCGGAGCAGCTGTCGATCACCCAGTCCATCAATGCTCTGGCCGTATTCAGGTATGCTTCACTGCCGTAGATCGCATCGTACTGCAGAAGCGCCAGCGAAACATAGGCGGTGTTGCCCACAT
Organism: uncultured Eubacteriales bacterium; assembly: GCA_902778045.1. GTDB lineage: Bacteria > Bacillota > Clostridia > Christensenellales > Aristaeellaceae > UBA2862. The sequence goes on from CACYWI010000005.1 coordinate 9,389, forward strand.
TGCTGCCGGTCTGGTAGCGGTCCTCGTACCACTGACCTGTCCCGGCATCGTACCAGCCCGGCAGCCGCGCCGAGTCGTCCCAGCCGGGAAAGGCGGTGATGTCACCGGCGGCGTAGGCGTTGCGCACGCGGCCGGGAAGGTATCGGTCGTGCTCCACGGCGTAAACAAAGCTGTCCAGCAGCTTTGCCGCCTCCGCCTCGCGGTCTGCGGAGAGAAAGGTCATTGCCGTCAGCGCGTTGTCGTAGGAGAACGCCGCGTTTTTGATGTAGAGGTTGTCCGTTTCATAGGATCGGAGCATGTAATGGGCTTCCCGCGCTGAGAAATCCCCCTCGAAGCGAATGTCATCCAGATAGAACACGTTGTCTCCCACGCCCGAATCCCCGCCGGACAGCACATAGCCGAAGCCGCAGGCGATGGAGCTCATGTCCGCATCCGTCAGGTCAATGGCGTACTCCCGCCACTCACTCTCAAGGTCGACGAAGCCCAGGCTGTGCTTTCGGGCACTGTCCGGGTACTTGACGGTGGGCACGCCCCACTCACCATCGTAGCCGAAGCCGCAGGTGAAGAACTCCACCCGCTCGCCGCCGCGCTCGCCCCGGGCCCGGAACGTCAGCGCGCTTGCCCCGGTCAGGTCAAGTCCCTGACCGTCCATGGCGCCGTCGTTGAGCCGGGGCGCGGTCTCTCCCTCGGCCAGCCAGCCGTTCAAAAACAGCCATCCGCCCCAGTCCGTCATGGCGGTCACCTGCTGGCAGCGGATGCAGCTTTCCCCGCTGTGGGGATCCTCCCGCCAGTTCTCGTCCATGTCCATCACCAGCCGCTCGTCCACGCCAAACATCTTCGCCTTCTGGGTGAAGTGGTTTTCGGTGTCGCCGAAATCCCTGTACACATAGACGCTGCTCTCAAGGGCGTTGAGGGCGTTTTCCAGCGCCCCCAGGGCATTGGCCCCGGAAGCGGCGAAGCGCCCGTAGTCGGCATCCTCCGCTTGTGCACACAATATGAAAAGCGATAGGCAGAGTATCAACAGGCAAACCGAAATCCGTTTCATGGCAATTCCTCACCCTTCAAAGCACAGCTCCCAATCGAGAAACCATAGATAGGCGCACACCGGGGTGAAGCCGAATACATAGTTGTCATTCCCGAACAACTTGAGCTTTTCCATCCTTGGTGCATCGTATTCGCCCATGGGTGCGCCGGCATCAAAATCAAATGCCACCAGCCGCCACTTCTCCGGTAAGGGCCGGGGCGTGTGGATATTGGCCCCGTGATGATGGGATTCGATCTCTCCCATGCTTGCGAAAAGGGTTTTCCCCGTGCAGGACATCGCCAGGCCCGCGGCGCTTCGGCCTTCGCTTTCGATCCTGCGTCCACCGAGGTCGTCCTCCAGATCGACCACCTGGATGCCCGTGGGAATATAGGCCGGACCGCGGTTGGGCAAGGGCATGGGGCTGAACAGCGCACAGCGCAGATCCGGACTGAGCATGCAGCATATGGATCGGTCCCTGACCGGCAGTGCGCGGAGCGCCCGCTCTCCCTCCGTGTCCCAAATCAGAGCCGTGCCCGGGCCCTCGCTGTAGCAATGCTCGTATCTCTCCACGCCGCACAGCACGGTTCGGCCATCCGACCCTATGTCCACCGTTTCAAATTGTATGGCGTTCAGCGCCTTGAAGTCCGGATCGCTCTTCGGTTCCCATTTTCTGAGATACTTCCCTGAATCGGTGTCCCACACATATACGCGATAGGCTGGACCGTCAAAACCTACGATGCGCTGTCCATCCTCCGACACGCGGAACAGGCGCAATTCCGAGCTGAGACTGGCCTTGTATCGCTTGACACACTTTCCCGTCGCGGGGTTCCAGCGGCGGATCAAATCCTGATCCTGCCCATCGTATTTCCGGTTGGTCTTTCCATGGGACATCGTATAGTAACCACCGGTCCGATCCGCGTCGGCCAGAACATCCACGCTTCGATTGGACCAGGTTTCCGCATTACCGGATTGAAAGGCGCTGCACGTCGCTGCGCCGCGGTAGGCGTCGTACATCTGTGCGCCCTTGTCAGTGCAGGTGATGACGATGCCGTCCTCGGAGATATCCGCGTCGTTGACCTTTCGGGGAAAATAGATGACGCTTCGCCGCACCCCCCGAAGCGCCTTTTTCCGGCTATGGCGGGAGAGCGCCACCGCAAACCGCTGATATTCCTCGCCGAAGGCATAATCCGGCGACTTCCGCATTGCCTCCAGACACTCCAGTGCCTCGGCGATCTCTCCGGCATCCATGTGCCTTCGGGTCTCGTCGCAGAGCTTTTTCCATTCCGCCTCCCGCTCCAGCACAACGTCGATCCCGCGCGCCACCGAAAGCTGCCAGGGGGCGGGTGCGCCGCCGTTCAGCTCCTTCAGCGCTGCGTCGATCAACGCCCCGGAGCCCGCATTCCCGTTTTCCCGAATCGTCTTGAGCCTGTCCCGAAGCAGATATTCCTTGTCCCTGCGGTCGTATTCATCCTTAAAGGTCTCCCCGCGCCACCGATAGAGATTCAAATTGTAGAAGCTCGGCATATGGTAGATGTCCGTCAGCAGTGCCGCCTCCCACAGTCTTTCCGCCTCCTCCGCCATACTCAGGTCCAGAAAGCTCAACGCCCTGTTGTTCAGCATGTCCGCTGTGTCCGACGCGGTTCTGGGCGTCTGACGGGGATAGTCATTCCCGGCCAGACGGGCGTACTGACGAATCAGTTCCCGCTCTACCGTCTCAAGGCGCTTCGGACGTGCCGCCACGTCCCGATTCAGGCATTTTATCAGCAGCTTCATAATCCCCATGGGCGGGGCGATCCTGCACGCGCTCAGATAGTCGCGACAATTCTCCCCGGCATCAACGCCGTTCGTCCAGAGGTGACCGCCGACGTACATTTCCATCACCGAAACCGCCCAGCTGTATGCGTCCGTCCGGAGATCGATCGTCCGATTCTCCCACTGCTCCGGGGAACAGTATGCAGGGGAATACCCGTCCGAACGGAGGCCGCCGGCAAGCTGACGGTTTGCCTTCGCCAGGCCGAAATCCGCCAACTTTGCCTTCCAATCCCCGGTCAGCAGGATGTTTCCCGGCTTCACGTCCTGGTGGATCAATCCATTCTCATGAGAATACATGAGTCCCCGCGCCGTCTGGATGGCGATGTCCAGTATGCGTGCCTGAACTTCGTCCTCCGCGCCCTCATACAGCCTGCCGGACTGTATGGCGTCCTTCAGACTGCCGCCGTCCATCCATTCAGAGAAGATGGTGGGCACGCCGCTGATGTCGCGGACATAGTAGCAGCTGACAATGTTCGGGTGAAGCCCCAGGTTGATCCAATGCTCGCACTCGGCCACAAACTCCGCCTTGCGCTGATCGCTGCCCTCAGCGAAAAAACGGGGCTGGGGCCGCTTCATGGCCAGGTCCGTGTTCCAGCTTTGGTGATGCACCCGCCACACGCTGCCCATGCCGCCGTGGATGGCGTCGTCCTCCACCCGATAGGTCTGGATGATGTCGTCGCCCTTGTGTATCTCCTCATTGGAAATCGACGCAGGGCGAACGCCGTCCGCCAAGCGGCTTTCCGCGTCGTGCTGATAGGCCCCGAAGATCGAATCGCTCTCGTATACGCTTCCCTTGCTCAGAGAATTGCTGAAGCTCAGCCCCTCCACAGGATCGCCTCCTTCACTGCCATCCATGAATCCTTCCCAAATAATGGTCTCTGCGCTTCACGGCATTGATAAGCTCATCCATGACCCTTTCGCACTGCTGCATATCGGGTGCCTCCACCATGATGCGAACGCTGGGCAGCAGCCCGGAAAAGCGAAACGTCATGCGGCCCTTCCCGTCCAGCAACTCCTTGATTTGACGGATTGAGCGCCTTATCTCCTCGTCGCCTCTGAACGTGTCAATGCTGTCGATCTGAATGTGCCGGGTCAGCTGCACTCAGTTCCAGTAGCTCCTGGCGACGTGGCGGTAGCAGAACATGCGGACGCTGTCCTCCTGCAGGCTTACCGACAGGGCTTACTCATAGAAAATCACACTTCTTCTTATTTACGCTTGAACAGGGAGAACAGGCTGCCCCGGCCCTCCTCCCGCGCCTTCCGTCGTTCCTGCTTCTTCTGTTCGCGGCGCAGCCGGAACAGCTGCCCCTGGAGCACGCCGGAATTCCGGGTATAGGTAAGCTCCTCGGGGTGACGCCGGCTGAGCGCCTCGTACATCTCAAGCGCGCGCTCCTTGCTGGCGATGTCTTCCCTGCGTGAGAGCACGAATGCCAGCTGCGCATCGGCGCCGTCGAACAGCCTGACAGCAGACGCACTGCCCGTATGCGCATTCAGGAATTCCGTACAGCGCGCGTGCCAGCGCTCGAGGCCATCGCCGTCAAACGCCGCGGCCATGCGGTCGAATGCGGCCAGCAGTTGGTTCAAAATGACTGCCGCGTTCTTACGGTACAGCTCCCTGCCCGGGTACCGCACGGCCAATTCGTCATACAGGCCAAGCGCTTTAAGCTTGCATTCGTCGTCCGCCTGCCTGGACAGCGCAAAGGCATACTGCGACTGTGCGCTCGTGTAGGCGATCTCTGCCGCTTCCACGCCGGGCGCATCCGCGTTCCGGGTTTGTACCTGTCCGTAGATCGGCTCAAGCGCGTTTACGTCGTGCGCCGCGCCCAGCCGCTCAAAGTGTGCGATCAGCGGGTTCGCGAGTACGGCGATGTTCCTCTGATACAGCTCCTTCTCAGGATACAGCGCCGCCAGCTCGTCGTACAGGCACAGCGCGCGCAGCCTGTCTGCGGGGGCGTCCTGCCGCGACAGCGCAAACGCCAGCTGCGACTGCACAAAGTCCCTGATCGACGCAAAGCTCTCTGCCGGAAGGCGCGTGTCCGCAAGCGTCCGGTATTCGTCGTACCAGTGCGAGAGCGCGTCCGCGTCGAGCGCCTTGCCCATCTGCAGAAAGGCTTCCTTCAGGCGTCGCGCCATATCGTCCCTCTCCCGCTGACAGCCGCGATCCTGCGGACGGGCCGCGGCTCTCTCGGCGCGATTCAGATAGGCGTCGTGCAGCCTTTGAACGATATCGCCCTCGCCTTCGTTCCGCCCGTCGCACGCCTGTGCCGGTGCCACGCGCCGCATCGGCTCCGGCTCATACTCGCAGCTGAATTGATAGATGCCGTAAGGTAGATTCTTCAGTGTCGGGCTTGGATCCACGCCCCGGACAGCCAGCAGCATCTGTGCTTGTGCATCTTTTGTCACGCCGAACCGGGCGAGGATCCACTTGTCCTGATGATAGCCGCTCAGCGGAAGATCCAGCAGGAACCGGCGCTCGTCGACGCTCCACACCCTGAAATTGTAATCAATGACGCCCTTTCCACGCCTGGCTACCACCGCGATCAGTCCGTGCGCCTCATCCGCGTCCAGCACTCTGAATCTGTCAGGGAATTGATGGGTGAACGCCCACTTCTCCGCCGCGTCGTTGAACGCGTATTCGCCGCCCTCCCAGTTCACTGACAGCGGCTTCTGCGGCGCAGCCGGCGGCCGGAGTTGCGAGTTCCCGTCGCCGCCCAGTCCAAACGGCGCAAGTATGTCCTCGCGCGTCTCAGCCGCCAGCTCGCCATTTGAAAGGAGGAGCATATAGCTGTTGCACTGCCTGCAGACCGCATTCAGGCGCTTCAGCATAGCCCGCTGGTTTGCACTGCCGAAGAAGCGACGGATGCCCGATGCCTCGCCGTAGACCTGACACATGCAAACAGCATCTTTGTCGGCCTCCGCCCGCAGGAAATCCCTGTACAGCGCCTCAAGTCGCCGCGTTCTGTCCCGGTACTCCTCGAAGCTCTCAAGCGTCGAGATGAGCCATTCCGCACGATCCGCCTCTTTCACAGGCGGCAGACTGCGGTACTTCCACACGCGCTTTTCATTCGGGCCGCCGCCCTTGCGCCAGATCACGCCCTCCCCGCGCTCATCCAAATAGAGTTCTACGAAGAATCGGGAAGGCAGCCCATAGCTTCTCAGGCACTTGCCGCTATTCAGGTCGAACTGCATGAGCCCTTCGCTGCCCTCGAACCACACGGTGCCGTCGTCTGCAATGCGCCGAACGCCTTCGCCGGGCATTTCGCGGCGGATGCCTGCCAGCTCCTTCGCCAGGGCGCGCGGCAAGGCGGCCTCGGGACATCCCGACGCGTCGCAGGACATGGGAGTCTCCCTTCCGTGGATCGGTATGGCCCGAAGTCCGTCGCAGAGCGTGTACGGGTAGTCCGGCCCCTTCGGCGCACCGAGCGGCGCGCCTGCGCCGGCCTGAATCAACTGCCAATCCGCATAGGTGGAGATACCCTGCCGGATCCTCTCACCCGTCGCAAGGTCATACGTCTCAGGCGTCGGCGCGGCGTGACCCATGCCGTGGGAGACCATGCGCCGCATAAAGCGCCCATCCTGCCCAAGCAGCATATAGTTGATACCGCTGTCATACATGCCCTTTTTGACAAGCTCAACGTTGCGTATGACCTGCCTCGAAGCGATGTCGTACACGAGCACGCAGTCCTCGCTCGTGACCAGTCCAGCCTGCGCGCAGTCCTCGCTCAGAAAGACCCTGACGATCCTCCCTTCCGCCTGCGACACGGCATCGTTCAAATCGATCCGCTCGATCAGCGCGCCCGTTTCGGCCTCCATCACCTTCAGGAAGATCGCATCCTCCGACTTCTCCGGCGCATAGGCGCGGCCGTGCCACAGTCCGATCGAAGAATCCAGCGCCCGCTCCTCCTCGTTGGAAAAGAGCAGCTCATCCATCTCCAGCTTTCCGGCCTCGCGAATCACGGCGTCCACAGCCTGACGCCCCGCCTCGGTGCGCATAAAGAAGGGGTGGCTCAGCAGCTGCCGCCAAACCTCCATGTCGTTCTGCGCGCCCGTGCGCCAAGCGATCAGGGCGCGGTTGTAGAGCGCCTCCACATGGGTCGAATCGATGTCCCAGGCCTCATTCCAGCAGCCGACGGCGCTTTCAGACATGCCGATCTCCATGTAGCTGACGGCCTGGTTGTTCAGGGAGTCAGCGGAGTCGGAGGCGGCCACATCGTCGCCATCGTCAAAGTCCACGCCGCAGGTCTCGCGGTAGATCGCCCGAAGCGCGTCCTCGACGTCGGTAAAATCGGCAGGGCGCTCAGAGGCATTCGCGCGCAGGCAGCGCCCGAGCAGCGCGACCAGCGCCTCAGGCGGCTCAACGCGGCAGCCCTTCAGGTATTCCGAACAGTGCGCGCCCGCATCCTCTCCGCCCGACCATCGACATCCGCCGGCAAACATCTCCATCACGGAGACCGACCAGCTGTAGATGTCTGTGCGAATGTCCACCGACTCGCCTCGCGCCTGCTCGGGCGAGCAGTACGCCGGCGTATACGCGCCGGAGCCCACCGTGCCCAGCGCGCCATAGGCCCCGGACAGGCCGAAGTCGGAAACGCGCGCCTTCAAATCCGCCGTCAGGAGCACATTGTCAGGCTTGACATCCTGGTGTACAAGTCCCTTGTCGTGGGCATAGTGCAGCCCACGGGCGAACTGCAGCGCGATGCGCAGAAGCCTCTCCTGCTGCTGGACGGACGTACCCTCATACAGGCTGCCATCCCGTATGCGCTTTTCAAGGCTGCCGCCCGCCATCCATTCGGCGAATATGGAGGGCACGCCGCCAATGTCGCGCACGTAGTAGCACGCGACGATATTCGGGTGAAGTCCCAGCCCGATCCAGGCCTCACACTCGTGGATGAAGCGCTCCTTGACTTCCACGCTTGCCTCGGCAAAGAACCGGGGCTGCGGACGCTTCATGGCCAGCGGCTTGTCCAGGGCGTCGTAGCGGACGCGCCAAACGCTGCCCATGCCGCCCCTGAGCGCGTCCGATTCCACGGTGTAGCACTCCAGCAGGCGTTCCCCGGGAGTCAGGCGCTCGCTGGAGATTGAGGCCAGATCCTCGTCTGTCCTGGGGTGCCAGGTCTCCAGCATACTTAACTTGCTCAGGCTGTTGCCGATGGTAAAGCTGTCCATGCGCGCAGTCTCCCCCTCTCATCAAGCGCGTCGCTTCTCAATTCGCCTCATACCGGTTTAAACGTGGCCCACACGTACGTCAGCGCCGCCGAGGATACACAGTACAGCAGGAAGCGATTCCCGATGAAGCTCGTGAAGACGTAGCCCGGGAAGGACTTTCTGAAGATATTGTCTTTGCTCAGCTTGCCGTCGGTCTTGATGTAGAAGTAAATGAGCCTGAACAGGCTGAACGCGAGATACAGCGCAGCCAGCGCAAGCCCGACATACCTGAGCCATGTGAGCTCCTTCCACAGGACCGTCGCAGCGCCTGCCAGAAGCATCAGGATCATGAATGCCAGATGATCCTTCCCAAAAAGCCCGTGGCGATGCTCCCGGGCATTCCAGCCCGTATACTTCTTCCCGATTTTAGCCAGCCTCGCGTTGTAGCACGCTGCGATGATGGCATCCATGACGATGGCCGCGACGATGATGACGCCCAGTATAATGACAGATTTTGACACAGGAATCCTCCTCTTCTCAAGTATCCACGCTGTAATTCGGTCGGAATCCGCCCGTTATGAGAGGCGCATCAGCATCTTCTTCGCGCTGTCTGCGTATCTCATGTATTCTGGATGCTCGTGACACATCTCCTCCCACAGGCGAAGCGCCTCGCGCATGCGATCCGCGTCCCGGGCGAAGTCCGCGTACAGGAAGAGCGTCGTCGCAAGCTCATGGCGCGTTGTGTGGGACGGGTATTCGTGCATCAGATCCCTTCGCAGGTGGACGGCACGCTCATAGCACGCCTCTGCCTGCTCGCGCTGCCAGAGGCTGTCCCAGGACTTCGCCAGCTTCTCCAGCCCCGCGGCCAGGTGCTTTCGGTACTGAGGAGAGCCCGTCTCATCGACGTTCTTATCAAAGACCTCCACCGCTTCCCGCTGAAGCTCCATCGCCTCTCGGGTCTTGCCGAGTGTACGCTGCACGTCGCCGTACTTTGCAAGGCTGATGGCATAATCGTCCCGCGCCTGCCACGTGCGCAGCTCCTGAGACAGTACCCGGTCGAGCGCCAGCGCCGCGCCATAGTCCTTCGCCGCGCCGTCCAGATCCCGCCGCGCCCGCTTGATGTCGCCGAGCTTTGTGAGTATGGCCGAGAGATCCCGCTGCGTGCCGGCGTCCCCGATCGCGTCATTCAGCGCCTCGCGAAGCGCACGCGCGTTCATGTACTGCGCCTCGGCCAGGTCGAGCTGCTTGCGCTTTCTGTAGATATCACCCAGTCGCTCCTGGCTGGCGGACAGATCGCGCCGGGCGCGCGCCGTGCCCATCTCCCGAGCCAGGCGGGCGGCGATGTCCAGCGCACGGCGGTAGTAGCCCTCCGCCTCGTCCAGGTTGCCGGCTGCCCTGTACAGCCCGCCCAGGCGATTGCAGATGACGGCCGTGTCCCGATCCACCTCGCGAACGCCCACCTCGTCCGTGAGCTGACCGCCCTGCGCGAGCGCCTGTTTGGCGGTGGCAATGGCCTCCTGGATGCGGCCCGATTCGCGCTGCAGGTCAGACAGCGTCATCAGCGCCCGGAAGAGGCGCGTGCCAAAGCCAAGGTGTTCGTCCGGCGAGTGGCCTTTCTCATACTCCGCCCTGTACTGCGCGCACAGCACCCTCTGCCACTCGATGGCCTTCTCCATGCTCCGCGTCACGCCGTCGGCATTCCGGTACATATCCACAAGCTTTTCCGTGGCGTCGAAGCAGGGCTTCGGGTCCCTGGCCGCAGATTCGATAAGGGACAACGCCCTGTCGCGATTTACCTCGACATCGATGCCGCACAGATAGGCAAGGCCTATGAAAAAGCGGTGCCGGGCAGAGCCGTCGTTCTCCTTCCTGCTGATGCGGTTGAGCGCGTCCAGCAGCGCTGCGTTCAGCTCCACCGGCCTGTGCTCGTCCTGCAAGGGCGGTATGCCGTCATAAGAGGTCTCCAGCGCATCCGTATCGGTGCGCGGGTCGCCAAGCGCCGTCTCATAAAGCTCCACCGGCACGATTTCCAGATCGCCCTTTTCCTTCTTGCGATCGCGCGCCAGCGGGAATTCCACCCGCATGACGTAGTTCTCCGGCTCCAGCAGGCTGGGCGTCACCGCCAGGGCGAACAGGCCGCTCTTCTCAAAGGCGTCCCGGATGGCGTCGTTGTAGTTCTCGCCGGGCACCAGGAACTCATCGTACCAGATGGCGATGTCCCTGAACTGTTTATTCTCGTGGATCAGGTGCTTCTCGTGGATCAGGTGCATCAGCCTCTGGGCGTGGCGGCGGTCCTTCTTGCGATAGCTCAAGAACACGTAGGCGTCGAAGGCGTCCCGAACCTTCTCCGCCAGCTCGTCCCCCACCAGCACGGACTTTAAGTAGGTGTCCAGCACCTCCTCGTAGGGCGTGGCGGTGGGGTCGCTGACGGTGCGGTACACCACCTGGATCTTCGTGTCGGTTATGCGGTTGAACTCCCGGGAAAGCCCGGACTCCAGCAGGATGGGCAGCACGGGGATGTGACGCTCCAGCGCGTACTTCAGCTCCACGTCCTTCGCACGGTGGTCGGTGTACAGGAATTTTGAGCTCACCGCCGCCACGAACAGCTGCATCTCGTCCAGCACTGCCCGCAGCTCCCAAGGATCGTATTCCGCCGCAGGCTCGGCGTCGTACCACACGGCGCAGTTGACGTGGCGCAGCAGATCCTCCGCAATCAGCGGAATGACCTTTTCGCGATCCTCCGGATGGCATGCCAGGTACACCCTGGGCTTGCCCCGGGCATCGCCCATGCCGCGGGTGATGTATTGAAGCTTCATGAATCGCGCCGCCTTTCTTTTGGTCGCCTTGGGTTACAGCCTGTTCAGGTCCACCCACATGGCGGGCCGAACCGCGAAGGCCTCGTCGGCCACGTTGCCCTGGGCTTTGATCTTCCCGTCCGTCAGCACCGTCATCGCCGACGGCCAGGGAGCTGAGCACGTATCCCTCAGCCACCACATCCTGCCGGTGGTCTTTCGATCGGTATCGTCCCGAAAGTACTTCTCCGCTTCCTCCTGGCTCAGAAGGAACAGCCTGTCCTGCGTGGCGGGACGCCCTTTGTCGCGGATGGTGGTAGTCAGTATGGCCTCTTTTTCCTTCGGTGAAAAGGCGTTGTTATAGAGCGTACCGTTGAGATAAGCCCTAAGCGTGCAGTTTTCCCATTCCAGACTTCCCCTGCTTTCATACAGTTCGGTACACTTCTCATGGAACATCGCGTTCGTCACGGGTTCTTTTGATATCAGCAGAGCAGCGTTCTTCGCGCCGTCGATGTCGAGAATGCGCCACTTCCGCCCGCCGACCGCAACGGTTCCGCCTGCCCTGCGGCCAAACAGTCCCCCCAGAAATCCCATGCTCACAGTCCCCCTTCCCACGGTACCGCAAACTTACAGCAGCTTGTTCAGCTTCTTTGCGATGACCTGGGCCTGGCGCGCTTCGCCCGGAAAACCGGACATGACACTGGTCATGGTGTTGCAGATGTTGATCAACCCCTGTATGACGCCGGGAATGAGGGGCTCGTCCGCCCGGATGACCGGCAGGATGTCGCGGCAGGCGTCCCGGATGCCCTCTGTGCCCCCGATGACCGTCATGCTCGTAAGAAAGGTCACCAGATCGTTACGCTCCTGCTTCGTAAGCACCTCGCTCAGCCTTCTGCCCTCTGTCTTCTTCTTTTTTCCGAATCCGAACATGTCATTTTACCTCCTTGTTCACCAGACTGTAGATTCGGGTGCCGTCGTACTTCTTCAAAAGCTGCAACATGCGATTGAAGGGCTTCCAGTCCTTGTCCTGGTCCGCCTCGTCCAGATGGTTGTAGTGGTCGGCGACCTCCTTCTCCGTGGGATTGCCGTCCATGGTCAGCTTGTGGCGGCGCAGCTGCTCCCGGAGCGCGGCGCGGGCCGCCTTCCGCTCCGACTCCGGCAGGTCCTTCGTAAGCGCCTCGTATTCGTCGCCCTTGCGCCAGCCCATGGCGATGTGCTCCCGCACCCAGCGCTCGTGCTCCATAGGCGCGAATATGGCGGCCTGCTCAGGCGTGAAAAACGTCACCATGTCGTAACCCACCGGCTTGTCGGTGTAGAAGCAGCGTATGGCGTCCAGATAGCGGGCGAAGTGCCGCGCCCGGTTCATCGTGGACAGCTGATATTCCAGCGAATGAGAGGTGAATTTTTGTTCCATCTCCGCCGTCGTGGACTCCGGCGGCATGTTCCTGCCGTGCAGCGTCACTGCGAAATCGTAGAAGTGCAGGAAGTTGCTGCCGGACAGGTAAATGTGCTTCCTGGCGCGATCCGCGGGTTCCGTCTTCGCTTCGACCTTCAGAGGCATGATGGACGTATCGACGATCTTCTCGATATCCCGGGTAAAGCGCTGCTCCTTCTCGGCCATGTCGCTGTAGGCTTTCAGGCGCGGGGCCTCGCCCTGCTCCCCGCCGTCTTCCCACGCGCTGTATTCCACATGGAATGCGTCGATCTTGGTCTGTTCTTCCTTATCGTAGGTATATACCACATGGATACTGCCATCCGAAAAGTCGAACTTCGCGTCCATGGGGTGCAGCTCCGTGCGGGAGTTGCGGCCATAGGCCGTGCGATCCCAGCACTGCAGCTCGTCGCAGATCATCAGCAGGTACGCCAGCGGATGCCGACGGGCTGACAGGGGACGCTTGTGCTTCACCTTGTCCTTGTAGAAGGCGATGGCGAATTTAAACAGGCTGTTGTGCAGTAATATCGCGGACAGGGCATCCACCTGCTCCGTCCGCAGGCCCGAGGCCCCGTTCCGCCGAGTCAGCTCCCGATACAGCCGCACGGCGCTGAAGAATGCGTGGTCCATGAACAGGCCAAAGTTCTCCGGCGACACCGGCTTTGAATCGATGGTTTCCCGCAGAGTATCCAGGGTCAAATCGTAGTCCTCTCCCAGCTTTTGAACGATGTCATACGCCAGCAGCTGGGTAATGCTTTCAAATTCCACCCCGTAGAGATGCACGAAATGCGCCCTGGCAAACTCGTCCAGCGCCACCAGCCCATCGATGCCTCGATAAGCCAGGTACACGCTGTCCTTGCCGCGCTTCTGATGGTTGACCTCGAAATAGGAAAGCACCTGCTCAAAGGGCAGCTCGAAGGGATAGCCGATGTCGTGGAACAGCGCGGTCAGACCCCAGATCTCCAGGAACAGGTTGGCCGCTTCGCGCTCATCCGCGGCCTGCTTGCTGTAGAAGTCCCTGAACGCATCCCGGTAGGCCCCGTTGGTCTCATAGATCGCCAGCCCCAGCGCAAACACGTACACGGAGTGGGAATAGTGGTCCCGGTGCTTCATCAGCAGCGAACTGCCGTTGGCCTCGTACTCCGAGAGCAGCTCCACCATCTTCTTGGATTCGCCATACTTCCCCAGGAACATGTTGATGTAGCAGAAATACACGGAGTAGGCGTCCTCCGCCGTGCCGGAGTCGATGAAGTCGCCCAGGGTCTTCTCCAGGCACAGACGATCCACGTCCATCTGCATGTTATAGGGGATCTGATTCGCGTTCAGGCTCGCGCCCACATAGACGCCGTTCGCCTTCTCTCGTCCCTCAATGTCCGCGTCGTGACGCAGCCCCTCGCAGCGCTCCCGCAAGAAGCGCAGCGCCGCGGATTTCAGGTCGTTCTCCTTCTCGCCCCGGTTCACCGGAGGCTGCATCGGTCCCAGGTCCGCCCCATAGCGCTGTTTGTTGATCTGCCGCATGGTTTCGAAAGACGTGTATGCCATATGTAACACCTTCCTTTTCCAATGTTTCGTTATCGCTCTATCGAAACAATCATCATAAAGCTTTGAACTTTCAGAGTGTGTTTCCAAAATACCTGAAGCGCATTTTCGGCGTCTTTGACTGCATTTCTGCGTTGATTCCCCTTGATTTACCGCCAGTAAACCTGCGGGAA
>CACYWI010000006.1 GCA_902778045.1 uncultured Eubacteriales bacterium
GCGTCCAAGCGCGCCCGCGAGATCATCGCCGGCAGCCTGCCGCTGATCGATACCAAGGAGACCAAGCCGCTGTCCATCGCCATCGAGGAGATCAACCGCCGGCTGATCACCTATACCCGCGACGAGGAAGCGGAGGACGAAGCCTGAGTGACAGGGCTTCACACCCAAGCCATACATTGACACGCAGCGAAACCCGAGCGATCGGTTTCGCTATTTGGCGTTTTCGCCCCGCGTCTGTCGCTGCGCTCCTGCGCTTGCGCCCTCAGCCCTCCCTGCGGTCGGGCGCTTGACCCGCCCCGCGTCTGTCGCTGCGCTCGGCCGCGGGTTTCGGGCGCGACTTGTCGCTGCGCTCCTGCGCTTGCGCCCTCAGCCCTCCCTGCGGTCGGGCGCTCAATGTTTCGGAGGTTTCATACCATGCTGATAGACAAGCAAATCGTGCTGGGCGTGACCGGCGGCATCGCGGCCTACAAGGCCTGCGAGCTGGTCAGCCGCCTGAAGAAGCAGGGCGCGCATGTGCGCGTAATCCCGTGCTCACCGATACCTTCGCGCCCAGGGACAGCCTGGCCCACATCTCCCTGGCCAAGTGGGCGGACGCCTTCGTGATCGCTCCGGCCACGGCGAACTGCCTGGCCAAGCTGGCCTGCGGCATCGCGGACGACCTGCTGTCCACCACGGCGCTGGCCATGACCGCGCCGGTGCTGCTCGCCCCGGCGATGAACGCCAACATGTGGCGGCACCCGGCCACCCAGGCCAACCTTAAAACCCTGCTGGCGCGGGGCGTGCGCACGGTCGGCCCCGGCACGGGCCACCTGGCCTGCGGCGACGACGACGTGGGCCGCATGAGCGAGCCCGCCGAGATCGTGGAGGCGCTGGACGCGCTGCTGAATCCGCGCCGCGACTTCGCGGGCCGTCGCGTGCTGGTCACCGCCGGGCCCACCATCGAGCGCATCGACCCGGTGCGCTACATCACCAACCGCTCCACCGGCAAGATGGGCTATGCCATCGCAGAGGCCGCCCGGGACCGGGGGGGCGAGGTCACGCTGGTGTCCGGGCCGGTCAGCCTGGCCGCGCCGGAGGGCGTGAAGCTGGTGCCCGTGGAATCCAGCGCCCAGCTGTGCGCGGCGGTGCTGGAGCACGGCGAGGCGGCGGACGTGGTGATCCAGGCGGCCGCGCCGGCGGACTTCAGGCCCGCGCGGGTCGCGGAGCAGAAGATCAAGAAGACCGGCGAGGGCATGACCCTGGCGCTGGAGAACACCACCGACATCGCCGCCGAGCTGGGCAGGCGCAAGCGCCCCGGCCAGGTGCTGGTGGCCTTCGCGGCGGAAACCGAGCACATGCTGGAGAACGCCCGGGGCAAGCTGGAGCGCAAGAACGCCGATATGGTGGTCGCCAACGACGTCAGCCGCGCGGACGCCGGCTTCGGCGTGGACACCAACGCCGTCACGCTGATCACGAAGGACACTGTGGACGCGCTGCCCCTGATGTCCAAGCGCGACGCGGCGGACGGCATACTGGACGGCGTGGCCCGTCTGATGAAGCTGTGAACGGCTACGCCCAGGTGATCGTGGACCTGTCCGCCGAGGCGGTGGACCGGCGGTTCACCTATGCCGTGCCCGAGGGCATGGCCGTGCGGCCGGGCCAGCTGGTGGCCATCCCCTTCGGCCCCCGTACCATCGAGGGCTTCGTGGTGTCGCTGACGGAGGAATGCGACCTGCCGCCGGAGAAGGTGCGGCCCATACTGCGCGTGGTGCGCGAGGAGCCGGTGGTGCTGCCGGACCTGATGGAGCTGGCCGAGTGGCTGCACGAGCGCTACCTGTGCAACCTGGTGGACGCGCTGCGGCTGATGCTGCCCGCGGAGATGCGGGGCGGCCGCGTGCGGGAGAAGACCAGCCGCCGGGCGCGGCTGGCGCTGTCCGGCGAGGCGCTGTCGGCCTTCATCGAAGCCAATAAGCGCGCGCCGAAGCAGCTGGAGATCGTTCAGATACTGGGACGGGGCGACGCCGACACGTCGGGCCTGGATGCCGCCGCGCTGCGGGCGCTGGTGAAGAAGGGCGCGGTGGAGATCTATGCCCACGAGCAGCGCCGCACGCCCCTCGCGCTTTCCGGCGACGCCACGACCCCGGACCCGGAGCCCACGGACGAGCAGCGCCGGGCCATCGGGCGGCTCACCGGGGCGCTGGAGCACGGCGGCGGGCGCTTCCTGCTGCACGGCGTCACCGGCAGCGGCAAGACGGAGGTCTACATCCGGCTGATCCGCCGGGTGCTGGAGTTGGGCCGCACGGCCATCGTGCTGGTGCCGGAGATCGCGCTGACGCCCCAGATGGTGGCCTGGCTGCACGGCCGCTTCGGCGGCGACGCGGCGGTGCTGCACTCGGCGCTGTCCGCCGGCGAGCGCTTCGATGAATGGCGACGCATCCGCTCGGGGGAGGCCCGGGTGGTGATCGGCGCGCGCAGCGCCGTGTTCGCGCCGCTTGAAAACATAGGCGTGATCGTGGTGGACGAGGAGCACGAGACCACCTACCAGTCCGACCGCCGCCCCCGCTACGACGCCCGGGCCGTGGCCTGGAAGCGGGCGCAGCAGCACGGCGCGGTGCTGCTGCTGGGCAGCGCCACTCCCTCGATTTCCACCTACATGCGGGCCATGCCCGGCGTGCGCCCGGAGAATCGGCTGGAGCTGATCGAGCTGCGCCGCCGGGTGAAGAACCGCCCGATGCCCGAGGTCGAGGTGGTGGACATGCGCGGCGAGTTCAGCCGGGGCAACCATTCGATCTTCAGCGCGCGCCTGTCCGCCGAGCTGCGCAAGTGCCTGGACGAGGGGCACCAGGCCATGCTGTTCATCAACCGGCGGGGCCATTCCACCTTCGTGTCCTGCCGCGCCTGCGGCTATGTGGTGCGCTGCGACCAGTGCGATGTGTCCATGACCTGGCACCAGTCGGAAAACGCGCTGCGCTGCCACTACTGCGGCAAGACCCTGCCGCCGCCGAAGCGGTGCCCCCAGTGCGGCAGCGCGCACATCAAGTACTTCGGCGCGGGCACCGAGCGGGTCCAGGAGGAGGTGCGCCGCCAGTTCCCGGACGCGCGGGTGGCCCGCATGGACATCGACACCACCCGGGAAAAGGACGCCCACGCCCGGATACTGGATCGCTTCCGCCGGGGCGAGGTCAACGTGCTGGTGGGCACCCAGATGATCGCCAAGGGGCTGGATTTCCCCAACGTGGCGCTGGTGGGCGTGGTGGCGGCGGACCTCTCGCTGCACCTGCCGGACTATCGCAGCGTGGAGCGCACCTTCCAGCTGGTCACCCAGGTGGCGGGGCGTGCGGGTCGGGCCCAGGTGCCCGGGCGCGTGGTGGTGCAGACCTACGACCCGGACCACTACGGCATACAGCTGGCCGCGGCCCAGGACTACCGGGCCTTCTATACCCGGGAGAGCGCCTACCGCCGCTCGGCCATGTACCCGCCCTTCACCGTGATCGCCCGCGTCGTGTACAGCGGGCGGGACGGAGAGGCCGTGAAGGCCTGCGCACTGGCGGACGAGGGCCGGCTGCGGGCGTACCTGGACGAAAACGGCATGGGCCGGGACGTGCTGCAGCTGGGGGCCGCGGAGGCCCCGATCAAACAGATCCGCGGCGAGCTGCGCTGGCAGCTGCTGCTGAAGCTGTCCTTCCGGGGGGATATGGAGGCCGTGGCCGCCCGCATGCAGGCCCTGGCCGACGCCGCGCCGGAGGGCGTGCGCGCGGAGCTGGAAATAAACCCGAACAATATGTTCTGAGACGCAGGGGCGATCTCCGATCGCCCGCGCAATCAAACGGAGGCAACTATGGCTATTCGAAAGATCGTTGAAATGGGCAAGGACGACATACTGCGCAAGCATTCGCGCAAGGTGGTGAAGTTCGACCACCGGCTGGGCGTGCTGCTGGACGACATGGCCGACACCATGTACCAGGCCGACGGCGTCGGGCTGGCCGCGCCCCAGGTGGGCGTGCTGAAGCGGGCCGTGGTCATCGATGTGGGCGAGGGCCTGATCGAGCTGGTGAACCCGGAGATCCTGTGGCAGGAGGGCGAGGCCATCAGCACGGAGGGCTGCCTGTCCGTGCCCGGGCGGCGCGGCACCGTGGCCCGCCCCCAGAAGGTGCGCGTGCACGCCCAGGACCGCAAGGGCAACCACATCGAGGTGGAGGGCGAGGGCCTGCTGGCGGTGTGCCTGTGCCACGAGCTGGACCACCTGGACGGCGTGCTGTACGTGGACAAGATGATCGAGGATGTGACGGATAAGGTGGAAGAGGAGGAGAATGGGGAAGAGTAATTGAAAATTGAGAATATCGGAAGAAATCCTCCGGATTTCACTTGATTGAATGAAACAAACGCCGCTTCTCAGTTCAATCGGACAAATCCGTCAGGATTTGCACCGCCATTCTCCATTTTCAATTTTCAATTCTCCATTAAAGGAAAGGGCTTGCTATGCAGAAGTATCGAATCGCATTCATGGGTACTCCCGAATTCGCCGTTCCCTCGTTAAAGGCGCTGGCGGAGGACGGGCGCTACGACATCGTCGGGGTGTTCTGCCAGCCGGACCGCCCTGCGGGCCGGGGCAAGAAGCTGACAGCCTGCCCGGTGAAGCAGTTCGCGCAGCAGCGCGGCCTGCCGGTATTCCAGTTCGAGCGCATCCGCAGGCCGGAGGGCGTCGAGCAGCTTCAGGCGCTGGCCCCGGACGCGGTGGTCACCGCCGCCTTCGGCCAGATATTGACCCAGGCGCTGCTGGACATCCCCGTCCACGGCACGATCAACGTGCACGCCTCGCTGCTGCCCGGCTATCGCGGCCCCGCGCCGATCAACTGGTGCATCGTGAACGGCGAGGCGAAGACCGGCGTCACCATCATGCGCACGGACATCGGCATCGACACCGGCGACATCCTCTCCGCCGTGGAAACCCCCATCGGCGAGCTGGAGACCGCCGGCGAGCTGACCCTGCGCCTTGCGGACATCGGCGCGAAGCTGCTGGTCGAGACGCTGCCGCGCTATCTGTCCGGCGAACTGACGCCCGTCCCCCAGGACCCGGAGAAGGCCAGCTACCAGCCCATGCTGGACAAGGCCATGGGCGAGATCGATTGGTCGCTGCCCGCCAGGGAGATCGCCTGCCGCGTGCGGGGCTTCAACCCTTGGCCCGGCGCGGCCACCGATATGCCGGAGGGCCGCCTGAAGCTGTACCTGGCCCGGGCCATCGACTGCGACGCCGACGCCGCGCCCGGCACGGTGATCGCCTCCGGGGCCAAGGAGGGCCTGGTCGTGCGCTGCGGCGAGGGCGCGCTGGAGATCCTGGAGCTGCAGGCCCCTGGCGGCAAGCGCATGCCCGCGAAGGCGTATCTGATGGGAAAACGAATTGAAATCGGCACGATTCTGGGAGCGTTAGAATGAGGGAACAGGGAACAGGGAACAGGGAACAGGAAAACCGGAGGACATATCCGTCCGCCCCAAAGCCTTCCCCTATGGGGCAAGCAGGCCCAGGGAACAGGGAAAGGCGTGTCGATCGAAGGGATTCCCGGTCGCCGCGCCGCTCCAATTCCAGATTGACGGCCCGCGACGCGGCGCTACAGGCGCTGCAGGACGTGGTCCGGGGCGACGCCTATGCCGCCCAGGCGCTGGACCGCCGGCTGGAGGAGGCCCGCCTGCGCCCGGACGACCGGCGTCTTGCCGCGGGGCTGTTTTACAGCGCCGTTGAAAACCGGCTGTACATCGAGGAAATGCTGTCCCGCTTCCTGGAGCGCCGGCCGGAGCCCGTGGTATTGGACATACTGCACATCGCCGCGGCCCAGCTGC
This sequence comes from uncultured Eubacteriales bacterium, assembly GCA_902778045.1. Taxonomy (GTDB): domain Bacteria; phylum Bacillota; class Clostridia; order Christensenellales; family Aristaeellaceae; genus UBA2862. The sequence goes on from CACYWI010000006.1 coordinate 5,815, forward strand.
TGTTCATGGATCGTGTGCCCGATCACGCCGCGGTGGACGAGGCCGTGAAGCAGGTGCGCGCCGCGAAGCGCGAGGGCTTCTCCGGCCTGGTGAACGGCGTGCTGCGCAACCTGATCCGCGCCCGCGACGCCGGGGAGCTGACCCTGCCCGACAGGGACGCCGATCCCGTGGCCTGGCTGCGGGTGCGCTGCTCGGTGGCGGAGCCCGCCGCCCGCAGGCTGATCGACGCCTACGGTGTGGAGGACGCGGAGAAGCTGGTGTCCTGGACGCCGCCCCGCCGGGAGCAGACCGTGCGCCCGAACCGGCTGCGCATGGACCCCGCCGCCTTCGAGGCCTGGTTGACGGCGCAGAAGCTGGACTGGCGCAGGGGCATGGTGGAGGACGCCTACATACTCTCAGACACCGGGAACCTGTCCGCCCACGAGGGCTACCGGAAGGGCCTGCTCTCCATACAGGGCCAGAGCGCCATGCTGGCGGCGCTGGCCGTTGGCGCAAGGCCCGGCATGCAGATACTGGACGCATGCGCGGCTCCCGGCGGCAAGACCTGCCTGATGGCCGAGCGCATGGGCACCTCCGGCCGGGTGTACGCCTGGGACGTGCACGCCCACCGCGTGGAGCTGATCCGCGCCGCGGCGCGTCGGCTGGGGCTTGAGAACGTGCGACCCGCCGAGCGTGACGCCCGCAAGAGCGCGGCAGACCTCCGGCTCTCGATGGACGCGGCGCTGGTGGACGCCCCCTGCTCCGGGCTGGGCGTGATCGCGGAAAAGCCGGACATCAAGTACCGCCAGGCCCAGGAGCGTCTTGCCGCGCTGCCCCCGCTGCAGCGGGAGATCCTGGACAGCGTCGCGGACACGGTGAAGGTGGGCGGCCTGCTGGTCTACGCCACCTGCACGGTGCTGCCGGAGGAAAACGAGGCCCAGGCCCGGGCGTTTTTGCAGCGCCACCCGGAGTTCGAGCCGGATGTGGCGGACGCTTGGCTGCCGGAGGCTCTGCGGCCGCGGCTCGCGGACGGCATGCTGCAGATACTGCCCCACCGGGACGATCTGGACGGCTTCTTCATCGCGCGAATGCGCAGAAAGGGCGTGTGACGCTTGGACAGGATACAGCTTTTGGGCCTCACCGTCGAGGAACTGGAGCGCTTTGTGACCGGGGAGCTTGGGCAGCCCCGCTATCGCGCCGGGCAGATCGCCGACTGGCTGAACCGCGGCGCGGACATCGAGGGCATGACCAATCTGTCCGCCCCGCTGCGCGCGAAGCTGTCGGAGCTGGCCGTGGCCAATCCGGTGCGCATCCTGGACAGCTTCAAATCGAAGATCGACGACACGGAGAAGTTCCTGTACGCGCTACCGGACAGCAACCTCATCGAGGGCGTGCTGATGCGCTATCACCACGGCGACACACTGTGCGTGTCCACCCAGGTGGGCTGCCGCATGGGCTGCGCCTTCTGTGCCAGCACGCTGGAGGGCCGGGTGCGCAACCTGACGCCGGGGGAGATCCTGGGCCAGGTGGCCGCGGCCAACCGCCACATCCGCGGGGACGATCCGGAGCGCCGGGTGCACAACATCGTGCTGATGGGCAGCGGCGAGCCCCTGGACAACTACGACAATGTGGTGAAGTTCCTGCGCCTGGTAAACGATCCCAAAGGACTGAACATATCGCTGCGCAACATATCGCTGTCCACCTGCGGGCTGGTGCGCCGCATGTACGATTTCGCCGCCGAGGGCCTGCCGGTGACGCTGAGCCTGTCGCTGCACGCCCCCAACGACGAGATCCGCCGGAAGATCATGCCCGTGGCCAACGCCTACCGCTATGAAGAGGTGCTGGCCGCCTGCAAGCATTACATCGAAAAGACGGGCCGCCGGGTGATCTTCGAGTACGCGCTGATCAAGGACCTGAACAGCGACGTGCGCCACGCCGAGGAGCTGGCCCGACGCCTGCGGGGCATGCGCTGCCATGTGAACCTGATCCCGCTGAACGACGTGAAGGAGCGCCACCTGGCCGCCCCCGACCGCCGCACCGTGGATGCCTTCCTGAAGCGGCTTGAGCTGAAGCACATCTCCGCCACCGTGCGCCGGGAGATGGGCGCGGACATCGAGGGGGCGTGCGGGCAGCTGAGGCGAAGCTATTTGAAAGATGAGAGTGGAGAGTGAAGAGTGGAGATATAGTCAGCCCGGGAACGACATACCTTCGCGGTACATACGGATCGCATTGCCGCTGCCATATGTGCGCGGCATTCTGACACTCCACACTCCACACTCCACACTCCACACTCCACTCTCGAATCCCAATAACAATACGTTTTTGAACTGACGAAACAATACGACCCAACGCCATTGGAGGTTACGCCCATGAAGGTCTACGGGATTACGGACATCGGCAGGATGCGCCCCATCAACGAGGATTCCTATTACTTGCCCCAGGAGGGCGAGCGCTTCTGCGCCGTGGCCGACGGCATGGGCGGCCACAACGCCGGCGAGGTCGCCAGCGCCATGGCGGTGGATACCTTTTCCCGGCACATGCGCGATGTCCAGTCCATCACCGGCCAGGCCCTGCGCGAGGCGGTGGAGTTCGCCAACGAGGCCGTGTACGAGGCGGCCCTTGAAAACGAGGGCATGAGCGGCATGGGCACCACCTTTTCCGCGCTGGCGGAGGAGGAGGACCGCGCCTTCATCGCCCATGTGGGCGACAGCCGGGTGTACCTGGTGCGCGACAACGCGATCATGCAGATGACCACCGACCACACCCTGGTGGAGGAGATGGTCCAGAAGGGCATGATCACCCCCCGGGAGGCGCGGGTGCATCCCCGCAGGAACATCATCACCCGGGCGCTGGGCACCGAGCCCTTTGTGCGCGTGGACATCATGCAGATCGACGTGCGCCCCGGCGACGCCTTCTTCCTGTGCAGCGACGGCATGACCAATTATGTGGAGGAGTACGAGATCCTGCAGGCCGCCCTTTCCGGGGAGGATTGGCCCCAGAAGCTGCGCCATTTGGTTTCCATCGCCCTTGAAAACGGCGGCGCGGACAACATCACCGCGCTGTTCGCGGTGATCGAGGAGGCTGCCACCTGATGATCGGACGCGTCATATCAGGGCGATATGTCGTGCAGGCCGTCGTCGGGACGGGCGGTATGGCCGTCGTCTATCGCGCCTTTGATCAAAAGAAAAACCGAATCGTGGCCATCAAGGTATTGCGGCCGGAGTATGAGTCGGACGAGGAATTCGTGCGGCGCTTCAGCCGTGAGGCCGAGGCGGCGTCCAAGGTGTCCCACGAGAACATCGTAAACATGCTGGATGTGGGCATCGACGGCGACCTCCGGTATATCGTGATGGAGTATGTGGACGGCCAGACGCTGAAGGACATGATCCGCCAGCGGGGCACCATCCACCCGGATACCGCCATCCGCATGACCATACGCATCCTGGCGGCGGTGGACCATGCCCATCGAAACGGCATCGTGCACCGGGACATCAAGCCCCAGAACATACTGGTGGATAACCAGGGCCGGGTGAAGGTGGCCGACTTCGGCATCGCCCGGCTGAAGGCTTCCCAGACCACCCGGATCGAGGAGGGCTCCAGCACCGGCTCGGCGCTGGGCAGCGTGCACTATTTCTCGCCGGAGCAGGCCCGGGGCGAGGTGGCCGACGAAAAGAGCGACCTGTACTCCGTGGGCGTGGTGATGTATGAAATGCTCACCGGCCAGGTACCCTTTGACGGCGAGACCTCGGTTTCCGTGGCGCTGAAGCACCTCAGCGAGGCGCCCCGCAGCATGCGCGACCACCAGGAGGGCATCTCCAAGGCCCTGGACGAGGTGGTCATGCGCGCCCTGTGCAAGGACGCCAGCAAGCGCTATCAGACCGCGGCGGAGATGGCCGCCGACCTCAGAAAGTCGATCTCCCATCCCCAGGGCGGCTTTGTGACCTATCCCAAGGACGCCGACGAGACCGAGCGGGAGCGGGAGGAGCGCCGCCGCAGGCGCGAGCAGGACCGCCGCAGGCTGCGCCGGGTGATGGTGGCATGCATACTGATCGGCGTGGTGCTGATCCTGGCGGCGGGCGTGTGGTACTTTACCGGCACGGTGAATACCTATGTGATGCCCGACCTGGTGGGCCAGGAGCAGCTGTTGGCCCAGGACGCGCTGGAGCGGCTGGGCGGCGAGGCCGAGCTGGACTACAGCTACAGCGAGGAGTATGAAGAGGGCATCGTGATCGCCCAGTCCCGCAGGGCCGGGGCGCGGGTGCGCGAATCCGTGCCCGTGTCGCTGACCGTCAGCCGGGGCACCCAGTGGTATGTGCTGGAGGATTACACCGGCCAGAGCATGGACGAGGTCAGCGAGGCGCTGCGCTCCCAGGGCGTGGAATCGATCCAGGTGCTGTATGTGCAGTCGGACGCGCAGGTGGGCACGGTGATCGGCATCTCGCCCGAGCCGGGCCGCCAGACCAAGGACACCGCCCTGATCTTTACCGTCAGCGGCCAGCGGATATGGATGCCCTCGGTGATCGGCTTCGCGCTGGAGGATGCCCGCGCGCTGATCGAGGCGGAGGGCCTGCAGGTCGGCGCGGTGATCGAGGGCGACGCCGTGGACGCGCTGCCGAACACCGTGATCGCCCAAAGCCCGGAGGCGGGCACCGAGCAGATGGCGGGCACGTCGGTGGATATCACCGTGAACGGCGCCCGGGAGTTGCTGTACTATCCGACCTCGAAGCTCTCGGTGGTGGTGCCGCTGAACGGCACCGCCGTGCAGCTGATGATGGTGTCGCCCTCCGGCAACACCCAGGAGGTCTACCACGGCGAGTTGAACGCCGGCACCTATCGCATCGAGCTTTCCGACACCGAGCCGGGCGAGCACATCGTGAACATCATGATGGACGGCGTGCTGATGGAGAGCCAGACGCTGCGGTTTGAATAATAATGCATCAGGGGAGTAGCTGCAATGAAACGAAAGATCATCCTTTTCGCACTGGCGCTCATCCTCGCCCTCGCCCTTCCGGCCTTCGCGGCCGAGGGGGACATCGTGCTGGGCCGGGACGCGGAACAGTCGGTATATTTCGAGCGCGCGTTTGCCCTGGGGGACACGCTGTACCTGTCCGGGCTCGACGCGCTGTACGCCTGGCGCACGGGTGACGAGGCGATGACGAGCTATGCCTACGACCTCGGCGGACAGAGCCTGGTCAACCAGGTGTCCGCGGTGCCCTTCGCCTGGGGGGACCGGTTGTGCGCGTTTACGCTGGCCAGCTCCTACGACGGCGAGGCCCAGAATTTCGACGGCGCGGCGCTGGCGGAGCTGACCCTGGGGGAGGATGGCAGTATCACGGGCCAAAAGCTTGTGGACGTGGATTGGGACGAGCTGGTGGAGTATTACGACAAGTCCGCCTATGCCAACCGGCCCAGCGACATTGTGGTCCGCGGTGACCGGGCCTTCCTGCGCCACTATGACAGCCATTACAGCTTTGCGGTCAGCGCCGTGGACCTGAACTCCGGGCGGCTGGAGCGGCTGTACGCGCTGGACGGCGCCTATGCCATCGCGGCCTATCGGGATGACAAGCTGCTGGTGGAGCTGTTCAACTATGAGGACGCCAACGCCCCCCGCATGGCGGTCTACGACCCACAGACGGACGCGCTGCAGCCCCTGGCGGAGATCCAACAGGAATCCGGCGGCCCGCTGGACGGTCTGGCCTACGATCCGGAGGCGGACGCGGCCTACTGCTTGGTGGGCGGGGAGATCTGCCCGCTGGACCTGGAGACCGGCGCGATCGGCGAGGGCCTGGCCGAGATGCCCCTGGAGAGCTTCAGCTCCGCCAGCGCGGTGATGCTGCCCGGCGGGCGGTACGCCTTCGCGGGCCGGGGCATGGCCGTGCGCAGCCTGGATCCGTCCCAGCGCAAGGATGTGCGGCTGAAGATCGTGGACACCTGGTACAACGACTGTGTGGTCAGCGCCAACGCCGCCTTCTCCAACGCCCATGGGGACGTGAGCGTCGTGATCTCCCGGGATGATGCCGAAGCGAATAAACTGGTGGAGAACATGATGAACCGGGACGACAGCGTGGACATCTACATCATCCAGGCGTCCTCCGCCGAATATGACGCCGTCCACCAGCGGGGCTTCCAGCTGGAGCTGGACGGCAGCGCGGCCATCGACGACCTGGCGCAGAGGATGTATCCCTCCCTGCGGGAGAGCCTGTCCGCAAACGGCCACATGGTGGCCCTGCCGGTGAGCATCTACGGCTACGACCTGGGCTTTGACGAAAAGGCGCTGGAGGCCCTGGGCCTGACGCTGGCGGACGTGCCGGACAACTGGTCGGACCTGCTGGACTTCCTGCCCACGCTGGCCGGTCCCCTTTCGGAAAACGACAAGGTGCGGCTGGTGGATTACGACGGGCAGACGGTCTCGGGCATGCGCAGCGACCTGCTGCGCAGTATGTTCAACTGCTACCAGCGGTATGTGGGCGTGGTGGACCCCTCGATGGGCTACGACACGCCGCTGCTGCGCGCTCTGCTGGAGAAGCTGGAGGCCATCGACTTCGAGGCCCTGGGCTGCCTGCCGGACGACGAGGCCGACGAGACCGACGGCGGCTCGATCAGCCTGGGCGGCTTTGGAGAGAAGCGGAGCCTGCTGAACACCTACACCACCTGCTCCGTGGACCAGCGCTATATGGAGCATACGCCGCTGCTGATGGGCCTGGACGCCGATACCCGGCCGCCCCTGGTGCTGGAGAGCGCCGTGGCCTTCGTGAACCCCTTCACCCGCAATCCCGAGGCGGCGCTGGCCTTCATGGACGCGCTGGCCGGCTGCCTGCCCAACACGGTGCTGTACGGCTGTGATCCGGCCCTGGACGAGCCGGTGCGGGATCCCGATTACGAGTCGAACATGGCCGAGTTCCAGGAGACCGTGGATCAGATGACCGCGCAGCTGGAGACCGCCGAGCCCGCCATGCGGCAGATGCTGGAGGATCAGCTGGCGGAGGTGGAATCCTACCGCGACATGCTCGATAAGCTCAGCTGGCAGATCAGCCGGGAGAGCATCGACTGGTACCGTGCCCACGCCGAGGGCGTCTGCCTCGCGCCGGTGAACTGGCTGTACGCCGATGAGGACGGCGAGGCCTCGGAGCTGATGAGCCAGTATACGGACGGGCGGATCGGAGCGGACGAGCTGCTGAAGGGCATCGACCGCAAGGCGCAGATGATGCGCCTGGAGGGCAATTGACCCGGATGAACGAGGATGCGGAGGCGGGTATGCGGGGCGTGATATTGCAGGGCATCGGAGGCTTCTATACGGCCCTGGATGAATCGGGACGGCAGCACACGCTGCGGGCCCAGGGCAAGCTGCGCAGGGAGCGGCTGAAGCCCAAGGTGGGCGATAAGGTGGAGCTGACCCCCAGCGACGGCGAGGAGCACGGCTGGATCACGCGCATACTGCCCCGGAAGAACGAGCTGGTGCGGCCCCCGGTGGCGAATATCGATGTGATCGTGATCGTGGCCGCCGCGGCCACGCCGGACCCGGACCTGCTGATGGTGGATCGGCTGATGCTGAACGCCCGCCGGGCGGGCATCGACGTGCGGCTGGTGGTCAATAAAACCGATCTGGCCCCGGACAGCGCCGGGGATATCGTGGATCAGTACCGCGGGGCCGGCGTTTCCACGATGCGGGTGTGCGCCGACACCGGCGAGGGCATCGACGCGCTGCGGGACAGCCTGAAGGGCAAGGTGCACGCCCTGGCCGGGCAGTCCGGCGCGGGCAAATCCACGATGATCAACGCCCTGTACGGCCTGGCGCTTGAGACCGGCGACCTGTCCCGCAGGATCGACCGGGGCAAGAACACCACCCGGCACTGCCAGCTGATCCCGGTGGAGGGGGGCGGCATGGTGCTGGACACCCCCGGCTTCAGCCTGCTGGACAGCGAGGTGTTCGACCCGGTGGAGCTGAAGGACAGCTGGCCGGAGTTCGCGCCCTATGAAGGCCGGTGCTATTTCCAGCCCTGCTATCACGCCACGGAGCCCCGCTGCGCCGTGCGGGACGCGGTGGCCGCGGGCGGGATCGACGAAAGGCGGCACGCGCGCTACGCGGCGCTGCTGGATGATATGAAACAAAAATGGAGGGATCGCTATGATTAAGGTTGCCCCTTCCCTGTTGGCCGCGGACTACAAGCGCCTGGGTGACGAGGTGCGCCGCATGGCCGAGGCCGGCGCGGACTGGCTGCATTTTGATGTGATGGACGGCAGCTTCGTGCCCAACATCAGCTTTGGGCCGGATGTGCTTCGCCAGGTATCGGATTGCGGCCTGCCCATCGACGCCCACCTGATGATCGTGAACCCCGAAAAGTACATCGAAACCTTCGCCGCCGCGGGGGCGAAGATCATCACCGTACACGCCGAGGCCACCGTGCACCTGCACCGCGCGCTGCAGCAGATCCGCGCCGCGGGCTGCCTGGCGGGCGTGGCCATGAACCCGGCCACATCGCCGGAGTGCCTGCGCTATGTGCTGGGGGACTTCGACCTGGCCCTGGTGATGACGGTGAACCCCGGCTATGGCGGGCAGAAGCTGATCCCCGCCTGCATCGACAAGGTGACCGAGGTGCGCGCCATGCTGGACAAGGCCGGCCTGGACGCTATTGTGGAGGTGGACGGCGGCGTGAACGTGAACACCGGCAGGCAGCTGGCCGCCGCCGGTGCGGACATGCTGGTGGCCGGCAGCGCGCTGTACGGCGCGCCGGACGCCGCCGCGTTCATCCGCGATGTGAAGGGGTGAGCCACGCTATGCGCAGGATGCTCGCGATTGCGCTGGCGCTGCTGCTGTTGGGCGGCGTCGCGCTGGCGGACAAGGTTCCGGGCAATCGCCTGGGGCTGGGGCTGCTGTCCCACCTGACCGACGGCAAGCATAACGCCTTCGTATCGCCCGTGGGCCTGGCCTGGGGCCTGTCCATGGCCGCCGAGGGCAGCGGGGGAGAGACCCGGCAGCACCTGCTGAAGGCGCTGGACGTGGAAGCGCCGGAGGAGACGGCGGCGCTGGCTTCGTCGCTCGAAGAGGCGGGCCTGCGCTGGGCCAACGCGGCCTTCGCGCGGCAGGATCTGAAGCTGCTGCCGGAATATGAGGCGCGCCTGACCTCGGTATACGGGGCCGGGCGGTTCCCGCTGGCCGGCGGCGAGGAGGCGGACGCCTGGGCCAGGGAGAAGACGGACGGCCTGGTGGACGGCCTGCCCGCCTTCAGCCAGTTGGAGGACGCGCGCCTGGTGTTGCTGAACGCCCTGGCGATGGAGGCCGAGTGGGCCTCGCCCTTCGACCCCGATCAGACCTGGGAGGACGACTTCCACGCCCCGGAGGGCGACGTGCGCGTGCCCTTCATGCACCAGGAGGTGTTCGCCCAGTATGGCGAGGGCCTGGGCATGCGCTACATCCAGAAGGCCTACATGGGCGGCCGCTTCTCGATGATGCTGGCCCTGCCCAACACGGCGCTGAAGAACGCGCTGTCCCAGCTGAAGAAGAACGGCATGGATTGCTTCCAGTTCCGGCGCAACCCGGTGTCCGTGAGCCTGACCATGCCGAAGCTGGACCTGTGCTATGACGCGGACCTTTCCAAGGCGATCAGCGCCTGGGGCTGCTGGGTACCCTTCAACGCCGAATACGCCGATTATTCCGGCATCAGCGATGAGAAGCTGGTGATCTCGGAGGTCAGCCAGCGCCTGCGCGTGCAGATCGACGAGGGCGGCACCCGGGCCGCCGCGGTCACGGAGGTGGATATGACCAAGTCCGCCGGGCATCGCCTGGACGACGGCGACCCCGTAGAGCTGGTCCTGGACAAGCCCTTCCTGTTCATCATTTTCGACCGGGAGACCGGCGCGGTGTGCTTTGCCGGCGCGGTGGCGAACCCGTTGGGATAGGAAGCGGACCCCCGCCATTCTTCTGTCACATTTAACACAATTCCCCCTGCAACTTTTCGCAGGGGGATTATAATGCAACGCAGTGAACCTTTAAGTCGATCCCGTGAGGTCGGCAAGGCACACACGACGCGAACATACGCCGGGCCGCCGCGGCCCGATGCCATTGCGCCCCTGCCCTGCCGGCGGGGGCGCATTTCTGTGGGGGGAGGCGCGACAGATGCAGAAGAAGACCCAGCTGATGGACGAGGCCCAGCTGCGCCGCGCCGTGACCCGCATGGCCCACGAGATCATCGAGCGCAACAAGGGCGTGGACGGCGTGGCGCTGGTGGGCATCCGCCGCCGGGGCGAGCCCATCGCCCGGATGCTGGCCGAGGCCATCCTGCGGGTGGAGGGCGCGCTGCCCCCGGTGGGCACGCTGGACATCACCTTCTACCGCGACGACCTGAGCCATGTCTCCCGGGAGCCGAGGCTGAACCGTACCGACGTGCCCTTTGACATCGAGGGCCGCACCGTGGTGCTGGTGGACGATGTGCTGTACACCGGCCGCACGGCCCGGGCGGCGCTGGACGCGCTGATGGACCTGGGCCGGGCCCGGCGCATCCAGCTGGCGGTGCTGATTGACCGCGGCCATCGCGAGCTGCCCATCCGGGCCGACTTCGCGGGCAAGAACGTGCCCACCGCCGCCACCGAATTCGTGCGCGTGGCCATCCCCGAGATCGACGGGGAGACGGGGGTATGGCTGTGCGATAAATGATTATGGAGGGGGACCTGCTTCCCCCTCCATGACCACCCCTTTGGCAGATTTCACTTGCGTTCGGGGAACGCTGGCCGTGAAATCTGCAAGGAAGGGATTTTCGCTCTGGTCGGCAGGCTTCCTGCCGCGAAAATTCCCACGAATCCGCCGTACATGCCGCCGGATTCGATCGAACGTCGGGGCGCTGCCACACCCGACACCCCCGGTAAGATGGTGATGCCGGCCCTTGGGCCGAAATCATACAGGCGGCGCTGCCGCCGAAGATAAGAAAGGTGGATGAATTCACATGTCTGATCAGGGTATTCGTGACGCGAGGTCGCTGGGCATTCCGAAGATGCTGCTGCTGGGCTTCCAGCACATGTTCGCCATGTTCGGCGCGACGGTGCTGGTGCCGGTGCTGACCGGCCTGCCGGTATCGACCACGCTGCTGTTCGCCGGCCTCGGCACGCTGCTGTTCCACTTCCTGACCAAGGGCAAGGTGCCCGCGTTCCTGGGCTCCTCCTTCGCTTTCATCGGCGGTTACGCGGCCGTGGCGGCGCTGTTCAAGGACACCGAAGCCATCAACTGGATCCCCTACGCCGGCGTGGGCGTGGCCTGCGCGGGACTGCTGTACGCGGTGCTCTCTGCGCTGGTGAAGTCTTTCGGCGCAAAGCACGTCATGCGCTTCTTCCCGCCCATCGTCACCGGCCCGGTCATCATCTGCATCGGCCTGACGCTGGCGAATTCCGCCATCAACAACTGCGCTACCAACTGGTGGATCGCCCTGCTGGCCATTGCCATCGTGGTGGTCTGCAACATCTGGGGCAAGGGCATGATCAAGATCGTGCCCATCCTGCTGGGCGTGGTCGGCAGCTACATCGTGGCCGCCATCTTCGGCCAGGTGGACTTCTCCGCCGTGGCTTCCGCCAAGTGGGTCGGCTTCCCCATCCAGATGGACAACACCGTGTTCAGCCTGTTCAAGAGCTGCGACGGCGGCAGGCTGGTCAGCGCCATCGCCATCATGATGCCCATCGCGCTGGCCACGATGGTCGAGCACATCGGCGATGTCTGCGCCATCTCCTCTACCGTGGGCGAGAATTTCGTGGCCGACCCCGGCCTGCACCGCACCCTGCTGGGCGACGGCTGCGCCACCTCTCTGGCCGCGCTGTTCGGCGCTCCGGCCAATACCACCTACGGCGAGAACACCGGCGTGCTGGCCCTGACCAAGGTGTACGATCCTAAGGTCATTCGCATTGCGGCGGTGCTTGCCGTGCTGTTTGCCTTCTGCCCCAAGTTTGAGGCGTTGATCCATGCGATGCCCGATGCCACCATCGGCGGCGTCAGCCTGATCCTGTACGGCATGATCTCCGCCGTGGGCGTGCGCAACGTCGTGGAGAACCAGGTGGACTTCACCAAGAGCCGCAACATCATCGTCGCCGCCATGATCCTGGGTCTGACGCTGGGCATTCATTTCTCCGGCAGCCAGGGCGCGGATACTGTCAATGCCATCAATGGCGCGATCAGCTTCTCCATCGGTGCTGTGACCATCAAGCTGTCCGGCCTGGCCGTGGGCGCGCTGGTGGGTATCATCCTGAACGCCGTCCTGCCCGGCAACGACTACGAGTTCGGCTCCAACCAGCTGGGCGACACCTCTGTGAACTTCCAGCAGGGTATCGACCGTGCCGGCACGAAGAAGAGGAAGTAATCCCAAGCCCATATCAAAGCTATAGAAGATCCTTCGCCGCGCTCAGGATGACATCAAGCTGTCGTCCCGAGCGTCAGCGAAGGATTTTCGCACAGGGTGAACGAACGGAAACAGCTCCCGCATCCGGTTGGATGCGGGAGCTGTTTATGCTACAACGGCAGCTGTTCGCCGTCCCGGCAGACGGGCCGCAGCGCGCCGTCAGCGACCAGCCAGGCCTCGCCGCGCAGCGTCTGCCGTTCCCCGTCGATGTGGATATATCCGCCGTCGGGCAGGGCATAGAACCGCCGGCCCACGCTGTCCGGCAGGGTGACGTCCGCCCAGATCTGCAGGCCGTCCAGCTCCGCGAACAGGTTGCCGTCAAAGTGGGGGATGACCATGGCCCGCGTCAGTCCCAGCCCCGGCAAAAAGCGCCGGTAGTCGGGGTCGACGGCCTCGCCCTCCAGCTCCGGCTGGGCGTACACCGTCTCCGCCGCGTTCATCGTGCCCGCGCTGATGCCGATCAGCGCGCCGTCGAAGCCCTCGAGCAGCGCCTTCAGGCCGATGTCCAGGAAAAACCGGTTCTGGGTGGGCACGTGGCCGCCGGTGAGCACGATCAGGTCGGCCCGCTTCACCAGAGACGGTGCCGATGCTTTACTCCGGCGGTCCAGTATGTCGAAGCTCTTGAAGCGGATTCCCGCGCCCTCAAACGCGGCCTTCTGTTCGGCGGCGTAGAAGTCGTTCGTCTCCGGCTCGTCCGGCGAAGACGCCACGAAAACGCACCGCACAGGCCCGCGGGGCAGCGCCGCCGTCAGCGTGTCCACAAACCCGTTCGCCGGGTTCAGCCCGCCGCCGTGAAGAAATGGATTGCTGGTCAGAAAGCAGATCATGGGAACCTCCTGAAATGG
>CACYWI010000007.1 GCA_902778045.1 uncultured Eubacteriales bacterium
AAGAACGGCACGATCTCCCAGGAGACCCGCGACAGCATCCGGACCTACATGGAGAACAACAAGCCCGAGGCCCCCGCGCAGGGCCAGGCGCCCGTGGCCGGGGAACAGCCTGATCTGCTCAGCGACCTGCTGAACGCCGGCATCATCACCCAGGCCGAGTATGACGCCATGAAGTGATGACCAGGGAATAGGCAATAGGGGAGCGGATTGTCACGTCGGACAACCTGACGCGGCAATCCGCTCACGTCATTATTCATTGCCCACTCTCCCTCCCCCCTTGACAGGCTTGTTATGTCATGATATGCTTATCATGGAATACAAGGGGGACTGAAATGGCTACATCGGACAGGTGCCCGCACTGTGGGGCGCTGGTGCTGCCGCAGGAGAAGTTCTGCGCCCAGTGCGGCGGGCCGCTGGGCGAGGCTGAGCCGGTACGGGAAGCGCCGGTGCGGGAGGATTCGTCCACGATCCGGCTGGAGGCGCCCGCGCCTGTGCCGCAGGCGCAGAGCGTACCGACGCACCCAAAGACCATCGAGGAGCTGAAGGCCTATTGCGCCGCCAAGGGCATGCCGCTGGAGAAGATGCGCTTCTTCATCGACCAGGATTATACCCAGCCCAAGGCCTTTGGCATCTACCGGGACGGGGACCAGTACGTGGTCTACAAGAACAAGGCCGACGGCAGCCGCGCGGTGCGCTATCACGGGCCGGACGAGGCCTATGCCGTGAACGAGCTGTTCCAGAAGCTGCTCAGCGAATGCCATAATCGGGGCATCTATCCCGAGGGGAAGCAGCAGTTCAACGAGGTCCAGCGCAAGGCGAAGCGGCAGGTCAGGCTGTACGCGATTGCTTTCGTTGCGATCATAGTGATGATTGTGATTGCCGTGTCCGCGGTGGTGCTCCTGGAGCACCGGCACGACGGCTATTACCGCCGCGGGGGCGATGCCGGGTACTACTATCGCTACGGCGGTTCCTGGTACTACGACGACGGCTACTACGACTGGGTGGCGGTCGACGACTTCCCCTATGTGGATTACGAGGATTACTACCTGGGCAACGACTATAACAGCAGCTGGACCGTGGACGATTTTAAAGGGTCCTCCACCTGGGACAGGATCCAGGAGGAGAGCCACTCCAGCTCCAGCTCCAGCGACTACGACAGCTGGGATTCCGGCGGCACGGACTGGGATTCGGACTGGTGACGGCGAACGAACCCGGAAAAAAAGTAGATCCTTCGCTTCGTTCAGGATGACGGCGAACCGTTTGTCATCCTGGCAGCAGCGAAGGATCTTCTTTATTCTTCATGATTGGCGAACCGGTGGCGGATGCGTGGACTGCCGGAAATCTTGGATTGTCAGAACAGCATCACCGCGCGCTTTTCAGATCCATGAATCTCCAGCTGCGATAGGGCACGCGGGGGATCTCCCCCGGGCCGGGGTAGATGTACAGCTCCACCACGATGCCGGCGGTGCCCTGGACCAGGTGACCGCCGAACACGGCGAAGCTGTCGTCCGCGGCGGCGGCGTGCAGGTGAACGCTGATCCCGCCCTCCGCGGTGCAGATGTTGCCGATCAGGCTGGTCAGCTCCATGGTGCCCCGCTTTTCCAGCGTGTCATAGGCGTCCCGTTCGTGGTTCCAGACGCCCAGCTTCAGCATCGAGGCGCCGCCGAAGCCCACCACGCAGCCCATGCGCACGCCCTCCCGGCGGCAGATCTCCTGGATGCTGCCGTGGATGTCGTCGCCCTCGGTGAGCATGGCCACGATCTGGCCGTCGAATACGCGGTACTCCATGGCCTACAGCCTCCCCGCGACCCGGGCGGCGAGGGCGGCGTTGTTGTACACCAGCCGGATGTTGCTGGCCAGGCTGTCGCCGCCGGTGATGTCCTTGATCTTCGCCAGCAGGAACGGCGTGGTCTGCTTGCCCTTGATGCCCAGGGCGTCGGCCTCGGCCACGGCCTCGTCGATGGCCTTGTTGATCACCGCCGGGTCCATGCTGTATTCCTCGGGGATCGGGTTGGTGACCAGCATGCCGCCCTTCAGGCCCATATCCAGCTTGGCGCGGAAGGCCGCGGCCACCTCCTCCGGGGTGTCCAGGCGATAGTCCACGCCGAAGCCGCTGGTGCGGGTGTAGAAGGCGGGCAGCTCGCTGGTGCCGTAGCCGATCACCGGCACGCCCTTGGTCTCCAGGTATTCCAGGGTCAGCCCCAGGTCCAGTATGGACTTCGCGCCGGCGCAGACCACCAGCACAGGGGTCTGGGCCAGCTCCTCCAGGTCGGCGGAGATGTCCATGGTGACCTCGGCCCCCCGGTGCACGCCGCCGATGCCGCCGGTGGCGAACACGCGGATGCCCGCCATGGCCGCGATGATCATCGTGGTGGCCACGGTGGTCGCGCCGTCCTCGCCCTTGGCGATCAGCACCGGCAGGTCCCGGCGGGAGGCCTTGGTGACGTCATAGCCCTTCTTGCCCAGGTATTCGATCTCGTCCTTCGACAGGCCCGCCTTCAGCTTGCCGCCGATGATGGCGATAGTGGCTGGCACCGCGCCGTTTTCGCGCACGATGCGCTCCACGTTCAGCGCCGTTTCCACGTTCTGGGGATAGGGCATGCCGTGGGAGATGATCGTGGATTCCAGCGCGACCACCGGCCTGCCCTCCTGCAGCGCCCTGCTGACCTCGGGGGAAATCTCAAGATATTTGTTCATGGTGAGCCTCCTTGTATTGTTTCATGCGTCCAAGCACCGTTTCCTCGTTGATTTCAGGGCTGACCGTCTCCAGGCTCTCCGCGCAGACGGAGGCTGCCGCCAGTCCCGCGACGCCGCATTCGGCAAGGGAGAGCCCGCGCAGCGTGGCCCAGGCCAGCGCGGCGGTGAAGGCGTCGCCCGCGCCGGTGGCGTTCACCAGCCGCAGCGCCGCCCCGGGCAGGAACCGCGCGCCTTCCCTGTCCGCGCAGCAGGCGCCCTTTTCGCCCAGGGTGATGTACGCCCGCCGGACGCCCATGTCCACCAGCGCCCTTGCGGCCCGCAGGGCGGAATCCGCGCCGTGCACTGGTATGCCGGTCAGGGTCTCGGCCTCGATGGCGTTGGGCTTCACGGCGTCCAGCCGCCCCAGCGCGCCGATCAGCCGCGGGGCCTTGGCCGTGGACACCGTGTCCGCGATCAGCGGCGCCTTCACGCGCCCGGCCAGGAAGGCCAGCGTTTCGGCGGGCAGGTTGGCGTCCAGCACCACCGCGTCCATGGCGTTCAGCGCGTCCAGGCGCGATTCCAGCACCTGTGGGGTCAGGCGGTCGCACACGGCCATGTCGTTCACGGCCAGCTGCATGTCGCCGCCCGCGTCCGCGATGAACAGGTAGGTGGAGGTGGCCGCTCCCTCGAACACCAACGAAAGTGACGTGTCCACGCCGCAGCGGGCGCAGTCCGCCCGGGTGATGTCCGCGAAGGCATCCGTGCCCAGCGCGGTGATCAGCCGGGTCTGCACGCCCAGGCGCGCCAGGTTGCAGGCGATGTTGTGCCCCACGCCCCCGGCGGAGAGAACGACCCTTCCCGGGGTGGAGTCCTGGAGGGACAGCCTGCCCAGCGGAAAGCCGCCGATATCGATGTTTGCCGCGCCGATCACCGCGCAGCGCAAGCCCGAGCCCATGGTACCGCCCTCCCTTCGGGCCTTGCCCGTTCACTTCAATTATAGCGCGCATTGTTTTCCCGCGCAAGCGCAATGCTTGTGATAATGGGGGTGGGACGGCCGTCAGGAACAAAAGTTTTCATAAACGGTGTTGCAAATGACACAAAGCTGAAATATAATAGGTTCAAATCATCATTGGGGGAATATGCTATGTCCCGGCGAATTCCGCGCGTGCTGTGCGCGTTGATCATAGCTCTGGCCGTCGTGCTTGCCTCCGCGTCCGCCCTGGCGGATTCGGTGGGGGTAAAGCTGAACGCCTCTACAAAGGTCTACCAGAAGGCATCCACCTCCGCAAAGAGCGTGAAGGTGCCCAAGGGTCTGCGGGTGGACCTGAAGGCCTGCGCCAAGGGCTGGGGCAAGATCACCTACAAGGGCCGCACGGCCTATGTGAAGCTGAAGTACCTGGACCGCGTGGATCCCCTGAAGGCCTACGTCACCGAGGATGCCACGATCTACAAGGATTCCTCCGGCTCGAAGCGCCTGGCCAGCGCCTCCGCGGGCGCCGTGGTGTATGTGATCGGCGTGGACGGCAGCTATGTGCGGGTGCAGAACAAGTCCGGATCCCAGAGGGGCTACATCAAGGCGGGCGTGCTCTCCTCCGGAAAGGTTTCCGCCTCCGGCAACAGCAAGACCTCCTCCAGCGCCTCCGGGTCGGAAACGATCCCCGAATCGCTGCGCGCCACGGAGAGCGGCGCCAAGAGCTCCAAGGTGGAAAAGGCCATTTTCGTCGCCCAGGCGCTGGTCGGCACGCCCTATGCCGCGAATGCCAATCCGCCGAAGACCTTCGATTGCGCCACCTACGCCTATTACTGCTACCGCCTGGCGGGCTGTGATTCGCTGAAGAGCTCCTCCAAGACCCAGGGCTATGACGACAGCTTCGCAAAGATCACCTATGACGACCTGAAGCGCGGCGATATGGTGTGCTTCGACTCCGGCTACTACAAGCGCACCTTCAGCTGGGGCAGGCGGATATTCGACAACTGAAAACGGCAGACAACAGAGGATTATACAGGGGCGTCGAAATGATCGGCGCCCCTGGTTGTATGTGCCCTTTGCAGCCTGTTCCGCTATTCCGCGATCTCCCCGGTGAACACTGTCTCCGCCGGGCCGGTCATGTACAGGCAGCCGTCCCCGTCCCAGCGCACGGTCAGCGTGCCGCCGGGCAGGCGGATGGGCGCCGTTCGGGGCAGCAGGCCCTGGCAGGCGGCCGCCGTCAGCACGGCGCAGGCCCCGGTGCCGCAGGCCAGCGTGGGGCCGACGCCCCGCTCCCAGACCTGTACCTGCGCGCCGCCCGTGCCGTCCAGGCGGCAAAATTCCACGTTGGCACGCTGGGGAAACAGGGGGCTCCTCTCCACCAGCGGCCCCAGGCGGCGAAGGTCCTCGCCGTCGGGGAACAGGTCGAAGGTCACGGCGTGGGGGTTGCCCATGCTCACGCAGAAGAAGCGCAGCGGCCTTCCCTCCACGTCGATGGTCACGGCGTTTTCGCTCGCCGCCACCGGGATGTCCCCGGGGGAGAGCCGGGGCTTGCCCATGTTCACCGTCACGCCGCGGGCGACGCCGCCCTCGACCGCCATCTCCAGGGTCAGCACTCCGGCCAGCGTCTCCACCGTCATCGGTAATTTTTGGCACAGTCCGCTGTCGTACAGGAATTTGCCCAGGCAGCGGATGCCGTTGCCGCACATCTCCGGCTCGCTGCCGTCGCTGTTGAATATGCGCATCCGCGCGTCGGCGCGGGCGGAGGGCAGGGCCAGGATCAGGCCGTCCGCGCCGATGCCGAAGTGCCTGTCGCACAGCCGGATCGCCAGCGCCTTTGGATCGCCGACGTATTGACGAACGGCGTCTAATATGATAAAATCATTACCGATACCGTGCATCTTTGTGAATTGCATGACGTTCACCGCCTTTTCGGTGGCGGGACAGCGCGCCAGAACGCGCGCGTGCCGATGGGGCCGCCCGCCAGGGTTTTGATCCTATTATAGCGCAGGACGGGGCGATTGACAAGGCGATGCGCCAGGTATACATATTATGATATGGAGGATACGTAACATGAAGAAGCTGCTTGCAATCGCGCTGGCGCTGATGCTGCTGATGGCATCCGTTGCCTGCGCGGAAACTGCGTCCGTGATGACTTTTTCCAATCCCTTGATCACCGTGACCCAGGGCGATCAGACCAATACCGCCGACCTGACCGGCTCCACCCTGACCGTCGCGATGGGCATGGCGGGCGAGGAGCCCGTGGTCACTGAGAATGGGGATGTGGTGGACGATCGCGTGCCCACCATCCAGTTTGACATCGTGAAGGATGGCGAGACCCTGCTGAACGGCGTGGTCCAGGTGATCGGTGAGCGCATGGTGGTGGATATGGAAGGCTTGAGCCGCCCCATCGCACTGGATATGTCCGCGGCCGGCGGCGTGGCCGGCGACGGCTATAAGACGATGTTCGCCAGCCTGCCGGAGTTGGCCAAGGCCAAGCTGCCCGCCTTTACCGGCGTCGAGATTCCGAAGGTGGACCTGATGGCCATTACCGCCTTCCTGCCCATGCTGGGCATCACCCCCGAGACCACCGAAAACTCCGCCAGCTTTGAGGTGCCCGCCGAGATGGTGAACATGCTGCTGCAGATGCTCATCAGCCAGGCGCCGGAGCAGGCACTGCAGCTCTTCGGCGGCGCCGACGCCCTGAACCAGATGCTGGCCAGCGGCGGCTTTGCCCTGAAGGGCAACATCTCTGACGACGGCGATACCAGCGTGCTGGATCTGGGCCTCTATGCCGCTGAAAACGGCGTGACCGCCGACGAGGCGTTCCTGGTGATCGACTTTGTTTCCGCCGCGAATTCCGACGTGCTGAACGTGGAGATGAGCATGCAGGACCAGAGCATCACCCTGGGCAACCTGGCCCTGACCTCCGTGCCGGATCAGGCCGAGCTGAACGTGGCCCTGGAGCTGATGAGCGGCATGATCAAGCTGGCCTTCAGCCTGTATCCCCAGGATGGCGCGCAGGTCGCGGCCCTGGAGCTGAGCGCCCAGGATCAGAAGCTGAATGCTTCGCTGGTCTATGGCGAGAAGGATGGCGCTGATTATACCGACTTCACCCTGGCGGGGGAGAATCAGTTTGCGATGGACCTGTATGTAAAGACCACCGGCGACGGCGAGGGCAACGAGGATGGCAACTGCACCATGACCCTCGATACCTATACCGAGCCGCAGCAGAACATCGTCATTGACGGCGAGATCTCCCAGCGCATGGTGGATGATTACACCTTCAACAGCATCGAAAACGCCGCCAGCGCCATCGATGCCGCCACCGCGACCGAGGAAGAGAACGCCCAGCTGCAGCAGGAGCTGAACGAGATCGGGGCAAAGCTGCAGGCTGCCTTCGACGTCATCCAACCGGCCGCCTGATTGGACTGACAGAGCGCGTATACCGATGGGGGGAACCGCATAACGCGGTTCCCTCTTTTGACTAAAAAGTAAAAATCCTGTTGCCCTCGGCGGGCTTTTCACAAGCTACGTTGACAATAAAACAGCGCGTATGATAGAATTCAAGCGATTTATTGTAATTACATGTGCCCGTGCGGCGCACCCGGAGGAAACGACATGAAGAAGATCATCGCGCTGGCGCTGGCGCTGCTGTGGCTGATCGCGGCGGCCGCCGTGGGTGAAGAAGTGACCGACTCCATGGCCAGCACCCTGGAGCTGACCAACCTGACCATCGCTACCGTCCAGAACGGCCGGGAGCGGGGCGTGCGGCTCAAGGGCATGACCCTGACCCTGATCATGGGCAGCACCGAGGGCGTGCCCACCCTGCAGGTGAACTTCGACAACGGCCGGGGCCAGGTGGTGGACGGCGTGCTGCAGTTCGTGGACAGCAATCTGCTGATGTCCGTGGGCGGCATCGCGGGCGTCTACAGCGTGGACCTGGAATCCGTCGGCGGCGAGAAGGGCGAAGGCGCGCAGATCGCCATGGGCTACGGCAAGGCCCTGCTGCTGGCCGGGCCGCACCTGGACGTGCTGCTGATGGCGCTGCCCACCACCGATGCCTCGGGCATGCGCACGCTGGAGATGGCGCTGCCCAACGAGATGTATACCGCCATCGCACAGGCCATGCTTTCCGTGGCGGAGGGCATCGATTCCGCCGAGGAGGTGGGCGTGAGCGGGCTCATGGAAAAGGTGGACAGCTCCACCAAGGACGCCGTGCTCAGCATACGCTACAAGCAGTCCACCGGCGATTTTGAGATCGCCGCCATGCAGGGCAAGAGCGGCGTTCAGATCAGCGCCACGATGAACATGACCATTCAGCCCACGCCGCTGGTGAACATCAGCGCCATGGAGGATCAATACAACCTGATGGAGCTGGATGAGGACACGCTGCAGTTGATGCGCGACGAGCTGGAGATGATCGCCCTGAAGTTCGGCGTATTCGCCGGCGGCTCCGGCCTGAACCGCATCTTCAGGTAAACCTTTGAAGCTTGATTCGAACGCCCCTGCCGGGAGCCGGAGGGAGACACAGATGCACGGATGGAGGATGTTTACGATGAAGAAGCTGATAGCCTTCGCGCTGGCCCTGATGCTGCTGCTGGCGACCGCGGCCTGTGCCGAAAGAGCCAAGGTCATGACCTATTCCGAGCCCTATCTGCGCCTGGATGAAAACGGCAAGAGCCGCGAGGTGGACCTGTCCAACCTGCGTCTGAGCCTGGCGTCCGGCACGCCCGGGGACGTTCCCACCGTGCAGGCCGAGGTCACCCGGAAGGGCAAGGTGATCCAGCGCGGCGTGGCGCAGTGCATCGACGGCCAGGTTTACATCGACGTGGACGGCCTCGGCAAGCTGTACACGCTGGACCTGTCCCAGTATGGCGACCAGGGCCGGAGCCTGGTGAACGCCGTGTTCGCGGACCTGGAATACCTGCTGGACTTCAAGCTGCCCGCATTCGGCGGCGTGAAGATCCCCATGGTGGATATGACGGTGATCGCGCCCCTGACCGGCTCGATCGCCACCACCGATGAAAACGGCAAGAAGAGCGCCAAGATCGAGCTGCCCTACGCGATGGTCAAGCAGCTGATGACCATGGCCGGCCAGTACAGGAATTCCATGCCCGGCGCGGTCCAGGCTTATGCGGGCCAGCTGTTTGATCTGATGGACCAGATGGTCCAGAGCGATTCCGGCTTCGCGCTGAAGGGCACGGTCTCCGCCACCAAGAAGAAGTCCACCCTGTCGCTGAAGCTCTATCCGGTGACCGACGGCGTTACCGCCGAAGCGCCCGCCGCGAAGATCAAGCTGGTGTCCGCCAAGAACCAGGTGGATTTCACCGTGGATATGTACCAGGGTGAGAGCACCGTGAACGCGGTGACCTTCAACCTGACCTCCACGCCCAAGAAGGCGGCCCTCAGCTTCTCGCTGGATGTGATGAGCCTGATCCTGGTGAACGGCAGCCTGGGCAATGACGACGGCATGCAGACGGTGGCGCTGGAGTTCAATTCCCTGGGCCAGAAGGCTGCGCTCAGCGCCAACTACGGCGCCGTGGACGATGTGGACCGCGTGAACGTGTCGCTGAGCGTGCCGAACCAGTTCGACCTGAGCGCCAGCATCCAGGCCGCCGAGGATGGCGACGGCGGCAGCGAGGGCACCTCCGCCCTGAACGTGCAGACCTACGGCGACGCCCCGGTGGGCGTGGCCCTTACCGGCGATGTGGCCGAGGGCTATGAGGATGTCAGCTTCCAGAGGATCAAGAAGACCAGCGGCGCTGTGGACCTGCTGCACATGACCGACGAGCAGAGCAAGCAGCTGAACAAGGAGCTGAACCGCCTGATGGAAAAGTTCCTCAGCGGCACGAAGATCGACAGGCGCTGATCGCGCAATCCCGCAGGATCCCTTCCCCGGCAGGGGAGGGGATTTTGCGTCTTATTGAGCTTTGTCGGGTCGGCGGGCGGTTGCGCGGTCCGTAGGAGGCCGGTGGACTTCGCCGGAAGTCATTGAAGTGTTATTATTTGGTGAAATCCATCGGTTATGCATGACAAATTCATGCGGATGGGGTATCATCTGTAAATGGCGAAGAGGCCCCGCGAAGGCGGCCAACGCTTCCAAACCCGCCGCCAAGCGGCGATCATCAAGTATACAGGACAGGTGAGTATCATGACAAAGGTCAACATTATTTCAGGCTTCCTTGGCGCCGGCAAGACCACGCTGATCAAGAAGCTGCTGGACGGCGCGTTCGAGGGCGAAAAGGTCGTGCTGCTGGAAAACGAGTATGGCGAAGTGGGCATCGACGGCGGCTTCATGAAGGATACCGGCGTACAGATCACCGAGCTGAACTCCGGCTGCATTTGCTGCACGCTGGTGGGCGACTTCACCGAGGCGCTGGGCCAGCTGATCGACACCTACCACCCCGACCGCATTCTGATCGAGCCTTCGGGCGTGGGCAAGCTTTCCGACATCCGCCGCGTGGTGGACGACATTTCCAGGACCCATGAGGTCCAGCTGGCGGGCTGCGCCACCGTGGCGGATGTGGGCAAGTGCCGCATGTACGCCCACAACTTCGGCGAATTCTTCATCGACCAGATCGAGAGCGCCGAGACCATCATCCTCAGCCGCACCCAGACCACCACCGCCGAGAAGGTGGAGAAGAGCGTCGCGCTGCTGCGCCAGCACAACGAAAAGGCCCGCATCGTCACCACCCCCTGGGACGAGCTGTCCCCGGCCACGATGCTGGAGACCATCGAGCATCCCACGTTCCTGCTGACCGTGGACGACCTGCCTGAGCCGGACCATCACGATCACGACGAGCACGAGCATCATCACGATCATGACCACGATGAGCACGAGCATCATCACGACCACGACGAGCACGAGCACCACCACGATCATGACCACGACGAGCACGAGCACCACCACGATCATGACCACGACGAGCACGAGCACCATCACGATCATGACCATGACGAACACGAGCACCATCACGATCATGACCACGGCTGCAGCTGCGGGCACGATCACGATCATCACGGACATCATCACGCCGACGAGATCTTCGACAACATCGGCGTGGAGACCCCGAAGCACTTCGACGAGGCCGACATCCGCGCCGCGCTGGAGGAGCTGGACGACGGCAACGGCGCCGAGTACGGCCAGATCCTGCGGGCCAAGGGCATACTGCCCACCAACGACGGCCGCTGGCTGCACTTCGACTACGTGCCCGGCGAGTGGGAGGTGCGCGAGGGCGCTGCCGACTACACCGGCCGCCTGTGCGTGATTGGCGTGGGCATCCACCAGGACGCCATCAAGGAACTGTTTGGGATTTAAGGAGCGAGCCATGAGCATCCCGGTATATATCGTCGCCGGCTTCCTGGGAAGCGGCAAGACCAAGTTTGTCACGGACATGCTGACCGACGAAAACTTTTCCGAGGGCGAGCGCACGCTGCTGCTGTGCTGCGAGGAGGGGGAGGAGGAGTACGACCCCGAGCTGCTGAAGCGCTGCAACACCGTGCTGGTGAACCTGGAGGACCCGAAGCAGATCGCCGGCAAGCGCCTGCTGCGGCTGAACCGCGAGCACAGCCCGGAGCGGGTGATCATCGAATACAACGCCACCTGGCTGATGAACACGCTGTACGCAGCGGAAAAGCCTGAGGAGTGGGAACTGGCCCAGATCATCGACCTGGTGGATGCCAACACCTTCGAGCTGTACCTGAAGAACATGCGCAAGTACATGGCCGACGGCCTGAAGGAGGCCGACCTGGTGCTGTTCAATCGCTGTGCCCCCGGCCACAACAAGAGCGCCTGGCGGCGGGCGGTGAAGGGCCTGAACGGAGCTGTGCGCGTGTTCTTTGAGAACACCGACGGCACCACCGACGACGGCGTGTCCGACGAGGACCTGCCCTACGACGTGAAGGCTGACACCATCGAGATCGGGGACGAGGACTTCGGCACCTTCTACCTGGATGCGCTGGAGCATCCCGACCGCTACGACGGCAAGCGCCTCCATGCCCGGGGCCGCGCCTTCCGCATGGAGGACATGCCCAAGAACTGCTTCGTGTTCGGCCGCCACGTGATGACCTGCTGCGCCGAGGACATCGGCGGCATCGGCTTCCTGTGCCAGTACAAGGACCAGCCGCCCAAGACCAATGACTGGATCTTCCTGGACGCGAAGGTCGAAAAGAGCTTCAGCCCCCTGCACGGCACCGACGCCATACTGCTGATCCAGGAAAAGGTGACCCCTGCCGGGCCGCCCAAGGAAGAGCTGGTATATTTTAACTGATGAATTTCGACAAAGCAGGCCCGGATATCGACAAAAATGTGATATTTGGGCTTGCTTTTGTCGAATAAGTGTGCTACAATACCCTATGTGTTAAACAGGGGGTGTTGCCTTATGAAGCGTAGATTCCTGGCTTTGCTGCTGACCGTGCTGCTGCTGTTGGCGACCTTTGCCGTGCCCGTCGGCGCGTCCGCGGCCAAGAGCAAGGTCAATATCCTGAAGGTGACCGTCGAAGGCGCGCGGGTGCGCAAGGGCCCGTCCTCGGCCTACGATGTGATCACCAGCGTCAGCAAGGGCACCAAGGTGTTCTATGCGGGCAAGATGAAGAACTCCTTCGCCTATATCTGCACCGACAAGGGCGTCACCGGCTACATGTACCGCGGGTTCCTCGATTCCTACGGCGTGGCCTATAAGTACCAGGTGTATCGCGCCAAGGGCAGCGCCATCGTGTACAAGAAGGCCAGCACCAGCAGCAAGCGCGTCACCCGGCTGACCAAGAGCCAGCACGTGATCGTCTACCAGGTCAAGGGCAGCTGGGCCTATATCAAGACCCTCAGCGGCACCGGCGGCTATGTGAAGAAGAAAAACCTGAAGAAGGCATAAGAAAATAACAAAAAAACCGCGCAAGCGGTTTTTTGTTGGCGAAGACGAGGGGCGACGGTGATGATTTGGCTTCGCCATGAATTGCGCTTCGCGCATGATTTGACTGCTTCGCAGTCATGATTTGAATTGCGCTGTGCCACTCACGCGCCGTCGTGCGCAATTCATTATTCGTGTGCACCGGACAAGATCCGGTGCATATGAATTTCGACCGTCCTTCGACGAAGCTATTAACAACTGTGACAATCGCTTGTGCCCGCTTTGCCAAAGCGCTATAATACATCCACAAACGGCGCGGGGGAAGCCTCGGGCCACAAGGAGGGAGAAACATGAACAAGAAACTGATAGCGGAAGCGATCGGCACGGCCACGCTGGTGATCCTGGGCTGCGGCACGGCCATGCTGGTGGGCTGCGACGCCGCGAGCGGCGGCGGCTACATACTGACGGCGCTGGCCTTCGGGCTGACCATCGTGGCGATGGCCTATTCCATCGGCAACATCTCCGGCTGCCACATCAACCCGGCGGTTTCCCTGGGCGTGATGCTGACCGGCGGCATGAACATGACCGAGTTTATCGCCTATGTGATTGCCCAGTGCGTGGGCGCGGTTTGCGGCACCGCGGTGCTGGCGGCGATATTCGGCCTGGGCCACGTCACGGACATGACCGGCGGCTTCGGCGCCAACGGCCTGGCGGGCGTGAACGGCAACGTGCTGGCGGGATTGCTGGTTGAGATCGTGCTGACCTTCATCTTCGTGACCGCCATACTGGGCGTCACCAGCAAAAAGCAGAAGCACGGCAGCTTCGGCGGGCTCGTGATCGGGCTGACACTGGTGGTGGTGCACATCCTGGGCATCGGCCTGACGGGCACCTCCGTGAACCCGGCCCGCAGCCTTGGCCCGGCGCTGTTCGCCATGTTCAAGGGCAACTTCGCCCCGATCGCCAGCCTGTGGGTGTTCATCGTGGGCCCGATGATCGGCGCGGCGCTTTCCGCCGTGGTGTACAGCATCCTGGAGGCGGACCGGTAATCCGCATAGATGAGAGGCGCGGCAAATTCATCCGGAATTTGCCGCGCCTCTCATTATTATCAAAAAATATAGACAAAACCTACAAAAACAAAAATTGAGAAGCCCACGCATTGACAAAACCGAGGTAAAGTGTTAAAATACATACGCTGATGCTGGGGAGGGTTGATCCCCGGCAAAATATAGCAAAGGAGTGTACCCATATGAAGAAGTTTTTTGCTCTGTTGCTCGTTGCGATGTTGGCCCTGAGCTGCACCGCCGCGCTGGCTGAGAAGGTTGGCGTTTCCATGCCCACCAAGGATCTGCAGCGTTGGAACCAGGACGGCGAGAACATGGAGAACCTGCTGAAGGAAGCCGGCTATGAGGTCGACCTGCAGTTCGCCAACAACGATGTTGCCACCCAGCTGAACCAGGTTCAGACCATGGTCGATGAGGGCTGCGACGTGATCGTCATCGCCGCCATCGAAGGCTCCTCCCTGGGTGCTGCCCTGGACGCCGCCGGCGCCAAGGAGATCCCGGTCATCGCCTATGACCGTCTGCTGATGGACAACGCGAATGTCAACTACTACGCTACCTTCGACAACTACATGGTCGGCACCGTGCAGGGCGAGTTCGTGCGCGACGCTCTGGATCTGGAGAACGCTGAAGGCCCCTTCAACGTGGAGTTCACCGCTGGCGATCCCGGCGACAACAACGCGGGCTACTTCTTCAACGGCGCTATGGACGTGCTGAAGCCCTACATTGAGTCCGGCAAGATCGTCGTGCCCTCCGGCGAGACCGAGTTCGAGAAGGTCGCCACCCCCACTTGGAAGACTGAGGTCGCCCAGCAGCGCGCTGAGGACGTCATCAACTCCAACTATGCCGACGGCACCGAGCTGGATGCGTGGGTCTGCTCCAACGACTCCACCGCCCTGGGCGTGACCAACGCTCTGGAAGCCAACTATGCCGGCAGCAACTGGCCCATCATCACCGGCCAGGACTGCGACAAGCAGAACGTCAAGAACATGATCGCCGGCAAGCAGGCCATGTCCGTGTTCAAGGATACCCGCACCCTGGCTGCCCAGGTCGTGAAGATGGTTGGCCAGATCCTGAAGGGCGAAGAGGTTGAAGTAAACGACACCGAGACCTACAACAACAATGTGAAGGTCGTGCCCTCCTATCTGTGCGCGCCGGTGTTCGCCAATGTTGACAACTATCAGGCTCTGCTGATCGACTCCGGCTACTACACCGAGGACGACCTGAAGTAATTCCTGAGGAGCTTCATCAGATGCAGGCGGGCCTGTCCCGCCTGCATCATTTAAAGTGTTGGCGAGTGTGAATGCGATTGCCGACGAAGTTGGAGGAAGAGCAATGGCAAAGATATTGCTGGAAATGAAGAACATTACCAAGACCTTCCCCGGTGTGAAGGCCCTGGACAATGTCAACTTCCAGGTCGAGGAGGGGGAGATACACGCTCTGGTGGGCGAAAACGGCGCGGGCAAATCCACGCTGATGAACGTGCTGAGCGGCATCTATCCCTATGGCACCTACGAGGGCGATATCGTCTACAACGGGCAGGTCTGCAAGTTCTCAAACATCAAGGATTCCGAAAAGCTGGGCATCGTCATCATCCACCAGGAACTGGCGCTGGTGCCCGAAATGACCATCGGCGAGAACATGTACCTGGGCAACGAGCGTGGCAAGAAGTTCGCCATCGACTGGAACACCACCTATGCCGAGGCGGACAAGTACCTGCGCATGGTGGGCCTGGAGGAGAGCAGCAAGGTGCAGGTCAAGACCATCGGCACCGGCAAGCAGCAGCTGGTCGAGATCGCCAAGGCCCTGGCCAAGCAGGCCAAGCTGCTGATCCTGGACGAGCCGACCTCGTCCCTGAACGAAGAGGATTCCCGCGCGCTGCTGGACCTGATGCTGGGCTTCAAGAAGCAGGGCATGACGATGATCATCATTACCCACAAGCTCAACGAGGTCGCCTACGTCGCGGACAAGATAACCGTCGTTCGCGACGGCGCTACCATCGAGACCATCGACAACCATGGCCCTGAACCCGTATCCGAGGAGCGCATCATCAAGGGCATGGTCGGCCGCGAGATGACCAACCGCTTCCCGCCGCGCGAGGGCGTAAAGATCGGCGATATCCTGATGGAGGTGGACCACTGGACGGTGCACCATCCCCTCTATCCCGAGCGTAAGGTGGTGGACGACGTGTCCATCAACGTACGCAAGGGCGAGGTCGTGGGCATCTACGGCCTGATGGGCGCGGGTCGCACCGAGCTGGCCATGTCCATCTTCGGGCAGAGCTACGGCGTGAACTTCTCGGGCGAGCTGAAAATCGACGGCAAGCCCGTGAAGATGAAGAAGAGTGTCACCGACGCCATCAAGCACCGCATCGCCTATGTCACCGAGGACCGCAAGGGCAACGGCCTGGTGCTGTCCCAGTCCATCCGTGTGAACACGTCCCTGGCGAACCTGGATGAGATTTCCACCAATACGGTGATCGACCAGGACAAGGAATACGCCGTGGCCGAGGAATACCGCAAGAAGCTGAGCATCAAGACCCCCTCGGTGGAGCAGCTGGTGGGCAACCTTTCCGGCGGCAACCAGCAGAAGGTGCTGCTGGCCAAGTGGATGTTCGCCGAGCCGGACATCATGATTCTGGACGAGCCCACCCGCGGCATCGACGTGGGCGCGAAATACGAGATCTACTGCATCATCAACGACCTGGCTGCCCAGGGCAAGTGCGTGGTCATGATCTCCTCGGAGCTGCCCGAGGTATTGGGCATGAGCGACCGGATCTACATTATGAACGAGGGTAAAATGGTGGGCGAAATGAAGGCCAGCGAGGCCACCCAGGAGAACATCATGGCCGCCATCCTCAGATCGGGAAGGGGTGCGTGACGATGAAGGCAAGCAAGGTCAGTTCTTTCTTCCAGAAATATACCATGGTGCTGGCGCTCGTGCTGGTGACGGCCTTCTTCGCCTGGCAGAGCGGCGGTAAATCGCTGCTTCCCGCGAACATCAACAGCCTGATCTCCCAGAACGGCTATGTGTTCGTGCTGGCTTCGGGCATGCTGCTGTGCATACTGACCGGCGGCAACATCGACCTGTCCGTCGGCTCGGTGATCTGCTTCACGGCGGCCGTCGGCTGCGTGATGATGCAGGCCGGCATCAACATGTGGTTGGCCGTGGCGGCGATGCTGCTGATCGGCCTGGCAGTGGGCGCGTTCCAGGGCTTCTGGATCGCCAAGCTGCATGTGCCGCCGTTTATCGCCACGCTGTCGGGCATGTACGCCTTCCGCGGCTTTTCCAACATCGTGCTGCAGGGCTACCAGGTGTCCATCAACAACGAGGCCTTCCTGAACATCTTCGGCGGCGGCGCGAACTGCTATGTGCCGGACTTCATCCGTTCCATGACGGGGGCTGAGGGCAAATTCAACCTCACCTGCATGGTGGTGGGCGTTGTGGCGGCCTTGATCTTCGCGGCGCTGACCGTGCGCAGGATCATGGTCCAGAAGCGGCTGGGCATCCACCAGTCCATTCCCGCCCAGTTGGCCACCACGGGCATTATCTGCGCGGTGGTGGTGTGGCTGGCCTGGAAGCTGGCCAACTTCAAGGGCATCCCCACGGTGCTGATCTGGATCGCGTTGGTGCTGCTGGTCTACAACTACGTGACCACCAAGACCGCCATCGGCCGCCATCTGTATGCGGTGGGCGGCAACGAGAAGGCCACGGCCCTCTCCGGCGTCAACACCCGCAACGTGTTCTGGTTCGCCTATGCCAACATCGGCATGCTGGCCGGCCTGGCGGGCGTGCTGGTCGCGGCCCGCGCCAAGGGCATCGACCCCACCTACGGCGAAGGCTATGAGATGGACGCCATCGCGGCTTGCTTCATCGGCGGCGCATCCGCCTACGGCGGCATCGGCAAGGTGTCCGGCATGATTATCGGCGCAACGCTGATGGGCGTCATCAACCAGGGCATGCGCATCATGTCCGTGGATGCCAACTACCAAAAGGTGGTCAAGGGCATCGTGCTGCTGGTGGCCGTCATGTTCGATGTGCTGTCCAAGAAGCAGAAGCGATAGTGAAAGGAGGGTGACAACAATGGATAAAAAGACAATTACCGCAACGTTGAAAAAGAACGCCATGCTCGTCGTCCTGATCCTGGTCTATCTCTTCTTCATGATCCTGACGAAGGGCAGCATCTTCAAGCCCTCCACCTTCAGAGCGCTGTTCAATGAGAACGCCTATGTGTACATCCTCGGCTGCGGCATGATGATGTGCATGCTCACCGGCGGCAACATCGACCTGTCCTGCGGCGCCTTCGTGTGCCTGCTGGGCGCCATCGGCAGCGTGCTGATGGTCATCAACGGCATCCCCGTGGGTGTGTCGCTGCTCATTCTGCTGGGCATCGCCGTCGCCTATGGCTGCGGCCTGGGCTTCCTGGTGGCCTATGTGAACGTGCCGCCGTGGATCGCCACCCTGGCGGGCTACCTGGCCTTCCGCGGACTGGGCACCTCCATACTGACCAAGAATTCCTCCACCGGCTCGATCTCTGTCGGCACGAAGAACAGCTTCCTGAACATCTTCTCCAGGACCCTGTTCGAGACCCCGGAGAACACGCTGAACGTGCCCTGCCTGGTGGTGGGCCTGCTGGCCGCGGCCGCCATCATCTTCATGGTGTTCAACACCCGCGCGTCCCGCCTCAGGAAGGGCTATGAGGCCGATTCCGTCGGCACTGCGGCCGCGAAGGCCGGTATTGGCGCGGCGGCGATCCTGCTGGTCATGGGCAAGCTGGCCTATGCCGGCGGCATTCCCACCGTGCTGGTGTGGGTCGCGGCGGTGGTGCTGGTCTACAGCTTCATCACCAGCAAGACCACCGTGGGCCGTCACTTCTATGTGGTGGGCGGCAACATCGAGGCCGCGCGCCTGTCCGGCGTAAATACCCGCAGGATCATGTTCATCGCCTACCTGAACATGGCGATCCTCACCTCGATCTCGGCGATGATCATGCTGGCCCGCTTTACCGCGGCCAACGCAGACGCCGGCAAGAACTTCGAGATGGACGCCATCTCCGCCTGCGTGGTGGGCGGCGTGTCCGCCAGCGGCGGCGCGGGCACCGTGCTGGGCATGGTGATCGGCGCTACGCTGATCGGCGTGATTAACAAGGGCATGACCCTGATCAGCCTGGACGCCAACTGGCAGCGCGTCGTCAAGGGCTTCGTGCTGCTGGCGGCCGTGGTGTTCGACATCCTGTCCAAGAAGCGGGAAAAGTGATTCCATTCAACCATGGTGAAGGCCGCGCGCGTTTGCGTGCGGCCTTTGTGTGACAGGGGAGGGACCTTTGTGCTGAACGACAATCAGCTTGAACGGATCATCGGACTGCGACGGCGGCTGCACGCCTGCCCGGAGCGCTCCGGCCAGGAACGGCAGACGCTGCAGACGATCAGGGCGTTTCTGGCCGAAAACACCGACCTGGACGTGCGGGATATGGGCGGCTGGCTGCTTGCGGCCCACTTCGAGGGCGAGGGCCTGTCCGCCGTCGGCTTCCGGGCGGACATGGACGCCCTGCCCCTGGAGGGGACGGCGGACGGGGCCTGCCACCGCTGCGGCCACGACGGCCACAGCGCGATACTGTGCGGCCTGGCGCTGCTGCTGAACGGCAGGCGCGCCGGGAAGAGCGTATTCCTGATCTTCCAGGCCGCCGAGGAGACCGGCGAAGGCGCGCCGCGGGTGCTGAAGGACTGGCCGGAGCTCCGGGGCCTGTCGGCGCTGTACGCGCTGCACAATATCCCCGGGCATCCCAGGGGGACGGTGCTGATGCGAAGGGGCTGCTTCGCCTGCGCCTCCTGCGGCCACAGCGTGCGCGTGCAGGGGCGGCCCGCTCACGCGGCCTATCCCGGCGACGGCGCAAACCCCGTGGCGCTGCTGTGCCGGCTGGCGCTGGACACCCCGGCGATGATCGAAGACATACTGCGCGGCGACGACCGCCTGCTGATGCGCACGGTCATCGGCCTGCTGGCGGGCGGTGACAACTACGGCATATCGGCCTCGGAGGGGTGCCTGAACCAGACGCTGCGGGGCCACCGCCAGGCGGACATCGACGCGCTGATCGACCGGATCGAGTCCGCCGCCCGGGTGGGCTGCGAAGCCGGGGGCATGGCCTGCCGTTTCGAGCGGCACGATCCCTTCCCCGACACCACCAACGACGACGCCCTGTACGACGACGTGATGCGCCGCTTCCGGGCGGCGGGCTTGCCGGTCAGTGTGCTGGACGAGCCCATGCGCTGGTCCGAGGACTGCGGCCATCTGCTGAAGGCCGTGCCGGGGGTGTTCTTCGGCATCGGCGCGGGGGAGGACAGCCCCGGCCTGCACACCGAGGGCTACGCCTTCGACGACGCGCTGATCGCTCCCGCCGTGCGGGCATTCGAAGCGCTGCTGTAGAAACAGGCAACGGGACCTTATCCCTGAACGACAAGAAGATCCTTCGCTGCGCTCAGAATGACAAACGATGTGATGTGTTATCCTGAGCGGAGCGAAGGATCTTTGCATACGCGCGCGATTCAAACGGCGGGATCTGCCGTCACGCTTTGTCCGACACCGCCTCGGCATAGTGCTTCAACGTCTCGAAGGAATCGATGCGCTCGCCGTGGGGCGCGATGCCGTCCCGCACCGCCAGCGGCAGGTCCTTGAAATAGTCCAGCGCGGCCTGATCGTGCTTCAGCAGCTCCGCCAGGCCGGAGTACTTGGGATAACCCATTCATATCACCTCAGTACCAGTGTGCCCAGCCGCGCCGGAAAATATGAGCAGACTGAACCGGGATTGTCATTCGCACGGGCTGTGCTATAATGGACGCGAGAAAACCAATACAAAGGATGCATGCGGCATGGCGAACATCGGCGAACAGATCCACGAGGCGCGAAAGCGGGCGGGCATGACCCAGGAGACGCTGGCCAGGGCGGTGAACGTGTCCCGGCAGACCATCTCCCATTGGGAGGTGGGCCGCGCCATGCCGGATGCGGAGATGCTGCTGAAGCTGTCGGAGCAGCTGGGGGTCAGCTTCTGGACGCAGACGGAGACAGGCGAGCTGCAGGCGGCGACGCTGCCCGCCCCGCCACAGACAGGGCCTGCGTCTCAGGCGGAACCAGCCCCGGCGGCAGAGCCCGCGCCGGCTTCGGTCAGCGCAAAGCTGCGCCGGCATTGGGTGGCGCTGGCGGCGGTGCTGCTTTGCGCGGCGCTGGTGGCGGGGTTCTTTGGCTTCCGTGCGTCCCGCCCAAGGGTCTATGTCGCGAACAATGGGAAGAGCTATACCGTGGAGCAGTTCCAGCAGGCTGCACCCCGGCAGGAGGGCAGGACGTGGCTGTCGGTGGAGAAAATCGTGCGCACGCAGTCCGGAGTGGAGAAGGGCGTAAACATGTATGAGTTTGTATTCCACGAGATGAACGGCGTCGGACGCGATCCAGAAGACCTCCAAGCTGACCATCGTGGGCGGCAAGGGCTCCTATGCCCAGCTGTACGCCAAGACCGCGGGCATCACCTTCAAGAAGTTCGGCAAGCCGACCAAGGTGACGCTGAGCCGTAGCAAGGCGTTCACCATGAAGGTGGGGGACAAGGTGCAGCTGGTCGCCACGCTGTCGCCCGTCAACGCGGACAGCAAGCTGACCTGGTCCTCCAGCAAGAAGGCGGTCGCCGGCGTATCCTCCAAGGGCGTGGTCACCGCCAAGAAGGCGGGCAAGACCACCGTCAAGGTCAAGACCGCCAACGGCAAGACCGCGAAGGTCACCATCACCGTGAATAAGTAACGCGCACAACGCGAAATCCCCCGTCAGCACTCGCCGACGGGGGATTTCGTTGAATTGAAGGGGAGTGGCTACCGGCCCGCCTTCAGCACGCCCTGGCTGTAGCGGCTGTTCAGCAGCTCCTTGATGCGGTCCATGCACAGCTGCATGTTGCTCTGGGCCAGATCGGTGCTGGTATTGTTGGTGTAGGCGGCCTCATAGCCGGTGAAGGCGCTGGTCAGGTTGTTGATGTCTGCCTCGGAAAGCACCGCGTACCTGGGTCCGTAGGTCTTGCTCAGCAGGTTGTTCAGCGTGATCGAGGCGATGTAGTAATCCCGCATCTGGGGCAGTATCACGCCCCGCACGTCTGTGTTGGGCACGGCGGTCATGTCGAAGGTCTGCATCAGGATATACAGGTTGGAGTACAGTGCCTCGCCGGCCTGGTTGCGCGCCGCCACATACTGGCGCTGTATATTCGAACGCATACCGATGGATATGCACAGCGCCACAAGCAGCGCGACAATCACGGCCAGCGCCGCGATCGCAATCGCCTTTCTTCGCGTGCCGAGGGGTGAAACGGCGCGCATTTCTTCCTTGACTTGTTCCATGAAAGCCCTCCTGAACGGTTGGTCATATTCCTGTTATATGCACTTCCATCGCTGTATATGCATTGCATATGTAAATAAATATACGACATTTTTCCTGCAAATTCCTGCGCTTCATTGTGAAAACAAATGCATATATGCATCGAATATACAGATGTATATTGATTTTTCTATTCAACTTATGATAGTGCGGTCGAATTGTCGCGCGAATGTCGTCACATTTCGGCGGCCGGCCGGCGCGCGCGGCACCCTGCAGATTTAACGCCAGCGGGTTTGACGCGCAGGGGGATTTGTGCTATATTTATGCTGTGCGCGCAGGAAGTGCTGCGCGAATGCCAATACTGCCTGATTTGAAAGGAATGAATGAAAATGAGCCAGCTGAAAGGCGCATGCATCATCGGTCAGTCCGGCGGCCCCAGCGCCGTCATCAACGCTTCCGCTTACGGCGCGATCAAGACCGCCCTGGAGTGCGACGATATCACCCAGGTGCTGGGCGCTTGCCACGGCATCAAGGGCGTCCTGGACGACGACCTGATCGACATGGGCAAGGAAGACCCCAAGGAGCTTGCCTATATGAAGTACACCCCCTCCTCCGCGCTGGGCTCCTGCCGCTATAAGCTGGCCGATCCCGATGTGGACGACACCGACTACAAGCGCATCCTGGAGATCTTCAAGAAGTACAACGTGCGCTACTTCTTCTACAACGGCGGCAACGACAGCATGGATACCTGCAACAAGATCAGCAAGTTCATGCTGAAGAACGGCTATGAGTGCCGCGTGATGGGCATTCCCAAGACCATCGACAACGACCTGTACGGCACCGACCACTGCCCGGGCTTCGCCTCCGCGGCCAAGTACATCGCCACCTCCGTGATGGAGGTGTACCGCGATTCCACCGTGTACGACACCGGCATGATCACCGTGATTCCACCGTGTACGACACCGGCATGATCACCGTGATCGAGTGCATGGGCCGCCACGCGGGCTGGCTGACCGCCGCCGCGGCGCTGGCGAACTATGCCGGCGACGGCGCGGACCTGATCTACCTGCCCGAGCGCGATTTCGACCTGGACGCCTTCACCCAGAAGGTCAAGGACATCTACGCCAAGCAGAAGAAGTGCCTGGTGGTCGTGTCCGAGGGCATCCACGACAAGGACGGCAAGTTCATCTCTGAGTACGGCAGCGCCAACGCCGCCAAGGACGCCTTTGGCCATACCCAGCTGGGCGGCCTGGCCTCCTTCCTGGCCAACCACCTGAAGGCTGCCACCGGCGCGAAAGTGCGCGGCATCGAGCTGAGCCTGCTGCAGCGCTGCGCGGCCCATTCCGCCAGCCAGACCGATATCGACGAGTCCTTCTCCGCCGGCAAGGCCGCCGTGGAGAACGCCGTCGCCGGCATCACCGACAAGATGGTGGGCTTCGAGCGCAGCTATGTGGACGGCAAGTACGTCTGCAACATCAAGCTGTTCAACCTGACCGACGTCGCCAACACCGAAAAGAAGGTGCCCGTGGAGTGGATCACCCCCACCGGCGACGGCCTGACCCAGGATTTCATCGACTACGCGCTGCCGCTGATCCAGGGCGAGACCAAGCTGCCCAAGGAGAACAGCCTGCCCCGCTTCGTGCACCTGGCCAAGGTGAAGGCCGAGCCCATCGCGTAAACCGGAATAACCCTTTCAGAGCCCCGTTGCGTAACGGGGCTCTGAGCGTTTCAGGGAACTGAAAATGAGATAAGGGGACGGTTCCTTATCTCACTTTTGGATGAAAAAAGGGGAAAGGAACCGTCCCCCTATCTCACTTTAGGGTGGAAAAATGGGATAAGGAACCGTCCCCTCATCTCACTTTTAAAGGAAGGCGGTATCCGCATGGCCATGATTCGTTTGGCCCAATTGTCTGACTGGCCGGAGTGGCGCGCTCTGGACGCCCGCCTGAGTCGGGAGCTGTTTGAGCGCAAGTGCGCGGCGGGGGAGTGCTATGTGGCTTTGGAGGGCGGCAGTGTAGCGGGGCTACTGCGCTGGAACCGTTTCTGGGATGAGGTGCCCTTCTGCACGCTGCTGATGGTGGATGAAGCCCGGCGCGGCCAGGGCCTGGGACGGGCGCTGATAGAGCGCTGGGAGGCGGACATGGGCGCGGCGGGCCACGGCATGGTGATGACCTCCACCCAGGTGGACGAGGCTGCCCAGCACTTCTACCGCAGGCTGGGCTACCGGGACGCCGGCGGCTTCGCTGTGGACATCCCCCGCTATGCCCAGCCGCTGGAGCTGATACTGATCAAAAAAGTGGGATAGGGGGACGGTTCCTTATTTCATCTTTGGGTGAGAAAAATGGGATAAGGAACCGTCCCCTTATCTCATTGGAGGGATTGCGATGAAGACTACGGCCATCGACATGAGCGCCTATCCGCGCAGGGCGCACTTTGACTACTTCCGCACGCTGCAAAATCCGATGCTGGGCGTCACCATTCAGGTGGACGTGACCGGGCTGCGGGAGTTCTGCAAGCGGGAGGGCTGCTCGTTCTACCTGGCCTTCATGCGGGTGGCAGCTCGGGCGGCCAACGCCGTGCCCCAACTGCGCCAGCGCATCCGGGATGGCGGTATCGTGGAGTACGACGCCTGCGGCACCAGCCATGTGGAGCTGCGACCGGACGGGACCTACGGCTACTGCACGCTGTATCACGACATGCCCTGGTGGGAATACCTGCCCTATGCCGAGGCCGAGCGGGCCCGCTGCCGCGAGAACGCCTCCATCGAGGAGGACGACGATGTGGAGGGCCTGTACTTCGTCACCTCGCTGCCCTGGCTGCACTACACCCAGCTGATCCAGCCCACGGCCGGCGGCGACGAATCGAATCCCCGCATCTCCTGGGGCCGCTTCGAGCAGGACTGGCAGGGTCGCTGGAGGATGCCTGTGACGCTGCTGGCCCATCACGCCCTGGTGCCTGTGACGGGTTTAGAATATTCTCACAACCGCTGGGGGCGCCGAAAGGCTGAGATGGGCGGAAACGCCCGGTCCCTTGGAACCTGAAGTGGATAATCCCACCGTAGGGAAGCGGAACGCCACCCGATTGGCACTCCGTTTCCCGCGTGCGCAGAAAAGCGTATGCGGGTTTCTTTTGCGGAAAATGCAAAGGAGGAGACTTGAATGAAGAGACTGTTTGCCCTGCTGCTCGCCCTGGTGATGGGCGCTGTGCTGGTGTCCGCCGCGCTGGCGGAGACCACTGAGACCGCCGCCGAGGCCGTGGCGGAGGCCGCGGAGACCGCCGATGCTGCCGAGACCGTGGAGGAGACTGCGGAGACCGCAGAGGCTGCTGCCGGGGCTGCTGAGGAGACTGCTGAAGCCGCGGCGGAGCCATCGCCCGTGTTCAAGAAGCTCTTTGAAGCGCCCTGGTACACCTGGGCCGTCGTGGCGGCGCTGATCGCCGCCGCCATCGTGCTGGCCGTGAGCGGTCGCAAGGTGAAGTGGGACAGTCGCAGACTGTCCATCGGCGCGATGTGCATCGCCATCGCCTTTGTGCTTGGCTGCATTCGCCTGTTCCGCATGCCTCAGGGCGGCTCCATTACCCCTGCGGCCATGCTGCCACTGGTGATGTTCATGCTGGCATGCGGGCCGCTGCAGGGCTTTGTGGTAGGCTGCGCCTTCGGCCTGCTGCAGCTGATCACCGATCCCTATGTCATCCATCCGGTACAGCTGCTGGTGGATTATCCGCTGGCTTACGGCGCGATGATACTGGGCTGCATCGCGGCGGTGCTGCCCATCAAGAAGCCGTGGAAGCTGCCGGTAGCGGTGCTGCTGGCGGGCGTGGGCCGCTATGCGATGGCCGTGCTGTCCGGAGCGGTGTTCTTTGCCGAGTACGCGGGCGAGCAGAACGCCTGGATCTACTCCCTGGGCTATAACATCAGCTATCTTGGCCCGGACACCCTGGTGTGCGCCGTCGTCGCCTGCATTCCCGGCATGCACCGTCTGGTGGACATGATCGGTAAGAAGCGGTAAGAAGCGATATTGTTCTCGATGAGAGAAGGGAAGGATTCTACTTTTAGCCCGGAATGACAGGCATGTCGGTGTCATCCTGAGCGGAGCGAAGGATCTTCTGCGTTTGATTTGAAAATAGTATATATTGGATCAGGCCCGCCCCTTCGCACTGCGATCGGGCGGGCCTGATGTCATTTTGGGTCGTAGATTTCGTGCCACTGGTCGGTGAAGCTGCCGTCCACGTGGCGCAGCACCAGCGGCTCCAGCCAGTGCAGGCCCTCGCCGCCCTGCTTCACGCCCTCCAGCAGCACGAACTTGGGCGCGCGGCCCTGAACGCCGTGCACGGTGCGGATGCGCTTGGGGGCGATGCCGGCGTCGTCCATGGCGCGCATCAGCTCGTAGGCTCTCGGCGCTGGGTACACGGCGCAGAAGCGGCCGCCGTTCTTCAATAGCTTTGCGGCGGCCTCCGCCACGGCCAGGGGGGTCAGGTCGCCCTCGTGGCGGGCCAGGCGCTTGGTTTCGGAAAGGCTCT
This sequence comes from uncultured Eubacteriales bacterium, assembly GCA_902778045.1. GTDB lineage: Bacteria > Bacillota > Clostridia > Christensenellales > Aristaeellaceae > UBA2862. The sequence goes on from CACYWI010000007.1 coordinate 26,412, forward strand.
CCAGCGCCGCGCCGCTTCGGCCGTAGGGCGGGTTGCACACCGCCAGCGAGTACCGGCCCGCGCCGAGCTCGCGCCAGATCTGCCGCATGTCGCCGCAGCGCACCCGCACGCGCGCCTCCATGCCGTTGATCGCCACGCTGCGCGCGGCCATGTCCGCGATGTCCGGCTGCAGCTCCACGGCATCCACCGTCATACCGGGCTGGCGGCCGGCCATCAGCAGCGCGATGGCCCCGGTGCCGCAGCCCAGGTCCGCCGCCACCTCGCCCCGCCGCGGCGCGGCGAAGTGGGCCAGCAGCACGCTGTCCGTGCCGAAGCGAAAGGCGTCCGGCCTCTGGATCAGCTTCAGCCCGTTCAGCTGCAGATCGTCCAGCCTCTCACCGGGGTTCAATTCAATACCCATATTCATACACTCACTCACCGGGGGTATCGGGGGCGGAGCGCCCCGATTGAGAATCGTTCCCGGCGACAAGTGCGGCGGGAACGGGGCCTCTTCGCAGAAAAGGCTACCTTGCGGATTTCGTGGCCGGAGTTTTTCGCCTGTTTTCCTTCATCCAGATTCCGCGGCCGGAGATTTCGCCTGTTTTCCTTCATCCTATTATTCAGAAAACAGGCGAAAAACTCAAACGAAATCCGGAGGGGGGAGCAATGAGGGGGGAGCTTGCTCCCCCCTCATACCCCTCTACTCTGCATCCCAGCAGTATATCGTTGCGCCTTCCATGCGGTCCATATACGCCAGCTCCGCCCAGCCGCCGCTCTCGGTGGTGCTGACCACCATGCCGTCGCCCGCGCCGATGGCCAGCAGCATGCTGACCGCGTCGGCGGAGGCGCTCTGGAAGGCGACGATGTCGCCGGGCTCCACGGCGGACATGGTCTCCACCTGGCGGTCGGCCATGCGGATCAGGTCCTCGGGGAAGGTGACGGGCAGCCCTGCCGACACGCACACGAACTGCACGAAGTCAAAGCCGGGGTATAGCTCGTCCTCGGTTTCGCCGAAGGACGCGCCCACCAGCTGCAGGGCGATGCGGGCGATCTCGGCCTGGGTCTGTTCGTCGGCGTCGTCCAGCAGGCGCTGGAAGCGCTGCTGTACGTCGCTGTCCAGCATGGAGGGGGCAGAATCAGCCATCAGGCGGGACTGGGCCTCGTCGCTCAGCGCGCCGGTGGGGTCCATGCCGCTGGCCATTTGGAACAGGCGCACGGCGCTTTCGGTGGTATAGCCGAATTCGCCGGTGGTTTCATTGTCGAAGTAGCCCAGGGCATTCAGCCGGTTCTGAACGGCGGCCACGCTTTCGCCAAAATCGCCGAATTGCAGGGCGCTGGGCCGGTTGGTGGTGGCCACCGCCCGGGAATAGATGGCGGCCCAGGTGGAGGGATCGGCCCGCCCGGTCTGCTCCAGGCCGTTGTCCTGTTGGAAGCGCCGCACGGCCAGGCTGGTCAGCTCGCCGTAGACGGCGGTGCAGCTGCCGGTGAAATAGCCCATCTGCGTCAGCCGGCGCTGCAGCACATACACGTTCAGCCCGGTGTCGCCCTCGCCGGCGCTCATCTCGGTCAAAAAGTCCGTCCAGGTGATGGGGGAATCGGCCATGAGCCGCATCAGCGTCGCGCCGTCGGCCACGCCGGTGATGGGCAGGCCGTTGACCATCTGGAAGCTCTCCACCGCACGCTGGGTGGCCTCGCTGAAGGCGCCGTCCGGCTCGCCGGAAAAGTAGCCCAGCTCCCGAAGCTTGCGCTGCATCACCAGCACGTCATTGCTGACGCTGCCCTTGCGCAGCGCCTCCATCTGGGCGTAGGCCCCGGCAAAGCGGGTCAGGTAATCCTGGCGGGACAGGGCGTCGGCGCTGTTCAGGCGCTCGAACACGGTGTCGTCCACCGCGCCGGTGACCTCCAGGCCGTTGGCCTGCTGAAAGCTTTCCAGGGCCGATCGGGTGTCCGAATCGAAGGTTTCGTCCGCGTCCCCGCCAAAATAGCCGAGCTCGGAAAGCCGGGTCTCCAGCCGGACCACCTCGTCGCCGGTCAGCTCCGGCAGCGGGGTGCTGATCGATTCCGCCGCCGCCCCGAACAATAAAAGCCCCGCGAGCGCGAGGAGGGCTATACGATGCTTCATGTTGATACTCCCTTTGGATGATGGGGAATTCAAGAGTGGAGATGCTGTGCAAATCCCTGGCGGGATTTGTTTGATCCAACCCGCAGGCTGAAGCGTATAACGCCGGTTGCCGGCGTAAAGGATCAGAAATCCAAACACCACTCCTGTCTATTTACGCTTCCTTACGGCTCCGCGAGGGTCAGCGCTTCGAGGGGGATAAAGCCTGTGATGCCGTTCACGCGCACGCAGGCCCATACATCGTTATATGCGCCGACCTGCACCTGTTCGCCCTTGTCCAGCAGCAGCATGGGGGTCGAGGCGGCGTCGTAGGTGGGGTAGAGGGGCGTGCCGTCGGCGTTGACGGAGGCGAACAGCGTCCCCTTCACGCGCACCGCCTTGCCGCCGTTGGGCTGGTCGTCCTCCGCCTCGGGCGCCTCGTCCGCAAGCCCGCTGAGCAGCACGAAGCCGGTGACGCCGTCCACGCGCACGCAGGCCCAGGTATCGTTATACGCGCCGATCTGCACCCGGTCGCCCCGGCGCAGCGTGGCCAGCACCTGGGATTCGGTGGAATAGCTCTTGAACAGCGAAAGCGCCTCCGCGGCGATGATGCGGTATTGCTTGCCCTCCACCACGGTGATCCCATTGCCGTCGGGGGCCGGGGTGGCCTCGGCGCGCTGCACCGCGCTGAGCGCGCTCAGCTTCACATAGCCGTTGACGCCGTCTCCGGCGAGCACATAGCCCCAGGCGCTGTTGTAGGCCAGGATCTTCACATAGTCGCCGGCCTCGAGGAGCTCCCGGGGATCGATGGAATCATCGGCGTTGACGTACAGCCCGGTCCGCTCGGTGACCATGCCGTACAGGTTGTCCGGCGCGGTGACGGTTTCGCCTTCGTCGCCCTCGCGGGTCGTTCCCTGCAGGGTCAGCGCGTCACGGGAGATGAAGCCCTCCACGCCGGAGGAGGTGGTGACCAGCGCCCAGTCGTCGGTATAGGCGTCCAGCCGCACCGCGGAGCCCTCGGCCAGCTGCTCCAGCACCGTGGCGGTGGCCACGGGCAGCTGCAGCACGTCCACGGGACCGGCGTTAACCCGGGCCAGCGTATCGTTCTTCACCTGGGCCGCCGTGACGCCGATCAGCTTGAAGGAGGTAAGGGCCTCGGTGTGGGTGAAGCCCTGCAGCGCGCCGCTGCCGATGGCGGCCCACTCGCCCTGCACGGCGTAGATATCCACCGTCGCGCCGGCGGGCAGCGTGGTCAGCGCGCCCTGGGCGGTGTCGGGCTTGGCGTACAGGCGGGATTTCTGGCTGAGCCGCGCGGTAGCGATGGGCTGGGCGGAATGGCCCTGGCCTTCGCCCGAGGCAGGCGCGTCCTTCGCGTCATTCGACAGCTCGACGATCTCCAGCGCGGTGCCGGGATAGTAGTATTCCAGTATGTCCCTGCAGGACAGGCCCTTGCGCGCCATGACCTGCGCGCCGCGCTGGCTCATGCCCACGCCGCTGCCGCTGCGCCGGAAGGTGATCTCAAAGGCGCGGTCGCCCTTGGAAAGCCAAACGGTCTCGTTGTCGGCCTCGTTGATGTCCAGGCCGTACCAGCGCTCCAGAGCGCCGTAGGTGGGCACCCGCACGGTGACCTCCACGGTTTGGGCCTGCGCCGTCACGGCCAGGCGAAGGGCGAGGGTCGTGAACAGGCGGCTGGGCTCCTCGAAGCGGGGCGCCTCCAGGGCGGCGTCCTCGATGGCGGTGATTTCGATGCCATCGGGATCGGCTCCGATCCCCTGTTCCTTCAGCGGCTCGGCCAGCGCGGCGTACAGCGCCTCCGCCAGCTCCGGCTGCAGGTCGGTCGCGTCCCGGCGCAGGGTGGCCGTCTTTTTGGCGCCGGCGCCTTCGTAGTCGTAGGGATCATCCCGGACCTCGCTGTAGGCCAGCGCGGTGTCGAAGGCGTTGCCGGCGGATTCGGTCTGGCCGCCGTTGGAATCGCAGAAATAGCACACGGCGGGGCTGCCGTTGTAGGTGAGCACCTGGCCCCGGGTCTCGTCCACGGCCTTCACGGCGTCGGCGTATTCCCGGGAATCGCTGTAGCCGCGGAAGCTGAGCGCGTCGCCGGAATCGGAAAGATCGTAGGCCGAGCCGTTGCGGGCGGCCTTGCGCATCAGGGCGTAGTTCCGGGCCACCACGGCCTGGGCCTTCAGCGCCTCCAGCCCGCTGGAGGGGGCCATCTCATAGCCCACCACGCCGTGGAGATAATCCTCTATGTCGATGTTCAATACGACGGTGACCACGTCGCCGGAGGCGGACAGGGCCAGATCGCCGCAGAAGCGGTTGGACAGGGAAGGCGACAGGAAGCTGAAGCCGCTGTGGCCCGTACCCTGGCGCAGCAGCGCCGCCTGCGCGCCCAGGGGCAGCGCGTCGTCGCCGGAGTGCAGCATCAGGCTGCCTTCGGAGGCCGTGATGCGCACCGGTACGCCGGCGGGTATGTGAAGGCCTTCATCCGGGGCAATGCTGTATTCGCAGTCCGCCGTCAGGGTCAGCTCTGATGGCGCGCCAAGCCGCGCGAGCCTGACCCGCAGCACGCCGTCGGCCTCTGCCCGCGCGTCAATCCGAAGCAAAAGCAACGCAAACAGCGCCAGCGCCGCGATCATTGCGCGCGCGCAGGCGTCAGCAGCCCTACGGTAATCCATGGTTCGCATGAAAGCCCTCGTCTGTCTTTTGTGCCTTGTCCGCCTTTACCGGTGATTCCCGATAAAAAGCCATCTTATCTATCTTCTATTCCCATGCCTGTTTTCCTGCTATGAAACAGTTTTGTGAGAATATCGAAAAGCTTTTGTCATTCGACCGGGGGAAAACAAAAATCCCGCCGAAGCGGGATTTCAGGACCTTTGCTTTCGATTAAGCCTCGGCGGGCGCGCCCACGGGGCAAACGCCGGCGCAAGCGCCGCAGGAAACGCAGGTATCGGGATCGATGTTGAACTTGCCGTCGCCCTCAGAGATGGCGGAAACGGGACACTCTTCTGCGCACGCGCCACACGCGATGCACTCGTCGCTGATTGCATATGCCATGGTTAGTACCTCCTGTTTTGTTGTTGAAACCATTATACACCCAATGCGCGAAAAATGCAATATCCAAATGGCAAATGATGCAAAATGGTCAATATCAGGGATTAAAAACCGCTAACACAGGGCTGTTAGATGAATAAAACTAACTTCGAGGCTGCAAAAAGCCGCGGTGTCCACACCTGTGGCTTCATGGATCTGCCGCCGGTGTGGGATGCGACGGAAAACGGCATTCCCGGGATGAAAAGGAGCGGTGCTGCCCTGCGGGCCCGCGCGGCAATCGCATATACGACAACGGCGCACGCATTTCTGCGTGCGCCGAAATTGGCCCTGTCAGACGATTTCCACGAACACGGGCTTGGGGCTGTTTACGGAAGCGGCCTTTACCACGGTGCGGATCGCCTTGGCGATGCGGCCCTGCTTGCCGATGACCTTGCCCATGTCATCGGGATCCACGCGCAGCTCGATGACGATGCTGTCGTCATTTTCGACCTCGCGCACGTCCACGGCATCCGGCTTTTCGACCAGTGCCCGGGCGATGAAATTGACCAGTTCAACCATGTTACAGGACTCCGCCCTTCTTCAGCAGCGCGCGGACGGTGTCGGTGGGCTGAGCGCCCACGCCCAGCCAGTACTTGGCGCGCTCGTCGTCGATCTTCATTTCAACCGGCTCGGAAACGGGGTTGTAGTAGCCGATCTCCTCGATGAAGCGGCCGTCGCGGGGGTTGCGGCTGTCGGTGACAACCAGACGATAGAAGGGCTTCTTCTTCATGCCCATCCTCTTCAGACGAATCTTGACCATTGGGAATTCCTCCTTGATGCTTTTAGCTTTGTTATCTATAAATACGGTTTGGTACCGGATTTATTGAGGGGGTCAGGGATTAGGGATTAGGGATTAGGGATGGTTGCTGCCGCTGTATTGACAGCAACGGCTCAACAGATTGTGAGGGGGACAGGAATCGTTATCAGGCAAACAATGTCTAATCCCTAATCCCTATTCCCTAATCCCTATTCTGATTTTCCCCGGAAATCAGAATTTCGGCATCTTCCCGAAGGGGATGCGCATCCTGCCGCGCTTGCCCGAGCCCATCATGGTTTTCATCATGCTGCGGGCCTGGTCAAACTGCTTGAGCAGCAGGTTCACATCCTGCACGCTGGTGCCGCTGCCCGCGGCGATGCGGCGCTTGCGGCTGCCGTTCAGTATGTCGGGGTTGCGGCGCTCCATGCGGGTCATGGAAAGGATGATGGCCTCGTTCTTCTTCTGGGCCTTGCTGACCTGCTCCTCGTCGATGTCCACATCCTTGATCTTGCTGCCCAGGCCGGGGATCATCTTCAGCAGGTCGGTGATGCTGCCCATCTTGTTCATCTGCTTCAGCTGCTCCAGGTAATCCTCCAGCGTGAAGCTGTTGGTGCGCATCTTGCGGGTCAGGTCAATGGCCTGCTGCTCGTCGAAGCTCTCCTGCGCCTTGTCGATCAGCGTCAGCACGTCGCCCATGCCCAGTATGCGGCTGGCCATGCGGTCGGGGTGGAAGGGCTCGATGTCCGTCAGCTTTTCGCCGATGCCGGAGAACTTGATGGGCTTGCCCGTCACCGCGCGCACGGAGATGGCCGCGCCGCCGCGGGTGTCGCCGTCCAGCTTGGTCAGGATCACGCCGTCCACGCCCAGCTGCTCGTTGAAGGTCTTGGCCACGTTCACGGCGTCCTGGCCGGTCATGGCGTCGACCACCAGCAGGATCTCCTTGGGGTTGACCGCCGCGCGGATGTCCCGCAGCTCCTGCATCAGGTTCTCGTCGATGTGCAGCCGGCCGGCGGTATCGATGATCACCGGGTCGCGGCCGTAGTAGCGGGCGTATTCCACGGCCTCCTTCGCGATTTCCACCGGGTTGCCCTGGCCGCGCTCGAACACCTCCACGCCCACCTGCTCGCCGACCACCTGCAGCTGCTTGATGGCGGCGGGGCGGTATACGTCGCAGGCCACCAGAAGGGGCTTCTTGTTGTCCTTCTTCAGCATGTTGCCCAGCTTGGCGCACATGGTGGTCTTGCCCGCGCCCTGCAGGCCCGCCATCATGTAGATCGTGGGCGCCTGGGGCGAGTAGGTCAGCCGGGCGTTGGTGCCGCCCATCAGGTTCGTCAGCTCTTCGTTGACGATCTTGATGACCTGCTGGCCGGGGGTCAGGCTCTGCATGATGTCCTGCCCGACGGCGCGCTCGGTGACCTTCTTGACGAAGTCCTTCACCACCAGGAAGTTCACGTCGGCCTCCAGCAGCGCCATGCGCACCTCGCGCATCGCGGCCTTGACGTCG
>CACYWI010000008.1 GCA_902778045.1 uncultured Eubacteriales bacterium
ACCAAGGCGTTGACCGACCCGCTGATCAGCACCACCCTGGATTTTGACTTCAAGGTGCGCTATCAGCTGGACGGCACGGGCGATGCGGTCGAAAGCACGTTGACCGTCACCAGCAGCGACACCAGGGAGATCCGGATCCCGACGAATTCCAGCCTGGTGATCGAGGAGGACCTGAACAAGACGGTCAGTGGGCAAAAGGTTTCCGAGCGCTATGAAACCGCCTATGATGTCGGGACCGGCGAACAGGATGGATACCGTTACCAGGTCGATTCGCTGAATGCGGCCATGGACATTACCTTCAGCAACCGCTTCAAGACGACGGACATCACCGTCAAAAAGGTCGTGGATCCCGCAAGCGAGGAGGACAGCTTTGCCTTTACGGCCACGCTTCTTGTGGGCAAGAACCCCGTGAAATCCTACAAGGTGTTTGACGCGTCGGATGATGCCGACGACCTGATCACCGATGACAACGGCCGGGTGGCGTTCAACCTTGCGCACGATGAGGCAAGGACCATTGCCGTGCCTGTCGGCACGAGGCTGGTCCTGCAGGAGGAGAGCGCCTTCACCGCTGCTGCCGGCGACAATACGCAGATCGTCAATCTGGATAAATATGCGACCTCGGCAGAGGCTGTGCGGACGGAGAACCAGGAGAACTATACCGATCAGACCGCCTACAGCGAAGCCGACAGGTCCTTCACGCTGAACGCCATCCCGTCAACACCCCTGACGGTGACCTATACCAATATCCTCCGCCAGCCCCTGACCGTCACGGTCAAGGATGTGACGAAGACCTACAACGGCGAGGATCAGAACGGCAATATGCTGACCTCCGTGATCGGTACGGGCAGCGCGGTCGACACCGACGAATACACGGTGACCGGCCTGAAGAGCGGCGACGTGCTGGCGGTGACGGGCTATGCGCGCGCCACGGGCAGGAACGCCGGAACCTATGATGGCAGCTTTGCGGGTGCCACGCTTGTCGTGACCCGAAACGGCGTGGACGTGACGCGGGAATACATATTGCCCGGGGAGGACAGCGACGATCCGGTTGCCGGCAGGCTGACGATCGAACCGAGGACGGTCACCGTCGCGGCAATCGACGCCGACAAGCTGTACGGCGAAGACGACCCGGAGTGGTGGATCGTTGAGATCGATGGCCTGCTGGAGGCCGACGAGGGCGGCACGCTGACACATGCGGCCGGCGTGGACGACGCTGTTGATTACACCTACAGCATCGGCTCCGGCGATGACAAAGTAGAGCTGCTCCGCTTTGCCGTTGCCCGCGAGATGGATGAGGATGCCGGAAGCTATGCCATCACCCCCACCGGCGAGGCAGTGCAGGGCAACTATGCCGTAACCTTCGTGTCGGGCGTGTTCACCATACGGCCGCAGGTCACCGTGTCCGTGCAGCTGGAGGATTGCCTTGCGCCGGAGGGTGGCGTGAGCTTTGCCTTCCGTGACAGCTATACCCTGAATGAAGAGGAAACGACGGGTAATTTCACGATCCAGGCGAAGAACGGTGATACGGCGGCATCGGACCCGCTGCCCGTTCCCACTGGCGCGGTGTTGACCGTTGAGGCGCAGTCCGCGTCGGTGAACGACAGCGCGGGCTTTGACCTGGAATACTATGATTTGGTAATCAAAGTAAACGGAACCATTGTGGAACCGGAGGCTGCCGGACGGGCGGTTGCCGAAGTTGACGTCAACGTACTGGATATCCTGTATATCTATACCCGCAGGACGGCCGTCCTGACGGTGCGCAAGACAGTCATAAGCGATGAGACATCCGGAACCTTTGATTTCAATCTCACGCTGGAGATCGATGGCAGGCCGATAAGGAATTATAACCCGTACGGAACAGCGGCCACGAACGATGACGGCGCCGTGGCGTTCCAGCTGAACCATAACGCACAGCAGCAGCTCACCCTGCCTGTGGGCGGAGAGGTTACGCTTGCGGAGCTGCTGTCAGACACACAAAGCCGGGAGATCGCCGTGTTCATGATCCAGACCCATCCTCACGGCGGCGAGAATCTTCTCAGCGGCGTTTCCGACAGCTACAAGCTGACCATGCCTGCGGAAGCCGCGACCATTCGCGTGGTCAACATTCCTTCGATCTGCAAGGTGACCGATGGGGATGGCAGCCTGCTGTACCGGGAGGATGGCGAAGGGGAGGACCTGATCCATATTCCGGCCATCTATGGCACGATCCATGCGGCCTTCGAGGATATCAACAATAGCAGGCTGTTTACAAAGTCTGACAGCGGCTATGAATCGTATACGCAGATCCCATACCAGATCCAGATGCTGACGGATTACGAGGTTCCCCATACGGACGCCGTCGTTGTAAACGCGGGGCATCAGCTGACCTTCACCACCGCGTCGATCTCTGCCACGGACGGTTATCCCTTCCGCGGCGGCGCGGAGGCATCCCGCGCAACGCTGACACGGGAATCGGATAATACCAAGGCCTTCATAACGGTTGAGGAGGAGAGCGGAAGATCGACCACCTTTACCATGAGCAGCCTGGTGATCGACGGCGCCAACGCGAAGCTGGATGAAGGCATCAAGGGCGGCGCGCTGTATGCCAACAACAGCGTTGTTACGGTCGATAATTGCAGGATCGTGAACTTTGAGGCGGATGACGGCGGTGCCATCTATGCAAGCGGCGACAGCCTGACAGTGAAGGATTCGTTCTTCGAGCATTGCGTTTCCAACAAAGCCGGTAACGGCAATGGCGGCGGCGCGATCCAGACGGAGTCGATCGCGCTGGAGCTGAGGGGCACAGATTTCAAGGACTGCGTCGCGCAGTTCCAGGGCGGCGCTGTTTACCACAAACATGTCAATTCCGCGAGCCTGTTGATAAGCGATTGCCGCTTTACGGATTGTCATGCCCGGGCCGGTGGTGGATTGGAGACATACGCGCCGGATGTAACGGTGGAGAACAGCACCTTTACCCGCTGCTACGCCATGAAAATGGGCACGGAGAACGGCACCAACGGCGGCGCATTAAATATCTTCAGCAACAACGATCCCTCCAGCGCTGCCTATTCCAGCGCATCGTTCACCAACTGTGTTTTCAAGGGCTGCACGGCTGTGCAAAACGGAGGCGGTCTGCGCAGCGCCGCCCTGATCAATACGGTGACCGACTGTCGGTTTGTCGTGGATGAGGAATCCGGCACCGCGACCGGTAACAGCGCGGGGAATGGCGGCGGTATGGCCTTCTCGAACGCGAGCGCGGGCAGCATGGCTGCGCTGAGCGGCACGATCGTCGTTTCCGGCAATTCGGCCAATAAGGGCGGTGGCGTGTACACCGCGAGCAATATTACACTGTTGGACAGTGTGTCCGTCACGGGAAACAAGCTGAACAACAATACTGCGTTAAACGCCGCGGGCCTCTACATCGAAAATGACAAACAGCTGGTCCTCGGCAGCAGCACAGGCGAATCTGTCAAGGCCTACGTTACCGGCAACACGACTTCCAACGGTACCGCCTCCAATACAAGGCTGTCTGAATCGGAGGGAAGAAACAGTGAAAACAGCGTATCGGTTAACGGCATGATCGACCAGGCCTGTGATATCCGCGTGGTGAACGCGAAGCAGCTGCTTACACAGTTTGGCTCGACGACGGATGGTTACGCGGGACAGGAAGTCCTGAAGTATCATGATGATTTCGGGGCAAATCCCCCTGTCTTCCTCTCGGATGACGGCGTACTGCGCGGCATCATTGATCCCGACGATCCCTCGGGGAAGCGGCTCATCTGGTATGGAGAGATTGTGTGCAAGATCACCGATGCCGACGGGAACCTGCTGTATTACAGCGGCGGAGCGCCCGCGATCTTCGCCTCTCTCGCCAACGCGATCGACACGTTTGGCGATAAGAGCTGCAAGTTCTCCACAACCGTGGATGGGGAAGGCGTTGACAATCTCGCCCTCCAGTCCCAGATCCAGATGCTGGTGCAGGAGTATGAGATGGACAGGAATTTCATCGGCGACCTGAACAACAGCTATGAGAAAAACATCAATCAGCTCACGCTGACGACAGCCTCCAAGGATGCGACTCAATACCCCTATCGCGGGGAGAGCGGTACCACCTGCACCATCCGCCGCACAGCGAGCACGGATATGTCCCGCAATAACTTCCAGGTCATGTTCCGGGTGCGCGAGGGACAAACGCTGACCTTCCGGAATATCACGCTTGACGGTGGCAGGAAAGAGGGCGTGAAGGCGAAGGGCGACGGTGCGATCGTCAAGGCCAACACGAAATCGACGCTGATCCTGCAGGACGGCGCGGTGCTGCAAAACGCGGAGACCAACGCCAATGGCGGCGCGGTCACCGTGCAGGACGGCGCGACGCTGAGGATCACGGGCAATGTGACGATCCGGAACTGTGCCGCGAAAAACGGCGGCGCGATCAACATTGACCGCAACCATTCCAGCGGCGCTGTCACGACAGTCTATATCGAGGACAGCGCACTCGGCAGCCCCGCGTTCTACGGCAATACAGCCACAAACAACGGCGCGGCGATCCGGGTGAGCAGTGCGGTGAACAGACTGTATATCGAAGGCTCGCCCATATTCACCGGCACTGATGAAACGGGCAATGCCATCTGCAACACGGTAACCAGGAGCGGTTATTCCGGCAAGGCAAACGGCGGCGACACCCAGGCCTATGCGGACAACAAGGTGCGCCAGGACATCTGCCTGGAGGGCACAGGCAGCCCGATGGGTTCGCTGATCGTATCCGGCCCGCTTACCTGTGAACAGGGCTCGATCTGGGTTTGGGCCGTCAGCGATCCTCATTACAGGGAAGACGGCCAGTTCGCCGTGATCGATCAGGATGATTCCGGCGACTATGTCATCAGCGAGGAAGGCGCGACCTGCCTTGCGGCGTTCCGCAACGCCCAGGACGATGTCGCGACCAGCGGCAATGTTCGCACCGTGCCCCTGTTCGGCAAGCTGAAAAAGGATGCGAACGAAGACGGGACAGAGGGTGACTGGGTGGTCGTCTGGGGCGATATTTCCGCCGGAGACATCGTCTTCCTCAAGGTCGACAGCTTCGGTAAGCCGCTGAACGGCGCGGCGTTCATGCTGTACACGAACGAAGCCTGCACGACGGCGGCGGTGGAAGCGGACGCCGAATCCAAGCAGGTGACGGATGAGGACGGCAACACCTCCGAGGGCATCGTGACCTTCGAGAAGGTCCCCGATGGCATCTATTATATGAAGGAAAAGAAGCTGGACGGCGCAAGCGGCGCGCCGGAAGGCTACGCGGAGAACACCGACACCTACATCGTGCTGGTGGGCGCCGCGGCGCTGACTGTGCCGAGCCCGGCCACGGGCCTGTGGGCGTCCGGTGAGGCGCTGGCGAAGATCACCCAGAGCGACATCGATGCCCAGACCGATCAAGGCGAGGACGAGGAGCCCCTGAGGTACGCGATCTTCAAGCTCGAAACGGACAGCGCGACCACGCGCCTCGCGGCTGTGACCACACCGGATATCGCGACCTACGGTATCGTGAACGTGTCGGAAACCACCCGCAAGGTGATGCTGCGCAAGGTAGATACCGACAGCGGCCTGCCGCTGCAGGGGGCAGAGTTCGAGCTGCTGAACTTCAACCTGTCCAGGTACGACTTTGGCGTGGATGGCACCGGCGCAGACGCGACCGCCCGCTACATGCAGGCATCGGACAGCGAGGGCGTGTTCTTCATCGGCAGGCTGCCGCTTGGCACCTATTACCTGAAGGAGACGACCGCGCCTGCAGGCTATACCTTGCCGGCGGAGGGGCTGTACTACAGGCTGAAGGTGCCGGAGACCGGCGATGTGGAGCTGTCTATAGTGCCGGAAGCGCCGGCGGCGCCGGAGGACCCGACCCCCACGGCGGGGCCGGGCGGGGCATGACCGCGCATGAATGACAACAAAGACAGGGGGTGGGGACGCGATGAACGCGATCAAAAACAAAATACGGTCCGAAAGCGGGGCGTCCATCACCTTTGCGCTGCTGCTGTTCCTGGTGTGCGCCGTGATCAGCAGCGTGGTGATCGTGGCAGGAAGCACCGCGGCGGGCCGGATGAGCGGCCTGAAGGACATGGATGCCCGCTACGGCGTGATCGCCGATGCGGGGCACCAGCTGTGCCGCATATTCGACGGCCAGGAGGTGGCCGTGACCTACAGGAAGGCGGACATGAGCGTGCCGACCCAGCCTACGGGCAACGCCATACTGGTGGATGCCTCCAGGGCCGTCCTCACCGGCGGGACGCTTTCCGCATCGCAGGTGACCGCCAGCATCACCGACGGGGATACCGATTACGCGTGCAGCCTTTCCGAGACCCTGGAGGGCGGCCTGCTGGTGTTCACGATCAGCGCGGATGGCGGCAAGTTCACCAACGGCGCGTACTCGGTGCGGCTGACCTTCGCGCCGAACGTGAAGAAGGCGGCGTCGGACGCGGCTTCCGAAACGGCCACCGCCACGGTGACTTGGAAGCTGCGGGACATCCGCAAGCTCCGCGCCACGACCACCCCGTAGGGAGCCCGCGCTACGCGGACGGAAAGCTTCAAACGTGCGCCGCTCCCGACATGGGACGACGCTACAGGGACAGGAGGCAACGCCATGAAAAAGCGCATAATGACAAAGCTGCGCAGCCAGGCCGGCGAATCCATTGCCGAGACGCTGGTGGCGACGCTGATCGCGGCGCTGGCGCTGTTGATGCTGGCCGGCGCGGTCAGCTCCGCGGCCAGGATGGTCAATTCCAGCAAGGCCGCCGTCACGGAATACTACAACAGCAACTGGACGGCCGATGAGCCCGGCGCGAGCAGCCTGGTCACGGCGCTGCAGGACAGCCTGCCATCCGGCTCGTAGATGATCCCCCGGGGAAAACGATACTCGTCCAGAAGGGTGGCAAAGCGCTGTGAAAGCGAAGCAAAAACTGAATAACAGGAGGGGCTTCACCCTGGCGGAGACGCTGCTGGCGGTGCTGATCCTGCTGCTGGTTTCCGGCATCGTGGCCACGGGCGTCCCCGCGGCGAAAAACGCCTATTTGAAGGTCGTTGTCGGCTCCAACGCCCAGGCGCTGCTGTCCACCACCGCCGCCGCGCTGCGCGACGAGCTGGGCAGCGCGTGGAGCGTAAAGAACGAGGGAACGGACATCGTGTCCTATTACAGCTCCGACACCGGAGCGATTTCGGAGCTGGATTGCAGCGGCGACAACATACAGCTCAGGGAATATGTCACCGTTACCGGCTTCAATGAAGGGGCGGGCAGCTATGAGGGACAGGCCCATCCCCTCGTTTCAAAGAAGGCGGCGACAAAGGACCTGAAGGTGTCGTGCCATATCCATTATAATGAGGCAAGCGGCGTCGTCGAGGTCACGGACCTGGTGGTCAAGAACACGGAGAACACGGAATTGGCGGCTTTGCCCGCCCTGATGATCCGGGTGTTCTCGGCGGTTCCGACCACGGCTCCGTGAGCGTGTCAAGGCGATGAAGGCGGTGAAGGGTATGAGGAAAAAGCATAACAGAAGCGGCTTTACCATGGCCGAGATGCTGATCGTAGTGGCCATAATCGCGGTGCTCAGCGGCGTCGCCTTTATCGCGGTGCAAAACCATATGCGCTCCATGGCACAGCTCGAGCGCGATGCCGTGGCCAAGGAGATCTTCATTGCCGCACAGAACCACCTGACCATGGCCGAAAGTCAGGGCTATCTGAACGAGAGCATCGACTACGGCACGGCGACGACGGTTGCGTCCACCACCGGCGAGGGCGGCACCGGCGAGGCCGAGCTGCTCCGGCAGGTGAAGGAGGTCTACTATATCGGCGTGACGGGCGGCGCCGCGTTTACGGGGAACGGCATCGTCGACCTGATGCTGCCCTTCGGCGCCATCGATGAAACCGTTCGCGCCGGCGGAAGCTATATCATCCGATACCAGGCAAACCCGGCGCTGGTGCTGGATGTGTTCTACTGCCCCAAATCCGCAAGGCGCTACGCCCGCGATATCTCCGGCGAGTATGAATCCGTATTGCCGTATGCCGGCGAGACGACCGACCGAAAGAACTACAACGGCGCGGTGCTGGGCTGGTACGGCGGTGAAAACGCGCTGCCGTCCGGTCAATACCTGGAGGCGCCCACGGTGAAGGTGACCAACGCCGAGCGGCTGACCGTGGAGGTCACCGATCCCAACGCGGCCAAGATGGCGGACGAGGCCACGCGCCTTGCGTCGCTGAAGCTGATCGTCATCGGCGAGACCAGCGGCGCGCAGATGTCGATCGCGCTCAGCGAGATCGCGGGCAGCAGCCGCTTCAGCTTTGACAACGCCACGAAGACCTATACCGTCATACTGGACGATATCACCAGCCCGCAGAGCAGCGGCGTGGTCAACGACGGCCTGCACTTTGCGGACCTGAACAACTATGCCTCGGCCACGGGCGACATACAGTTCCTGATGAACGCGGACGGCAAGAAGCCGCTGTTCGTGCCCGGGGAAAACATCACGGTGCAGGCCGTGGCTTACAGCAACACGGCGCTGACCAACATCGCCTACAGCGGCGAGGAGACGACCAACAGCCTGTTTGCCGATTATGACGACACAAGCTCCACGGTGTATGTCGCCAATATGCGCCACCTGGAGAACCTGGACAGGGCGGTTTCCGGATTGGGCGGCGAGGAAAACGCCCTGACTGTCGCGTCCGCGGAGCAGGTGGAGGACCTGGGCGCCCTGCCGAAGACCGACGAGGGAACGCCCTCCGGCGACGGCTCCACGGATATCCCCGGCCCGGATGATACCGCTGCCGAGGACCTGAGCTGGACCGGCTTTATCGCTGCCATCCAGGCGGCGAAGGGCAACAGCAACCCCGTCAAGGTCTACAAGCTGAACGACACCACCGGCACGGCGGACAACAGCTTCCGCCCCGTCAGCCCCGATTACGAGCTGGCCTATGCTGGCAACGGGCACAGCATTGCGAACGTCATGGTCACCGGCACGGAGCCAGCGGGCCTGTTCGGCGCCCCGACGGGCAAGCTGACGGTGTCCGACCTGGCGCTGTACGATTTCGACATCACCGGCAGCGATGCCGGCGCGCTGGTTGGCGCGCTGCCCGCAGGGTCGGTCGTCACCAACGTGGCGGCCTGGCACGGGACGGGCGCCGACGAAACCGGCGCGGTCACCGCCACCGGCAGCGCCGGCGGCCTGATCGGCAGCATGACCACGGGCGACATTACGAACTGTGCCGCGGCGCTGGCCGTGACCAGCAGCGGCGGCGACGCCGGCGGTCTGATCGGCAAGGCGACCGGCGGCAGCGTGACGGGCAGCTATTCCGGCGGCCATACCGATGGCGGCGCGTACTCGGCGGAGAACTACAACGTTTCCTCCGCCACCGGCAGCGCCGGCGGGCTGGTCGGTAACGCCGGCAGTGTGCGGATCTCCAACAGCTATTCTACCTGCTCCGCCAAGGGCTTCACGGCGGGCGGCCTGGTGGGTACGGCCACGGGCACGATCGACAACTGCTATGCCACAGGTTTGGTTGGCGGCGCCACCGACGGCGCGACGCTGGGCGCTTTCGCCGGCAGCCTGTCCAGCTCGCCGACGAACTGCAGCTATTATGAATTTGTGAACCCGGACATGCCCGCGGT
The DNA here is from genome assembly GCA_902778045.1 of uncultured Eubacteriales bacterium. Classification (GTDB taxonomy): domain Bacteria; phylum Bacillota; class Clostridia; order Christensenellales; family Aristaeellaceae; genus UBA2862. The sequence continues at coordinate 9,624 of CACYWI010000008.1, forward strand.
GCTGAACGCCGCGATCACCGGCATTGCGGAGATCGATGCCGACCTGAATGCGTATCACGATTTCGTGGGCGAGACGACTGCCTGGACTGATGCGCAGCCCTACGACGCGCAGCTCACCACGGACTATGCGGACAAGTTCAACCTGAAGGGCATCCAACGGCTGGCCCCGACCACGGCCCTCCCGGAGGGCGCTCTGGTCGCCACCCACTATGGCGATTGGCCCGTGCCGGGCGCTCAGGTGAAGAATAAGGGGACGGCTCCGTCCTCCACTGTCGTACCATAACCTATACAGAGAACGAGGGATGCAAATTGGCGATATTTTCAAGTGGTAATGCTGACAAGAAGCCCAAGGGCAAGGGCTACCTGCGCCTGGGCGACCTGCTGATCTCCGCGGGGCTGATCTCCGAGGAGCAGCTGGAGGAAGGCCTGCGCCTGCAGAAGGGCTCCGGCAAGCGCCTTGGCACGGTGCTGCAGGAGAACGGCTTCATCACCGAAAGCGAGTTGATCGAGGCGCTGCAGATGCAGCTGGGCATCGAATTCATCGACCTGAGCAAGGTCAATATTCCCACCGAGCTTGTGCAGGTGGTGCCCAAGAACATCGCGAAGCAATACCAGGTGGTGCCGGTAAAGATCGCCCGGGACGAGCTGTACATCGCCATGAGCGACCCGCTGAACTTCTACGCCATCGAGGAGGTCCGCAAGGCTGCCCGGCGCAAGGTGGTGCCCATGGTGGCCATGTCTTCGGCGGTGGATCGGGCCATACAGGTGCTGTACGGCAACGAGGGCGCGGCCAAGGCCATCGAGGAGATGAAGCGGGAGGCTGCCGTGACCGGCGAAGGCGCGGTGGTGCTGGACCAGTCCTTCGCCGCCAATCAGGTGGGCGAGGAATCGGCCAACCAGGCCCCGGCCATTCGCCTGGTGAACGCCATCATCGAACGCGCCGTCACCGAGCGCGCCAGCGATATCCACATGGAGCCGCGGGAGACGGAGTTCTCCATCCGCATGCGCATCGACGGCCTGCTGCGCGACATACTGACCGTGCCGCGGGAGCTGCAGGCCGCCGTCACCAGCCGCATCAAGGTCATGAGCGGGCTGGACATCACCGAGCGCCGCTTGCCCCAGGACGGCCGCTTCAACGTGAAGGTGCGGGATAAGGACATCGACCTGCGCGTGTCCACGCTGCCCACGGTGTACGGCGAAAAGATCGTGGCCCGACTGCTGGACAAGTCCGGCATGCGCCTGAGCCGCGAGAGCATCGGCCTCACCGGCGAGGATATGGAGAAGTACCTGCGCATGATCAAGATCAAGAACGGCGTGATCCTGGTGGTCGGCCCCACCGGCAGCGGCAAATCCACCACCATGTACACCATGATCGGCGATATGAACACCCGCGAGGTGAACCTGGTGACGCTGGAGGACCCGGTGGAGTACAACATCGACGGTGTCAACCAGGTTCAGATCAACGAAAAGATTGGCATGACCTTCGCCAGCGGCCTGCGCTCCATACTGCGCCAGGACCCGGATATCATCGCCGTGGGCGAGATCCGCGACGGCGAAACGGCGGAGATCGCCATGCGCTCGGCCATCACCGGCCACGTGGTGCTCTCCACCATCCACACCAGCGACGCCCTGGGTACCGTGGAGCGCCTGACCGACATGGGCGTGGAGCCCTATCTGGTGGCCAGCGCGTTGAAGGGCGTGTTCAGCCAGCGACTCGTGCGCCGCATCTGCCCCAACTGCCGCCAGGCCTACGAGCCCAGCGAGGAGGAGCAGACCGAGCTGGGCCTCACGCCCAGGCCGGGGCGCACCTTCTATCGCGGCGGGGGCTGCCCGGAATGCTTTGATACCGGCTACCGGGGCCGCACGGCGGTGTTCGAGATATTCCCCCTGACCATACAGGTGCGCCGCATGATCGCCAAGGGCGCGGGACGAGAGGCCATCGAGAGCCTGCTGAAGGACCCGAACAGCGGCTTCGTGTCGCTGAAGGACAACGCCATCAAGCTGGTGGAGGAGGGCGTGACCACCAGCGACGAGGTGCTGCGCGTGGTGTACGAGGATATTTGATGATGGGGATCAGGGATTAGGGAATAGGCAATAGGCAATAGGAATAGTTCTTCTCCCGTAGGGGCGATTTCCAATCGCCCGAACCTTGAATCCCCGCCCGCAGGCGGAAGGGGTCAAACGATTTCCAATCGCCCGAACCTTGAATCCCCGCCCGCAGGCGGAAGGAGTCAAACGATTTCCAATCGCCCGAACCTTGAATCCCCGCCCGCAGGCGGAACGGGTCAAACGATTTCCAATCGCCGAACCTCAATTTCCTGCCCGCGGGCGGAACGGACCTATAACAACATCAGGAGGACCGACACATGACCATCGAGCAACTGGTAACCAAGGCGCGCCAGGACCGCGCTTCCGATATCCACCTGATCTACGGCCTGCCGCCCAAGTACCGCAAGGACGGTCAGCTGGAGAGCATGGATGACACGCCCCTCACCAAGAGCGACTGCATGGCCTATGCCCGCGAACTGTCGGGCACGCCGGAGGCCTTCGACACCTACCTCGCCACCGGCGAGCTTGACGCGGCGGATACCTTCGCCGGCAACCGCTGCCGAATCCACATCTTCCGCCAGCAGGGCGTGCCCTCAGTGGCACTGCGCCTGCTGTCCGACCACATCCCGAAGCTGGATACCCTGGGCCTGCCGCCGGCGGCGCTGAACCTGCCGGACCTGCACAAGGGCATCGTGCTGGTCACCGGCGAAACCGGCAGCGGCAAGTCCACCACGCTGGCGGCGCTGCTGGATTACATCAACCACACCAAGAAGTGCCACATCGTCACGCTGGAGGACCCGGTGGAATACGTCTATACCCCGGACAAGGCCGCCATCAACCAGCGCGAGGTCGGCAAGGATACGATGAGCTTCGCTGCCGGGCTGCGGGCGTCCCTGCGCGAGGACCCGAACGTGATTCTCATCGGCGAGATGCGCGACCGGGAGACCATCGAAACCGCCATCACCGCGGCGGAGACCGGCCACCTGGTGTTCGGCACGCTGCACACCGGCAGCGCCTCCGACGCAGTGGACCGCATCGTGCAGGTGTTCCCGGAGGGCATGCAGATCCAGATCCGGCTGCAGCTGTCCATGTGCCTGCAGGCAGTGCTGACCCAGCAGCTGATCCCGAAGAAGACGGGCGGCCGTGCGCTGGCCTGCGAGATGATGGTGGTCACCGACGCCATCCGCAACCTGATCCGCAACGGCAACACGCCGCAGATCGCCAACGCCATCGCCACCAGCGCCGCCATCGGCGGCCAGACCATGGACCAGGCGCTGGTGCGGCTGGTGCGCGGCGGTCAGATCTCCCGCGACATGGCCGTGCGCTATGCCCACGAGCCGGACTATGTGAAGAAGAACGCCTGAGGCCGAGGGAAGGTCGTCGTCCCGCGCTCAGTGGCAGGGGCCGGATGCGCGCCTGTGTCATCCTGAGCGAAGCGAAGGATCTTCCCAGTGTCCGAACGAAATAAAAGGAGAACCCAGGGATGGCAACGTACAAGTATTCCGCCCTGTCACAGGACGGCAAGAAGGTCAACGGCGTGGTGGAGGGCTTTGACGAGCTGGACGCCGTCGCCCGGATCAAGGAGCGCTATTCCATCGTGCTGCAGATCAGCGAGGTACAGGAAAAGGGCAAGGGTTCCTCGCTGCTGAGCCTGGAGATCGGCGGCAACAAGCTGAACGACAAGGCGTTCACGCTGATGTGCAGCCAGTTTGCCGTGATCCTGAAGGCCGGCGTGCCCATCCGCCGCACGGTGGAGCTGATCGCCGAAAAGATGACGGACAAGCCCCTGAAGCGCATCCTGGAAAACGTGGCCAAGGATGTGGAGGCCGGCCGGTCGCTGTCCACCAGCTTTGCCGAGCGCGGCAGGAAGCTCCTGCCCGTCACGTTCCTGGAATCCATCCGCGCGGGCGAGGAGGCCGGCAGCCTGGATGTCGCCTTCGAATCCGCCGCCGAGCACTACACCAGGCAGAGCAAGATGAAGGGCAAGGTGCGCGGCGCGCTGATCTACCCGGTGTTCGTGCTGATCGTGGCCATCATCGTGGTCATCGTGCTGATGGTGAAGGTGGTGCCCACGTTCACCGCCATGTTCGACAGCTACGATGCCGAGCTGCCCCTGCCCACCCAGATGCTGATCGCCATGTCCGGCTTCTTCCAGAAGTACTGGCTGGTGATCCTGGGCGTCGGCGCTGCCCTCGGGCTGTTCTTCAAGCTGTATGGCAATACCGAATCCGGGAGGCTGAACCTGGCCAGGCTGCAGCTGAAGCTGCCGGTGCTGGGCAACATCGGCGTGCTGAACGCTGCCAGCCAGTTCGCCAATACCATGGCGATGATGCTGCAGGCGGGCCTGCCGATGACCAAGGCCGTCACCGTCACCAGCCGCGTGCTGACCAACTATCACGTCAGCCAGTCGGTGGGTAAGATCAGCGCCCGGCTGGAGGAGGGTCACACGCTGGGCGCCAGCCTGCGGGAGGCGAATTGCCTGCCGGAGATCCTGGTGGACATGACCGCCGTGGGCGAGGAGAGCGGCGAGCTGGAGCAGACCCTGTCCATGACCGCCGCCTACTATGACGCCGAGCTGGAGCAGGCCACCGCGGACGCGCTGGCCAAGCTGGAGCCCACGATCCTGGTGTTCCTGGCGGCCTTTGCCGGGTTCATCGTCATCGCCATCTACATGGCCATGTTCGGCATGTACGCCGCGATGTAGGGACGCTGCCATGAGAAGAAGGAGAATCACACAGCGCCGGGGCGGCATCAACCGGATCACGGCCATACTGCTGGCGCTGATCGCGGTGATGCTGGTGCTGATCGCGATCCCCGGCTGGCGGGTGTTCCGCTACCGCTCGGAAAAGACCGCCTGCGAACAGGCGATGAAATCCGCCCGGGACGGGCTGATCATCGACTACCTGTCCCACTTCGAGGCGGGCACCGTGCAACAGGCTATGCAGACCCTGGACGAGGTGCTGCCCGAGCGGGCCAACATCTGTCCCTCCGGGGGCACGGTGTATCTGCTGCGCGGCGCGAACGGCATCTACGAGCCCCTTTGCGGCCTGCACGATTCCGATACAAGGCGGCGCGCGCGGCTGAACGCCTCCCGGGCCCTGGAGCTGCTGCAGGACGGCCTGCGCTATGCCCGCCGGGAAAGCGAGGCCGAGCCGGAGGCGGTGGAGATCTCCCTGAACGGCAAGACGCTGTCCTGCGTGCGGGTCGAGGAAGCGCCGCCCCTGCGCCGCGGCACCAGGACCAGCAACGATTATGAGGGCGTGGTCGCCTTCTACGGCCTGGCCGGACAGGGCGCCTTTGCCGACGCCGCCGTCGGGAAGGGCGAGATCTGCTTCTTCCTGTACGCCGACGAGGACCATTGCGCCACCTGGCGCGCCAACGACGGCTGGACCGGCGAAGCGTATGAGGGATGACGGGGTATCGCGGCTTGCGCGGCGATGCCGGGATATGCCAAATTCATAGATTTGTAATATATTTCTATTTTAGTTAATTATTTGCTTGACATGGCGGGCAAATTGCGGTAAAGTATCAGGAGGCAGGGGTAATGTGAAATCTGGCGAGCCGGGAAGGGTGATGGGGCATGTCCATCTATGAATACCGGCCCGCGCTGGTGTTTTGCGTGTTCGTGGCGGCGGCCTTCGGCGCGGTGATGGGCTCGTTCCTGAACTGCGCGGCATGGCGCGTGGTGCGGGGAGAATCCTTCGTGCGCGGGCGCAGCCGTTGCCCGGGCTGCGGGCATGTGCTGGGCGCCGTGGAGCTGATCCCCGTGATCAGCTGGCTGCTGCAGCGGGGGCGCTGCCGCGGATGCGGCCAGAGGATCTCCGTGCGCTATCCGCTTACGGAGTTGGGCTTCGCGCTGGCGACAGTGTTGTGCCTGCTGCGTTTCGACCTTACGGTGCTGTGCCTGCGGAACTATGTGTTCCTGTGCTGCCTGTTCCTGCTGACGCTGACCGACCTGGACGCCATGATCATTCCCGACGGCTGTCATATCGCCGCGGCGCTGGCATGGCTGGCGGCGCTGCCGTTCGCGTTCCCCGGCTGGGGGAGCGTGGGGCTGTCGCTGCTGTCGGCGGTGGTGTTCGGCGGTGGGCTGCTGGCGGTATCGCTGGCAATGGACAAGCTGCTGGGTCGCGACAGCCTGGGCGGCGGCGACATCAAGCTGTTCGCGGTGGCGGGCCTGTACCTGGGCCTGGTCGGCACGCTGTTCGCGCTGCTGATCGCCTGTGTGGTCGGCCTGGCGCTGCACGCGCTGGCGCGGGGGAAGAGCGGGGAACGGGCGTTTCCCTTTGGCCCGTCCATCGCGCTGTCCGCGGCGGTGATGCTGCTGTACGGCGCGCCGCTGGTGGAATGGTATTTGGGACTGATGCATTAGCTGCATTAAGGGCGGAGATAGACCATGGCAAAGACGATTCTTGGCATTGATATCGGGCACGACCAGCTGAAGCTGGCGCTGGTGAAGGGCGGTCGCGTATTGAAGACCGCTTCTGCCCAGATGCCCGAAAACCTGCTGCGGCAGGGCCGGATCACCTCCGTGGAATCGATGGGCGAGCTGCTTCGCAACACGATGAAGCAGCACGGCATCCGCGCCAACCACGCGGCGCTGGCGCTGCCCAACGAAACGGTTTATGTGAAAAACGTGGAAGTGCCGCCCATGACGGTGGAGCAGCTGGAATACAACCTGCCCTTCGAATTCAAGGATTACATCACCGGCGAGTTGAAGGAGTATGTGTTCGACTACGCGGTGATTTCCCAGCCCGGCGAGAACGTCGGGAGCGGAGACGGCAGGGGCGAGGACAACGTGTCCATCGAGCTGATGGGCGTGGGCACGCTGCGCGCCGTGCTGGAGGATGCCCGGGACGCCCTGCGCAAGGCGGGGCTGAAGCTGACCCTGTGCGCCCCGGCGCTCAGCGCCTACATCAACCTGCTTCGGGCCCGGCACGCCGAGCTGGCGACGGAATCCGAGGAATACGGCATACTGGACCTGGGCTTCGGCGCGATCCGCATGTACATGTTCAATCGAGACCGGCATGTGGCCACCCGCGTGCTGGAGATCGGGCTTTCCACGCTGGACAACGTGATCGCCGACGCCTATGGCGTGGACGTGCACTTGGCGCGCACCTACCTGACCAGCAACTTTGAAAACTGCCAGGATCGGGAGGAGTGCCTTTCGGCCTATGAGAATATCGCCGTGGAGCTGATGCGGGTGCTGAACTTCTATCGCTTCAGCAATCCGGACAGCGCCCTGGGCGACCTGTGGCTGTGCGGCGGCGGCGCGGTGATTCGGCCCCTGACCGAAGCCATCGGTGAAATGTTGAGCATACAGCTGCATCCCGCGGCCGAGCTGGTGCCCGGCGGCGAGGGCGTCGAGGCGTGCAACACCATGGTGCAGGCCATCGGCATCGCCATGGGCTGACCGGGGGGAGGGAAGTACAGTGGCAGCATTGTTGAAATCACCCGCGAAGGGCGTGCGCGGACGGATGCCCACCAAGCGCTCCATCAACCTGGTGCTGGTGGAGGAGGACAGGATCAGCATCCCCAAGGCCGTGCTCGGCATAATATTGATCATCGGGCTGGCGTACCTGTTCGGCAGGTACCTGGTGTACGACCGGCTGATTGCCGTATCCGAAGCCTCGGCCCGGGTCAACCGGCTGCAGACCAACCTGAACGAGGCCATGGAGCTGGTGAATTCCTTCGGCGACGTGGAGACCAAGTACGCCCACTACACCATGGACGGCATGACCCAGGCGGAGCTGGCGCTGGTGGACCGGGTGGACGTGCTGGAGCTGGTGGGCACGATCCTGCCGGAGCAGCCGGAGGTCGTGGAGGACGAGCTTGACGAGCTTGATGAGTTTGACGAGCTCTACGACGATGACGACGAGGAGGACCTCCTCGAGGATGAGGCGGAGGACGACCAGGGCTACGCGATCAAGAGCTGGAACGCCAGCGAAAACGTGCTGACCATAGAGGTCGGCGGTCCCTCGCTGGAGGCGCTGAACCAGCTGGCCCACCAGTTGGAGGGCAGCCCCATCGTGAACAGCTGCACCATCACCACCGCCAACAAGGCCACTCCCCAGCAGCGCGCCGGCGGACAGGTCTGGGCCAAGCTGATCGTGTACCTGCAGCAGCCCGTGGAGGAGGTGAGCGCCCCGTGAAGATCATGAGCCGCGATTTCACCACCAAGGAGAAGGCGCTGATCGTGTGGTGCTGGCGCTGATCCTGCTGGCGCTGGTCTACTATTACTTCGTGGACCAGAACGTGCGCGCCGCCATCGCCAACTCCCAGTCTGAGGAACAGTCGCTGCAGACCCAGCTGAATGCCGTGGAGGCGCGGATCCTCCACTTGAAGAGCCTGCAAACCAAGATGGACGAGCTGGAGGCCTCCGGGCAGCTGACCTACATGGGCAGCTACAACCACAGCAAGGCCGAGGTGGCGTTCCTGAACGACATCCTGGCGGGCACACTGCAGTATTCCATAGACTTTGCCAACGTCACCCGCAGCGGCGACCAGATCCGGCGCAGCTTCACGCTACAGTACACGACCGCCAACTATGCCGAGGCTCAGGCCATCATGAAGAAGCTGTGCAACGGCAGCGACCGCTGCCTGGTGGGGGACGTGAACTGTACCATCAATGACAACGGCACCGTCACGATGAAGCAGTCCGCCATGTTCTACGAGACCATGGTGGGCGGAACCCCGGATGCCGGCCTGCCCCGCGACACGGCGGTGGTGAACCGCTGACGGGTAAACGAGGATTCTTCGCAGCGTTCGGAATGACGCACAGCGTTGATGGCCCGGGCGGAGACGACTCATGACTGGCTTGGTCACCCCGTGCGAGGGCGAATCCCGTGGCGGTCCTGTCATTCCGTGCGTGGGTGGACCCACGACGATTATGCCATCCTGGGCAGAGGCGAAGCCGGAGTCGTGCCGAAGGCTTGCGCAGCACAGGATCTTCTCCCCAGCGCCGACGAACCGCAGAATGACACGACATTCCCAAATTATTCTCAAAAATGGTTGCATTTGCCACAGGTGTGTGTTACAATGTAATCGTTTAAATGCGCGCCGGCCGACGCGCATCCCCAAGCGACTTCCCGGCTGTTCCCGGCAGCCTGAAGCATAGCCCGCTTCCGAATGGAAGGGGCGTCATCCGATCCCGGCGGTGAGCGGCCGTTGTAGCCGCCAGGATTCGGGAATCTACATGTAGGAGGATGATATTTCAATGAAGAAGATGAACAAGAAGGGCTTTACCCTGGCCGAGCTGCTGATCGTCGTCGCGATCATCGCCGTGCTGGTTGCCATCGCGATCCCGGTGTTCACCAATCAGCTTGAGAAGAGCCGTGAGGCGACTGACTTGAGCAATATCCGTGCTGCTTATGCCGAGGCTGTTGCGTCCTATCTTGATGGTGGCGCCAAGGCTGCAACGAGTGCTACTGTTAGCACGATTCAGCAGCAGACCTCTGGTTGGATCATCGAAGGTGGTGCACCGAAACTGTACACCCGTGTGAATGGTACAGAGACCCCTGTTACCCTTCCTAACATTGTTGCTGGCGGCTCTGTTTCTGTTAAAGTCGCTGTTGATGGCACGGTTACTGTTGAATAATCTGAATCAATTACTGTTGCATGATTCCTCTGTATTTAGAGTAATTATCTGAGACTTGGCCACCATTCCTTTCGCCGGGACGAAAGGAATGGTGGCTTTATTTTGGCTCTTCACGGAAAGTTGTGGGATTCAAGCCAAGCAACAGGGAGGGCGAGATAGCGAACAAGGGTAAAGAAATACTCATCGTCTCTAGAGTACATCGGGGACGGTTCTTGTGTATCTGTCCCCGGTGTAATTTTTGTTGACTTAACGTGAATGCTATGTTACAATGCAAGCAAATAGCGTGGGGGGTGGTATGCGTGGCCAGGCAGGCGAGGAAGATGTCAGGGTCTGGTATTTACCATGTCATGATCCGTGGTATCAACTATCAATCGATCTTTGAAGACAGTGAAGACCGTCATACATCGGGGACGGTTCTTGTGTATCTGTCCCCGGTGTAATTTTTGTTGACTTTACGTGAATGCTATGTTACAATGCAAGCAAATAGCGTGGGGGGTGGCGTGCGTGGCCAGGCAGGCGAGGAAGATGTCAGGGGTACATCGGGGACGGTTCTTGTGTATCTGTCCCCGGTGTAATTTTTGTTGACTTTACGTGAATGCTATGTTATAATGCAAGCAAATAGCGTGGGGGTGGTGTGCGTGGCCAGGCAGGCGAGGAAGATGTCAGGATCAGGCATTTACCATGTCATGATCCGTGGTATCAACTATCAATCGATCTTTGAAGACGGTGAAGACCGGGAGAAGTATCTTCAACTGCTGCGAAATACCCGGAAGCGCTGCGGCTTTGCGCTGTACGGATATTGCCTGATGGGTAATCATGTGCATCTGCTGGTGAAGGAAGCGGCGGGGCCGTCGGTGATAACGATGCAGGGTGGGGATGTTGAAGTCGGGCCGGGAGAGCCGCTTGAGAGCATCTTCAAAAGGCTCGGCGTGTCATATGTGCGGTATTTCAACCGGAAGTACAAGCGGGTGGGACACCTGTTTCAGGACAGGTACAGAAGCGAGCCGATCGAGGACGACGCCTATCTGCTCATGGCGCTGCGGTACATTCATCGCAATCCGGTCAAGGCGCGAATCTGCAAAGCGCCGGAAGAATACCAGGACAGCAGCTATCGGGCGTATTTGGGCG
>CACYWI010000009.1 GCA_902778045.1 uncultured Eubacteriales bacterium
GACGCTGAAGCTGGCGGGCCAGGTAAAGCTGACGCCCAGCGGGGTCAAGACCACCTGCACCTGGAAGAGCTCTGACAAGAAGATCGCCACGGTCAGCGCAAAGGGCGTGGTGAAGGGCGTGAAGAAGGGCACGGCCACCATCACCGTGACCACCGCCAACGGCAAGAGCGCCAGGGTGAAGGTCAAGGTGGAATAGGCCGAATCACTCGGCTTCGGGCAATAATGCTGCGGCGAAGCGGAGACGCTGCGCCGCATGCGCTCAGATTATTCCATACGCCGCCGGATCAAACACACCGTCCCCATGTAAAGGACGCCCGAACGAATCGGGCGTCCTTTTTCATATTCCAGATAGTGGCCTCGCGGAATTCTTGGCGCCATCTTAGCTCCCGTTCTGATACAATGAAGAAAAAAACGAAAGAGGGCTTCGGCATGGAACAACAACTGCGGGAACACCTGATGGAAGGCGAGCAGCTTCTTTGGAGCGGCCGGCCGGAAGCGTTTGAAACGCTGGACAAGACCAACAAATCCAGCATTATCACGGGGCTTGTCATCAAGCTCCTCGTCACGATAGGGCTGCTGGTGGTTTACGTCATCTCCGCCCGTGACAACAGCGTCCCCATCAAGCCGGGCGTCATCGTCGCGATCCTGGCATTGGCCGCAGTCGCGCTGGCAAACCCCTTCCTCATCGCGCGGCGGCTGCGCAGAAAGACGGTCTACGGTCTGACCGACAAGCGCGTGCTGCGTTCCGGCGTATTTGACCAGGCCATCCCCTATGAGCGGATCAGGAGCGCCGAGCTGCGCACCGACGAGGATGGCCACACCTCGCTCCTCTGCGGCCCGAGGTCGGCGGGCCTGAAGCCCCGGAAGTGGCGCGGCGAGGCGGAGGCCTCCTTCATCGACAACCGGGACGAGCCGGAGGCCGCCCGCGTCATCTTCTACGCGATTCCCGTGAGCGAGGAGGTCAAGGGGCTCCTGAAGCAATACCTTCCGATAAAGTAAGCGCATCGCTCAATCATCGCCGTCAGCCATGCGGTAGCCAACCCCGACCTCCGTGAAGATATAGCGCGGTTCGTTGGGGTTGGGCTCGATCTTGCGGCGGATGCTGGCCATGTGCACACGCAGGATCTTGTTGTCCGTGCTTGCGGACGGCCCCCACAGCTCCCTCAGGATCGACCTGTAGGTCATCACCTGCCCGGCATGCATGCCCAGCAGCGCAACGATCCTGAATTCGTTCGGCGTAAGATGAATGTTCTCCCCGGCGACGCGGACCTGGTGCTTGCGGTAATCGATCACCATATCGCCCACATGGTAGCTGCCCCGAAGGGCGATCTCTCCGTTTTCCGAAGCCGTGCGCCTGTGCCGCAGCGCCGTGCGGATGCGCGCCAGCAGCTCGTTCGTGCCGAAGGGCTTGGTGATGTAGTCGTCGGCGCCGAGATCCAGCGCCTGCACCTTGTCCGGCTCCATGCTGCGCGCCGAGATGACGATGATGGGCATGGTGGACCACTGACGGACGCTGGAGATGATCCGGTTTCCGTCCATGTCCGGCAGCCCCAGATCCAGCAGGATGCAGTCCGGGCAGTGGGACGCCACGATCTCCAACGCGCTCGTGCCGCCTGAAGCCACGATCGTATCATAGCCTTCGGCCGTCAGCGTGGCCCGAAGAAAGGTGCGGATCCCCGAATCATCCTCGACGATCAATATCTTGCTGCGAATCATATTGGACATTTTCTTCCTCCGTACAGGGCAAATAGAACGATATCGCCGCGCCGCCATGGGCGCTGCGCCCGGCCCTCATATCGCCGCCGTGCGCGCGGACGATGGAACGGCACACGGACAGGCCGATGCCCATGCTCCGTCGGTCATCGACGCTGCCCTGATTCGGCGGTTGGATCCCGCCGTCAAACAGCGTCGACAGCCGGCCGGCCGGAATGCCCGCGCCGTCGTCCTCGACACTGATGAACACGCGGTCCGCCTCCTTGGCGATATGCAGCCATATCCCTGTCGCGCCACGGGCGTGCGCGCCGACGTTGTCGAACAGGTTGAGCAGCACCTGCTCGATCAGTATGGCATCCATCGGCACAAGCAGCAGCCGCTCCGGGCGATCCGCCCGCACGGGCAGCGCTTCCGGGGCGCGCCGGTACTTCAGTATGGCGCTGCCCACGATCTCCTCCAGCACCTCGTCCGTCTTTTTCAGATCGACGCCGCCGCCGCTGAACCGTGTCACCGAAAGCAGGTTCTCCGTCACGCGCACCAGCCACTGCGCGTCCCGGTTGATGCCGTCCAGCAGCGCGTCGCGGTCCGCGTCGTCCAGGGCTTGCTGCTTCAGCGCCGTGCTGGCCCCCATGATGGATGCCAGCGGCGTGCGGATGTCGTGGGCGATGGCCCGCAGCAGGTTGGCGTGCATCTTCTCCCGGTCCACCTCAAAGCGCAGCTGCTCCTGGCGCTTGATCTGGGTCGTGAGCGCGCTGATGCTGATGGACACCGCAAGCATCATCACAAAGGTCAGCGGATAGCCGGTCAGTGAAACGTCAAACTGCCAGAAGGGATAGGTGAACATGTAGTTCACACAGAAGGTCCCCACCAGCGACGCGGCGATGCCGTACAGATAGCCGTCCGTCAGCCGTGCGATCAGCGACACCGCCAGTATGAACACCGGCGTGGCAAAGGGATTGTTGTCGTCGTGGATACCTGAAAGCGCCATCGACAGCAGCACCGCGGCCGTCAGAATGCCCGCGGATACCAGCAGGCCCTTGCCCACCCGCTTGATTTCTCTGTTATCCATATCCATCCTCACATCGGCTCATACATACCCATGCTGATTATAGCACAAAAGCACCCCGGCCAAGCGCCCTCTCGATCAGATATAACGCCGGAAGCCATTCCTTTCCGCGAAATTAGCGGCCTTGTACGGTATAATACGCGTGGTTTTGGATTTCATTCAGAGAGGTGAAGCGCATGTACAGCAAGGAATACGAAGCCGAAAGAAAGGAATTTGTCAACTGCCTGTGGATGAGCGTTTTCGGCCTGGGCATCCCGATTTATAACGCCCTGCACGAATGGCTGCCCGTCATGAGGCGGGAAAAGCAAAGGGCGCTGCGGGAAGGCCGTCGGAACGGGGATTGATCCCCTTCCGCCACGGGATAAAAGCCATGTCCTGTCATTTGGATATGGCTTTTCTACGTTATTCATGCTATAATGATGGTAAAGAAGGAGGTTATCGCCATGAGAAAGACCAAGATCATCTGTACGATCGGCCCGGCGAGCGAATCCGAAGAGGTTTTGACCGCCATGTGCAAGGCGGGTATGAACGTGGCCCGCATCAACTTCTCCCACGGCACCCACGAGGAGCACCGGCAGAAGATCGAGACGATCTGCCGCGTGCGCGACAATCTCGACCTGCCCATCGCCATCATGCTGGACACCAAGGGACCCGAATACCGCATCAAGACCTTCGCGGACGGCAAGGTATTCCTGAGGGAAGGCGCGCCGTTTACGCTTCGCGTGGATGACGTGCCCGGGGACGAGACCCAGGTTTCCGTGAGCTATGAAGGCCTGGCCGAGGACCTGCAGCCGGGCGACAGGGTGCTGCTGGCCAACGGCCTGCTGGCGCTGGTGGTGGACCGCGTCGAGGGCACGGCCATCCATTGCACGGTGGCCGTGGGCGGCGAGCTCTCCGACCGCAAGAGCATGTCCTTCCCCGGCAAGGTGCTGAACCAGGTCTATCTCAGTGAGCAGGACAAGGCCGACCTGCTGTTCGGCATCGAAAACGGCGTCGATTACGTGGCCTGCTCCTTCGTCTCCCGCAAGCAGGACCTTCTTGACGTGCGTTCCTTCCTGAACGCGCACGGCGGCGAGCGTATCAGCCTGATCGCCAAGCTGGAGAACCAGTCCGGCATCGACAACGTGGAGGAGATCTGCGAGGCCTGCGAGGGCATCATGATCGGCCGCGGCGACATGGGCGTGGAGATCCCCTATGAAGAGCTGCCCGCCGTTCAGAAGCTGCTGATCACCAAGTGCCGCCTGATCGGAAAGCGGGTCATCACGGCCACGGAGATGCTGGAATCGATGATCCACAACATCCGCCCCACCCGCGCCGAGATTTCCGACGTGGCCAACGCCGTGTACGACGGCACCAGCGCCGTGATGCTCTCCGGCGAGACCGCCGCGGGCAAGCACCCGGTAGAGGCCGTACAGGTGATGGCGAAGATCGCCGAGGCCACCGAGAAGAAGATCGACTACGCCCAGCGCTTTCACGAATCGGAGTTCCAGACCCACAACATGGTGGACGCCATATCCCACGCCACCTGTGCCATGGCCATCGACGTCGGCGCAAAGGCCATCGTGGTCTGTTCCCTGTCGGGCAGCACCGTGCGGATGATCTCCCGATTCCGCGCGCCGGTGGATATCCTGGGCGTCACGACCAGCAAGCAGACCATGCGCAAGCTGGCGCTGTCCTGGGGCGTCATCCCCGCCCTGAGCGTGGAATACACCTCCACCGACGTGCTGTTCTTCGTCGCCACGCAGCTGGCCCAGCAGAAGCTGGGGCTGCAGCCGGGCGACAGGATCGTCATCACCGGCGGCGTGATCAATGGCAAGTCCGGCAATACGAATCTCATCAAGGTCGAGACGATCTGACCTTCACGACATGCAAAAGCGCCGCTTCCGCCGCGGCGCTTTTATTGACGCAGGACCATCCTATCGCTTATAGCTCATCACCGCCGCCGCGCCCATGATGACGACGCAGACGACGACGAGAATGACCGTCACCGTATCCAAAGCCCATCCCCCTTTTCTGCATGCAATGCCATTTCATCCACATCATTATACAGTAACGGGGCGTTAAGGTGTCGGAATACTTTTCCCTGCAGATCATCCCCGGCACTTGGCACAGGCGCACATCAGGGCATCCGGAGCCCTTGCGCGCCGTCCAACGCAAGCGCCATCCGTGAATACATAATGGTTCCCTTTTCGTTGCACCGACGCGACAGCGTCCAGGCCACCATGCTTTACGTATCAACCGGATTAAATGCCTGTTTCCAACCGATGCTCACAGTTACCGTTATTTGCCGGCGATTCCCCTTGCGAAAATCCCAAAAGTGCGTTATACTGACCTTGGGGCGGGCTGGCAAGCCCAAAGCATCCATGGGAGACTGAGGAGGAGGGTTATCCATGAAAACGAGGCGCTTAATAAGGATCATGACCTTTGCACTGTTGTTGGCCATGATCGGTTCAACAGCAACGGCAGCGACTCTGGGCGAGCTGTTAGGCTACGCCAAGGGAAAAGGCTTTACCGTGAAATCAAAGTCCTGCACCACAACAAAGCCGGCAATCACCTATTCCGAAAACAACGGCGGCAAGGACAAGCTGTCCTGGACAAACAAATCCCACAAGCAATACAGCATCACCGCCCACAAGGCGTCGGACAAGGCAAAGCTGCAGAAGCTTCACGCCTACATGCTGGGCCATTACAAATGGCAATCCTGCACCTATCTTGTCAAGGGCACGGCCAAATACGGCTATCACGTCAAAAAAGTGAAGAAGCCTTACAGCACGCTGAAGAAGTACAGTGCCGGCGTCAGCAAGCATGTGAAGGGGCTTTCCACAGTCAAGACCGCTGTCAAGACGAGCACCTCCGGCAGCTCGTTCGCGGCAAAGGCTTCCGATTCCGACAGCTACATACTGAACACCAACACGAAGAAGGTTCACCGCAGTACCTGCAAGGATGCCGCGCGCATCAGCGCGAAGAACAAGGCGACATCCAACAGCACTCTGGCCGAGCTGATCAGTCAGGGCTACTCTGCCTGCAAGAACTGCAAGCCTTAACGACAGGAGGCTGCACCATGACCACGAAAAAGAAGTTTCGTATCCCCGGGCTCACCTTCAGCTGGAAGCGCGCGCTGGGCATCACCGCGCTGAAGCAGCGGATCGCCCGCAAGACCGGCATCCCCACCACCAAGCAGGGGCGCCAGCGCAAGCTGGAGCGCACGCTGTTCCAGGCCATCTTCGGAAAGAAGAAATAGACGTATTTGAACGAGAAAACCGGGACCGGTCGGAGACAAGCCGACCGGTCCCGGTTTTGTCGTACAGGCGCCTTACTTCAGCTTCAGGCCGTCGCTGAAGGCCTTTCCGACCACCTCGCCCACCACGCGATAGGCGTTGAAGGAGGGGTCGAATATGATGGGCCGCAGCTTGCCCAGGTCCACCTTGCCGTCGGTGAGTATCGACTCATCCGCCTGTGAGGCCACGATCTCACCGATCACATAGCCGGTCTCGGTGTCCCAGCTCTTCACCCTGCACTCCAGCGTCAGCGGGAATTCCTCGATGATCGGGGCGTTCACATGGGCGCTCTTGTGGGTATGGCAGCCCGCCTTTTCGAGCTTGTTGACCTTCTTGCCGGTCTCCACGCCGAAGTAATCGGAGATCAGCACGGTATCCGCGGTGCCGAAGGCCACGGTGAACGCGCCGGTCTTCTCAAAGTTCTCGGTGGTCTTATGCTTGGAAAGCATCAGCGTGATCTCGTTCATGTCGCTCTGCATGCCCCATGCGGCGTTCATGGCGTTGGGCACGCCGTTTTCATCGTAGGTGCCGATGATGAACACGCCCTCGGGGGTAATGGTGGATTTGTTGCCCGCAAACTCAATGCTCATGACGCATTCTCCTTTTCAGAAATCGGTGCGCGCGGAAAGCTCCGCCCACTGCTCCAGCTCTTTGATCCTGGCCTCCAGCGCGCCGCGGACGGCCTTCACGGCGTCGCTGCCCAGCAGCAGCCTGCGGGGCCGGTTCTCGCTCTCCAGCGCGTCGATGATCACGTCGCCGGCCTTTTCCGGGTCGCCGGGCTGTTTGCCCTGGTTCACCGCGTTCTCCGGCGAGCGCTTCCACGCGGTATCGGCATAGTCGCCGATGGTCAGCGCCGCGCCCTTCAGCGAGGAATCGTAGAAGTGGGTGCGGAACGCGCCGGGCTCCACGATCATCACCTTCACGCCCAGGGGCTCGACCTCGGCCGCCAGGCCCTCGCTCATCAGCTCCAGCGCCGCCTTGGTGGAGGCGTAGTAGCCGGAGGCCGCGCCGGTGCGCACCGCGCCGATGGAGCTGACGTTCACGATCGCGCCGTCGTGCCGCGCGCGCATGCCGGGCAGCACCGCCTGGATCAGCGCGACGGGGCCGAAGAAGTTCGTCTCGTACATCCTGTCCACGCCCGCGCGGTCCGCCTCCTCCACCGAGGAGCGATAGCAGTAGCCGGCATTGTTCACCAGCACGTCGATTTGCCCGAAGCGCGCCTCGGCGGCCTTCACCGCCGCGTCGATGCTCTCCTGCCGGGTCACATCGAGGGTCACCGCCAGGGCGGTATCCGGATAGTCCGCCACGATGCCCTGCACCTTGTCCAGGCTGCGCGCGGTCACCACCGCGTTGTAGCCCCGGCGCAGCACCGCCCGGGCGATGCCCGCGCCGATGCCGCCTTCGCTGCAGCCCGTAATCAACCATGTCCTGCTCATTGGTCACTCTCTCCTTTCAAATCGGTCGTCAGCGTCCCAAGCGTATCCTGCGGCGCTCCTGCGCGGCTTCGTATTCCCGAAGCTCGGCGTCGGTCTCAGGGGTGAAGGGCGGCACGGGGATGGGCTCGTCCCGGTCGTTCAGGGCCACGAACACCATGTACGCCCGGTTCACCGGCTCCCGGCTGCCGTCCAGCCGCTCCACATAGCTGTCCACCCGCACCTCCAGCGAGGTGCGGCCCGTCCAGGTCACCCGGGCCTCCTGCACCACGGTGTCGTTCAGATAGGCGGGATTCAGAAAGTTCAGGTTGTCCACGCAAACGGTGGTCACCGCGCTATGGGTATAGCGCCGGGCCGCCACGCCGCCCACGATGTCGATCCAGGCCATCATCTGGCCTCCGAACAGGCGGGGGTTCTTGTAGCCGTTGCAGTGCTGGGGCAGCACGATCTGCACACCCGTGGTAATCTCTGACACGGTTTCAGCCTCCCTTGAAGCGGTTGATGATTCATTCTACCACATCCATGGCAAACCTGTCAAAGAAATCGCCATCCATTCGCCAAATTTCGGTGCAAATCAATGTATTCTTTTCAATAGCGCGTTATAATAAAAAAAGTATTCCGGAAAAACTGTAATTGAGGTGTATATCCATGCTTGAGCTGAAGCATCTGTCCTTCGAGGTGGACGCCGCGGGCGAGGGCCGGGAGATCCTGCGGGACGTAAGCCTGACCCTGCCGGACGGCAAGCTGATCGTGGTGACCGGCCCCAACGGCGGCGGCAAATCCACTTTGGCCCGGCTGATCATGGGCATCGAGAAGCCCACCGCGGGCCAGATCCTGTTGAACGGCCGGGACATCACCGCTCTGGGCATCACCGAGCGGGCGAAGCTGGGCATCGGCTTCGCGTTCCAGCAGCCGGTGCGCTTCAAGGGCCTGCGGGTGCTGGACCTGCTGCGCCTGGCCGCGGGCAAGGAGCTCACGCCCGCGGACGCCTGCGAATACCTGGCCGCCGTAGGCCTGTGCGCCCGGGACTACATCGACCGCGAGGTGAACGCCAGCCTGTCCGGCGGCGAGCTGAAGCGCATCGAGATCGCCACTGTGCTGGCCCGGGGCACGGCGCTATCCGTGTTCGACGAGCCGGAGGCCGGCATCGACCTGTGGAGCTTCCAGAACCTGATCGAGGTATTCGAGGGCATGCGCAGGAACATCCGCGACAGCGCCATCATGATCATCAGCCACCAGGAGCGCATCCTGAACATCGCCGACGAGATCGTGGTGCTGCGGGACGGACATGTGGACCGGCAGGGCCCGCGGGCGGAAGTCCTGCCGGAGCTGATCGGCACCGCCTCGGCGGTGGCCGGCTGCCGCAAATCATTGTAAGGAGGCGACAGACCGATGGAACTGGACAGCATTCAGAAGCACCTGCTTGAGGAAATCGCGGACCTGCACGCCATCCCCGACGGCGCGTACAACATCCGCTCCAACAGCGCCTCGGCGGGCAGGCGCTCCACCGCGAACATCGAAATCACCCCCAAGACCGACGTCAGTGGCCTGGACATCCACATCAAGGCGGGCACCCGCCGGGAGAGCATGCACATCCCCGTGGTGATGACCCAGAGCGGCCTGAAGGAGGTCGTGTACAACGATTTCTACATCGGCGAAGGCGCCGACGTGGTGATCATCGCCGGCTGCGGCATCGACAACTGCGGCATGGCCGATTCCGAGCACGACGGCATCCACCGCTTCTACGTGGGGAAAAACGCCAGGGTCAAGTATGTGGAAAAGCACTACGGCTCCGGCGACGGCGAGGGCAAGCGCATACTGAACCCCGGCACCGAGGTGTACATGCGGGAAGGCTCCTATATGGAGATGGAGATGGCCCAGATCAAGGGCGTGGACGACACCGAGCGCACCACTACCGCCGAGCTGGACGCCGGCGCGAAGCTGATCGTGCGGGAGCGGCTGATGACCCACGGCCATCAGCGGGCGCTGAGCACCTATGTGGTGAACCTGAACGGCGAAGGCGCCAGCGCGGATGTCGTCAGCCGCTCCGTGGCCAGGGATGATTCCTTCCAGCGCTTCGACGCCAAGATCGTGGGCAACGCGCCATGCAGCGGCCACACCGAGTGCGATTCCATCATCATGGACCGGGGCCGCATATTGGCCGTGCCGGGCCTGGAGGCCAACGACGTGGACGCCGCCCTGGTGCACGAGGCCGCCATCGGCAAGATCGCCGGCGAGCAGCTGACCAAGCTGATGACCCTGGGACTGACCGAGCAGGAGGCCGAGGAGCAGATCATCAGCGGATTCCTGAAATAGCTTCCCGGAAAAAGGGACGGTTCCCCATTCCAGTCGGAACAGGGAACCGTCCCCTTTATCATTGTCGTTTGCTTCGATCACTTCTCCACAACGCCCAGGCGGGTATACCAGCGGCCTGTGGCCCTGGCCTTCAGGCCCCGTGAGACCGCATACTCCTCCAGGTCCGGCAGGAAGCCCCGGTTATTGTAGCTGATGGGATAGTACATAAAGCGCCGAGGATAATCCGAATCGGGATCCAGATCGAATATGGAGGTCATCCCTTCCGGCACCTCCAGCCCCGCGCATTGTAGGATCGTGGCGTGCAGCTCTGTCTGGGAGGCCGGCGTATCGCACACCTTCACCGCGCCGTGGGCACCGGGACGCTTGATGAGAAAGGCGGGATAGGACAATCCCTCGTCAAAACGGCCGTGATCGGCCATGACGATTACGGTCGACCGGTCGTAGATACCCAGCCGCTTCATGCGGTTCATGAACCGGGTCAGTATGCCGAACACACCCCGGGTCTGGTCGTAGGCATTGGACTTCCAGTCCCCCACATTATTCCCCTCCGCGTCCATGTCGCAGGGCAGGTGGGAGCCCCGCACATGGTAAAACCGAAACGCGTTTTTCTCCGTCAGCTTCAGTTCTCCGTCCACCCGCTTTGCCAGGGTCTTGTTTCGCGATCCATAGATCTCCTCGCCGTTCTCCGCGCCGTAGTACAGGCTGAAATCACCGGAGTAAAACTCGAAGGCAGGCTTCAACAGATGCGGACAGTAGTTAAAGCAGGTCAGCTTCAGCCACTGGCGCGCCAGTCCGATCGGGTCGGCCACGACCAGGCGCGTGGCGATCAGGTTGCCGAACCTGCCCACCAGCCCTTCGTTCAGGTATTCGCGATGGGTATATACGCCGATGTCATAGCCTGCTTCGGCCAGCGTGTCCCACAGCGCCACATCTTCATAGGCATCCTGCACGAACTGTTCCATGGTCCGATCGTTCTCATACCACTTCCCCGTCAGTATATACGGCACACTCATGCGGGTCTTGGAATAGGAGCCCACGAAGTCCGGGTAATAGACAAAGCCGTCCCAGTCCGCCATGTCCTGAGGCGCATCGTCCAGTATGCGCCTGACATAGTCCGTATCACAGGCGTCCACGAGAAATACGATGGTATTCCGATTGGAGGACAGCGTGGTGCTGTTCCTGTCCCCCACCACAAACGCGTTGCGATGTGGCTGCACCGGCGTCACGGCGACCGTCACGGCCAGCACGATCGCTTCATAGGCTATCATGGACAGCGCGCACCACCGCGTGATATGGCATATCGTTCCGCGGTCCTTCAGCGCCATCAGCACAGGGCCTGCGACCAGCGCCGTCCAAATCGCGGTATTGCCCGCCGCGTAGAGCGCGTATTGCCCCCACTGCACGCGGCGGCCATCCAGCACGCCGTAATCGGGATTCAGGAAATTGCCCTGCAGGAACAGCGCCGCGCCGATCCCGAAGAGCGCCGCTGACCAGGCATCCCTGGCCCGTCCTCTCAACGCCAGCCATAGTATGATCGCCACCAGCGCGCCGGGCACGGCCAGCAGCAGCCCGTAGGGCAGGAAATCGGCCAGGGCGAAATCATACTCAGTCTGATTGCCCAGGTATACGGTCACCGGCGCGTATATGAACAATGTGAACACGATCAGCGCAAGCGGCTCCAGAATGCGTATACCGCCGGTCTGCCTCTTCTTCACGGTTCATGCGCCTCTGTTTCATACAGTAATGGTAGATCTGTCCGGTCACAGCAGAGCCAATATCCCGCTTGGAAATATTGGCTCTGTCTATATAATATCTTGCTTCAGGTCTTCCCGCGCCGGGTTACTTTTCCTCAACGCCCGTGCGGGTAAACCAGCGGCCGGTGGCCTCGGCCTTGAGGCCCCGGGTGATGGTATACTCCTCCAGGTCGGGCAGGAAGCCGCGGTTGTGGTAGCTGGTAGGATAGTACAGGAAGCGGCGCGGATAATCCGAATCGGGATCCAGATCGAATATGGAGGTCATGCCCTCCGGCACCTCCAGGCCCGCGCACTGCAGGATCGTGGCGTGCAGCTCCGTCTGGGAGGCCGGGGTATCGCACACCGACACCGCGCCGTGGGCGCCGGGCTGCTTGATCACGAAGGTCGGGAAGGCCAGGCCCTCGTCGAACCGGCCGTGGTCGGCGGTGACGATGATGGTGGCGTCGTCATAGATGCCCATGTCCTTCAGCTTGTTGAAGAACGCCGTGAGGTTTTTGAACACACCCCGGGTCTGGTCATAGGCGTTGGAGTTCCAGTCGCCCACGTAGTTGCCCTCCGCATCGATGTTGCAGGGCAGGTGGGAGCCGCGGATGTGGTAGAAGCGGAAGGCGTTCTTGTCCGTCAGCTCGAAGTCGCCCGCGACGCGCTCGAAGAAGTATTCGTTGCGGGATTTGTAGATCTCCGCGCCGTTCTTCGCGCCGTAATACTGGCTGAAATCGCCGGTATAGAACTCAAACCAGGGCTTTGCCAGCTGCGGCCCGTAGTTGAAGCAGGCCAGCTTCAGCCACTGCTTGGCCAGGCCGAAGTGATCGGCTACGATCAGCGGCGTGGCGATCAGGTTGTCGTACACCCCAACCAGGTCCTCGTTCAGGAACTCGCGGTGGGTGTAGATGCCCAGATCGTAATTCGCCGCCTTCAGCGCGTCCCAAAGGTACACGTCGCTGTAGGCTGAATTTACGAAATCCTCCATGGTCTGCTCGTTCTCGTACCATTTGCCCGTCAGCATGTAGGGCACGCTCATGCGGGTCTTGGAGTAGGAGCCCACGAAGTCGGAGTAGTACACGAAGCCATCCCAATCGGCCACATCCTCCGGGCACTCATCCAGTATGCGCTGGAAATAGGAGGTATCGCAGGCGTCGGCCAGTATGAGGATGGTGTTCTTGTTGGAGGACAGCGTGGACGCGTTCTCCGCGCCGACCACGAACTCGTTCATGCGCGGCTCGATCGGATAGCTGATGTTCACCATGGCCAGCATGACCAGCTGGTAGACCGTCAGCAGCAGCGCGCCGTAGCGCACCACCTTCCGCATCATGTCCCGCTTGATCAGGATCAGCACCACGGCGATCACGATCAGCGCCACCCACACGGCGGTGCTCGCGATGGCGTAGCCCGTGTATTCGCTCCACTTTACGCCGCGCCCGTCCAGCACGCCGTAATCGGGGTTCAGGAAGTTGCCCTGGATGAACAGCGCCACGCCCGCGCCGAACAGCGCCGCGGCCAGCACATCCTTGCCCTTGCCCGGCAGCAGCAGCCACAGGCCGACCACCACCGCAGCGCCGGCCAGCGCCAGCAGCAGCCCGAAGGGCAGGAAATCAAAGATCGAGAAGGCGTATTCGATCTGGTTCCCCAGGTACACGGAAACCGGCGAATACACGAACAGCGTAAACACGATCAGCAGCACCGGCAGCAGGATCAGCGTGATGCCGGCCTTCTTCTTATTCATACTCACAATCACCCTTTCTGATTAAGTTTAACACAGCGCAGGCGAATCGTCAACACGCACACATGGCGCGAAAACGTCAAGTCTTGATAAAGTTTCTGGTTATGACCGCCACAGAAATTGACATAGTCAAAGGCTTCATGTATAATGATTGATGGAAAGTTAGACCGTCTATGAAGGAAGGATGAATTGGATGCAAGCAGTGATCTCTGCCATCGGCACGGCGCTGGGCGCAATCATGGGCCTGTGCTATGCCGTGGTGAAGAATTATGGCCTGACCATCATTGTCTTCACGCTGATCAGCAAGGTCATATTGATGCCGGTGAGCATCTGGGTTCACCGCAATGGCCTGAAGGTCGTGAAGATGCAGCCCGAGATCAACCGGCTGCACATCAAGCATTACGGTGACAAGGACGCCATCGCCGAAGGACAGGCCGCGTTGTACAAGCGGGAAAAGTACAACCCACTGGCCAGCCTGGTGCCGCTGGCGATACAGATCATCATACTGATGGGTGTCATCGAGGTGATCTACCACCCGATGAATTACCTGCTGCACCTGAACGGCGACTGCATCAACGCCTACCTGACCGCCGGCGGCCAGCTGTTCGGCTTCGATCCCGCCGCCAACCAGGCCCAGCTGCGCTTGCTGCGGGCCATCGGCCAGGGCGGCGGCGCGCAGCTGCTTGCCCAGGTGGATGCCGCTTACCAGGCCAGCTATCCCGCGCTGGAGGGCTTCAGCACCTATTTCGTGGGCGTGGACCTGACCTGGATCGCCTCTGAAATGGGCCCGCTGTACCTGCTGATCCCCATCGCCACGGGTCTGAGCTCCCTGTTCCTGTCGCTGATGCAGAACAAGCTGAATCCGCTGCAGCACGAGCAGAACGCCGGCACCCAGTGGGGCACGCTCGCCTTCTCGGTGGGCCTGTCGCTGTACCTGGGCTACTTCGTGCCCGCGGGCGTGGCGCTGTACTGGATCGCCAGCAACATCTCCGCCGTGCTGGTGCAGTGGATCCTGAACAAGATGATCGACCCCAGGAAGCACGTGGACTACAAGGCGCTGGAGGAAACCCGCGAGGAGCTGGAGAAGCTGAAGAACCTGGGCGCCAGCGCGGACCCCAAGGAGGACAAGGTGCTGCGCAAGCGCGAGAAGGAGGACTACAAGCGCTTCTTCGGCGTGGCCAACAAGCACCTGGTGTTCTATTCCGAATCCAAGGGCTTCCGCAAATACTTCATGCCGGTCATGGAGGAGATCTTCGCCCGCTCCAACGTCACGATCCACTACATCACCTCGGACCCGAACGACGATATCTTCCAGCTGGCCGAAAAGAACGACAAGCTGAAGGCCTATTACATCGGGCCCCGCAGGCTGATCACGCTTTTCATGAAGCTGGATGCCGACGTGGTGGTCATGACGATGACGGACCTGGAGAATTACCACTACAAGCGCAGCTATGTGCGCAAGGACATCCGCTACGTCTACATGTTCCACTATCCGCTCAGCACCCACATGGTGGTGCACACCGGCGCGTTCGACCACTACGACGAGATCCTGTGTGTGGGCGACTTCCAGATCGCCGAGATCCGCAAGAGCGAGGAACTGGCGGGTCTGCCGCCCAAGCAGCTTGAGGTTTGCGGCTATTGCCAGCTGGACAGCATGTACAAGGCCTTCCAGGCCATGAACACCGCCCCCGGCGCGCGCCCGCGGATACTGATCGCCCCCTCCTGGCAGGAGGACAACATTCTTGACAGCTGCATCGATCCGCTGCTCAAAAGCATGCTGGGCCACGGCTGGGACGTGAAGGTCCGCCCCCATCCGGAGTACATGAAGCGCTACAAGCCCCGCATGGACGAGCTGATGCACCGCTGGAAGGACTATGACGGCGGCGACCTGGTGTTCGAGACGGATTTCACCTCCAATGAATCCATCTACGCCTCCGACGTGGTCATTACCGACTGGTCGGGCACGGCCACCGAGTTCTCCTTCGTCACCCTGCGGCCCTGCGTGTTCGTGAACACGCCGCCGAAGATCAATAACCCCGACTACGTCAAGCTGGGCATCGAACCCCAGGAGCTGCGCCTGCGCAGCCAGATCGGCGTACAGGTTGAAATGAACGGCGTGGACAAGGCCGGCGAGGCCATCCAGAGCATCCTGGGCGATACCCAGGGCTGGACGGAGCGCATCCGCGGCATCCGCGACGAGCTGATCGCCAACTTCCCCGACAGCGCGCCGGTATCGGCCAAGGCCATACTGAAAGCGGTCGTTGAACAACAGAAGAAGCACAACGCGTAACGCAGAAAGGAAGAATACCATGAAGAAAATCACCAACCTCAGCTGGAAGCTCGCAGGCATCGCCTACTTTGCCCTCGTGTTCCTGGCCACCCCCCGCACGGCGCACGCCTATGTGGATCCCTCCGTGTCCTCCTACCTGATCCAGGCCATCGCCGGCATCGTGGTGGCGGTCGGCGCGTTCGTCGCCATCTACTGGCGCCGCGCCAAGAAGAAGGTCCAGGACAAGCTTGGCATCGACGTGGACGCCCACAAGGAGAAGGAAGCTGACGTCCAGGTGTTCGACGACCAGGACAAGTAAGCCCCGCCCCGTTTAGCGACAATTCCATATCGCACAATGCGCTGCGGCCGACGCGGCGCGCCGCATTCAGGCGTCGCCGGGACGGACGCAGCATTGTCGCAGTATGGTTCATAATCTACCTGATGGAAGGACGGTACAACCGTGAAAGCATTGATCCTTAATTCCGGCATGGGCAGCCGCATGGGCGTGCTGACCAGCGAGCACCCGAAGTGCATGACCGAGGTTTCCGCGAAGGACACGATACTCTCCCGGCAGCTGAAGCAGCTGGCGGAGGCGGGCATCACCGAGGTCGTGATGACCACGGGCCTGTTCGACAGCGTGCTGGTGAACTACTGTCCGCTGCACTACACGTTCGTCAAGAACCCCGTGTACCGGGAGACGAACTACATCTACAGCATCTACTGCGCCCGGGAGTACCTGGACGACGACATCCTGCTGATGCACGGCGACCTGGTGTTTGAAAACAGCGTGTTCGACGCCGTTTGCGCCAGCGAGACCAGCTGCATGACCGTGTCCTCCACGCTGGCGCTGCCGGAGAAGGACTTCAAGGCCGTGATCCACGACGGCAAGGTCGTGAAGGTGGGCATCGAGTTCTTCAACGACGCCATGGCCGCCCAGCCGCTGTACAAGCTGCTGAAGAAGGACTGGCAGGCATGGCTCAACAAGATCGTGGAGTTCTGCGATTCGGGCAACACCCGCGTGTATGCCGAGAACGCGCTGAACGAGATCGGCGAGACGCTGGACATCTATCCGCTGGACGTGCAGAACCAGCTGTGCGCGGAGATCGACAACCCGGAGGACCTGGCCGTGGTGTCCGCCCGGCTGAAGGCGGTGGAGGACCGCACGGTTTACATGTGCTTCTCCACGGACATCCTGCACAGCGGGCACATCGCGATACTGCACCGCGCGGCGCGGCTGGGCCGGCTGATCATCGGCGTGCTGTCGGACGAGGCGGTGACCTCCTACAAGCGGTTCCCGCTGGTGCCGGCCTCGGAGCGCAGGGTGATGTTTGAGAACATCGCCGGCGTATACAGGGTGGTGGAGCAGGATTCCCTGTCCTACCGCAAGAACCTGGAGAAGTACCACCCGGACATCGTGGTACACGGCGACGACTGGGTGAACGGCTTCCAGCGGCCCATCCGCGACGAGGTGGCCACGATCCTGGCCTCCTACGGCGGTCGGCTGGTGGAATTCCCGTACTCCAGCGACCCGAAGTACAAGGCCATGGAGGAGCGGGCGCGCGCCGAGCTGTCGCTGCCGGATATCCGCAGGGCGCGGCTGAAGCGGGCGCTGGAGATGAAGGGCCTGGTCACGGCGATGGAGGCCCACAGCGGCATCACCGGCCTGATCGTGGA
>CACYWI010000010.1 GCA_902778045.1 uncultured Eubacteriales bacterium
TCGGTGCCGATGGTCATATCGCAGCCCATGGCCTTGGCCAGCATCAGCGTCGCCAGGCCCACCGGGCCCAGGCCGGTCACCAGCACCCGGTCGTTGCCGGATACGCCGATCTTCATCAGCGCCTCATAGCAGGTGCCGAAGCCGCAGGCCACCTGCGCGCCGTCTTCGTAGGAAAGCTCGTCCGGCAGGGCGATCAGGTCCTTCTCGTCGCACAGCATATAGGGGGCCATGCCGCCGTTGCGCTGCCAGCCGTAAGCCGCGCGGTGCGGGCTCTTGCAGGAGATGTAGTAGCCCCGGCGGCAGTCATAGCACACGCCGCAGCCGGAGATATGGTACACGATCACCCGGTCACCCTTCTTGAAGCGCTTCAGGCCCTCGCCCTCCTCGACGATGATGCCGCAGGGCTCGTGCCCGGCGATCATGCCCGGCTGGTAGCCCTCCGGACCCTTGCCCACGTGCGCCCGGTAGATGCAGCGTATGTCGCTGCCGCAGATGGTGGAGGCCTTCGTCTTCACCACGACCTGGCCGTGGCCGGGCCTGGGCATGTCAAATTCCTTCAGTTCCACAGTGCTGTTGCCCGGCAGTATCGCGCCGAGAATCTTCTTATCCATGTGGCCGCCCTCCTCGCGTCTGTATGCCTGGGGAGATGCCTTCCCCACGTCATGCTCAGTATAGCACCATGCGCCGGTGTGGTTTTAGAGAAAAAGCCGACGTGTTTGTGTTAAATATGTCGTTTTCGCGCAAATTCATGTCCGTTACACACAAAAACGCGCTATAATCAAAGGGGAGGTGAGAACGATGGACAGGCGCGTCGCGGTGGCTACGGAGACCTACGATTTCTCGGGCCGTTTCGAACTGGGCCCGCTGCTGGTGTCGCCGGTGCACGTGCGCATCGAGCAGCTGCGGCCGATCATCGCGGCCCACCGGCACTCCAACGTCAGCTATGAGATCCACTACACCCACCGGGGCCGGGGCACGGTGACCGTCGCCGGGGCGACCTATGACGTGGGGCCGGGCATGCTGTACGTCACGGGCCCGGGCGTGGTGCACATGCAGGTGTCCGACCCCGCGGACCCGGTGATCGAATACTGCCTGTACCTGAACTGCCGCCCCATCGCCCATCCGCCCGGCGACCCGATGCTGCTGTTCGCGCAGACGCTGTTCTGGATCGGACGGGACGACAGCACGGTCTTCCGCCTGCTGGACCGGCTGGTGGAGGAGAACCGCCACAGCCAGTGCGACAGCCGCGAGATGTCGGAGACACTGCTGCGGGAGATCCTGATCCAGCTGGCGCGGCTGTACCGGCGGGAGGCCGGAGCCAGGGCACAGACGCCGCCGCTGCTCACCCGCGACAGCTTCATGCCCATCCTGGAGGACGCCTTCTTCTATCGCTATCGCACGCTGACGCTGGGCGAGCTGGCGGGGCTTTTGAACCTGAGCGTGCGCCAGACCCAGCGGCTGCTGCTGGCCCACTTCGGCAAGACCTTTTCCCAGAAGCTGACTGAGGCACGCATGGCCGCCGCCGCCCAGTTCCTGGAGAATACCCGCCTGTCGGTCACCGAGATCTCCGAGCGGCTGGGCTTCTCCTCCATCGAGCACTTCTCCGCGGCCTTCCGGCGGCAGATGGGCCTGTCGCCCCGGGCCTACCGGAAGCAAATGTCCCACCCGGGCGGCGACGCGGATTGACGCTTGCCATGCCGGGCCATATCCCTTATAATGGTATCAGAGATGGGAGGGGTTCATCATGCTGTCATTGATACACAGCTGCGGCCTGTCCGGCATCGACGGCTTCGCCGTGGATGTCGAGGTCAACATGTCCCACGGCATGGTGTATTTCGAGATCGTGGGTCTGCCGGACGCCTCGGTCAAGGAGAGCCGCGAGCGGGTGCGCACCGCGCTGAAGAACAGCGGCTTCTTCTTCCCGGCGGAGCGGCTGATCGTGAACCTGGCCCCCGCCGACCAGAAGAAGGAGGGCCCCGCCTTCGATTTGCCCATCGCGCTGGGCATACTGTGCTGCATGGGCAGCATCGGCCAGTCGGCCCTCGAGGACATGTGCGTATTCGGCGAGCTGTCGCTGAACGGCGGCGTGCGGCCCGTGCGCGGCGCGCTGCCGATGGTGATCTCCGCCATGCAGCGGGGCGTGCGCCGCTTCCTGGTGCCCGCTGAAAACGCCGCGGAGCTGCGCTGCATCGAGGGGGCGGAGATCTACCCCGCCCGCACGCTGCTGGAGGCGGCCCGCCACCTGACCGGGCGGATCCCCATCGAGCCCATACACCCCGTGCCCTACCGCGAGCTGATCCACGAGCGCCGGTTCGCCGAGGACTTCTGCCATGTGAAGGGCCAGAGCAAGGCCAAGCGTGCGCTGGAGATCGCCGCCGCGGGCGGGCACAACGTGCTGCTCATCGGCCCGCCGGGCTCCGGCAAGACGCTGATGGCCCGGTGCATGCCCACGATCCTTCCGGACATGACCTTCGAGGAGGCGCTGGAGGCCACGCGCATCCACTCCGTGGCCGGCTCGGTGCCGCCCAGCGGGCTGCTGACCGAGCGGCCCTTCCGCTCGCCCCACCACACCGCCAGCCACGCCAGCCTGGTGGGCGGCGGCCAGAACGCCACGCCGGGGGAGATCAGCAAGGCCCACAACGGCGTGCTGTTCCTGGACGAGCTGCCGGAGTACCAGCGGAACGTGCTGGAGGCGCTGCGCCAGCCCATGGAGGACGGCTTCGTGACCATCACGCGCGTCAACGCCCAATCCACCTATCCCTCCCGCTTCGTGCTGGTGTGCAGCATGAACCCCTGCCCCTGCGGCAACCTGGGCAGCCGCACCAAGCAGTGCCGCTGCACGCCGAACGAGATACGCCGCTACCTGAACAAGGTCTCCGGCCCGCTGCTGGACCGGATCGACATGCACATCGAGGTGGAATCCATCCCCGCCGAGCGCCTGGCGGACACGGAGCTGTCCGAATCCAGCGACGCCATCCGCGCGCGGGTCGAGGCCGCGCGGGAGGTCCAGCGCGCCCGCTACGGCGATACCGGCATCCACTGCAACGCCGAGCTGAACGCGCGGACGCTGTCCTCGGTTTGCAAAATGACGCCAAGCGCCCAGGAGCTGCTGAACGCCTCCACCGAGCGGATGAAGCTGAGCAACCGGGCCTACACCCGGATACTCAAGGTCGCCCGCACCATCTGCGACCTGGACGGCGTGGAGAGGATCGGCGACGAACAAATCGCGGAGGCAGTGCAGTACCGGACGCTCGATCGGAAGTATTGGGGATAGAAGAATCCGACTATCAGGACCGACGCCAACGACTGGCTGAACGACTGACAGGGCGCTTGCACAGGGATCCGGCGGACAGTCCGTCAATAAACCAGGCCCCGAGTGAAGAGAATCCGCGGACGCAGCAGGAGCGATGAAGGGAACGACAAACCGCTCACCCGACAAAGTGGCAGCAGGAGGGTATGAGCTATGAAATACGATACCAGACAGCAGGTCTGCATTGAACACCGTCTATCCGTCTCCATGCCCATCGGTCTGCTGGCGCTGATCCTGGCCGCCGCCCTTCTCTTGGCAGTGATTGGCCTTTGCCCGGCTCCGGCGAATGCGGAATCGTCTGCCCAGCTCGCATGGCTCGATCGCCTCCAAAACCAGGAAGGCATGTACGAAGCGCCTCCCTCCTACGACGGTTCCCTTTGGAAAACCTATCACAATGCGACGGATGCGGAGTATTATGAAATGTTCATGCGCAAGTCCGAGGATGCAAACTGGGATTTATTTGCCCGTGCCGGCACTTGCCAGCCAATGGACGATACGACGGTAGGCGTGGGCTTCTGCCGTTATTTGTCCTACGAGCCCTTTATGGAGCACATGGCCTGCGCAACCACATTGTATACGAATTATTACATGCAATCCTGGTACATCCGGCCCCTGCCCGATTCGGAACACCTGCTGTTCCTGTTCCTCATTCAATACTACCAGACCAGCCCGGCCGATTCCCCGTTGCGGGAGCAGCGCTTTGCCGAATTCGCCCGTCCTTTCCTGTCCGGCAGCGTTCGCCTGACAGAGTGTGAATTGTATGACTGGGTGACGGACGGATATGATCAGGGCTACATGGACTACACGGTCTATACCGAAGCGGATGACTACTTTCTGTTTGAGTGCACGCCCGAGGATTCCGGCGAGCCCATCCAGGTTTTGATACACGATTATGCCTATTACGATGCCTGGCGCGTCATGAGCGGTCGGGAAGACATCAAAGGGCCCGTCTTCCAGCTGGATATCAACGCCATGCTGGGCGTCAGCTATGTATTATGAAAACGGCGCAGACGTGACAGATCTTCTCAATCGCGCATGGGCTATAAACTCGCTTCAATTCTATGGCAACGATGAACTGCCTCTGATATTCAATGATCCCGATTTCGACGACCACAATCGCCTGCCGGTCCCCCTTGAGGAAACCATCAAGGGCAGCTATATCGAGGAGGCCAAAGCCCAGGAACAGACTCCGTGACAGAAGGGCGGCGCCACGCCGGGATCGATCCGTCTCCCGACGCCCCGTTGCCCCACCCGCGAAGCCACTGCCGATTGGAAAGGATAGCCATGCAAAATCCAGTTATTATCGAAGCCGCCTATGACTCGGCGCTGCGTCTGGCGAATACCCGGCGCTTCTCCGAGGCCCTGGATATCCTGGAAAGCCTGGGCAACTACAGGGACAGCCAGGCGCTGGCCCGGTACTGCCGCACGCTGATGGATCTGGAGGCCGCCGTGCGCGACGCACTGTCGGAGGAGGACGGGAATCAGGACGGCGCGCCGGACCCGTGGCGCGGGCTGGAGCTCTGCCACATGCTCGGCGCGGGCGGCCGCGGATACACGTTTCTGATGAAGCGCCAGCGCTCCGATTCCCCGACGCAGTACCGGGTGCTGAAGCTCTGCCCCATCGACAGCTCCGCGCCGCCCTTCGCCCACAGGCCCGGGCAGTATCGCGATGCGGACAGCATGACCCTGGAGCTGGCCTTCGAGCCCTTCATCATGGGCAGGCTGTCGGATTGCCCGAACATCGCCGCCATCGAGGATTGGGACATTGTGGGCGAAGACGGGTCGCGCTGTATACTGATGCTCACCCAGGCGCTGCTGCCGCTTTCGCGTTATCGCGGGGGCGATGTCGTCAGGCTCGGCGTGGAGATCTGCTCCGCGCTGGCCGCCCTTCACGCCAGGGCCGTTCGCCACGGGGACGTGCGCTTCGACAACATCCTGCTGGATCGCGACGGGCAGTTCCGGCTCGGGGACTTCAGCTCCGCCCGCCTGCTGTCCATGGCGGCATCCGGCATCATATTCCCGACCTTCCCTGAGACCACGATCCGCCTGGGCTGGGAATACCCTCACAGCGCAGACGATCACGCCAATTCCATCTTCTCGGGCGATCTGTTTGGGCTGGGAATGGTGCTGGCGCGAATGTACCTCGAAAGCAGGGACCGGCAAAGCGGCAACGCGCTCCCCGCCTTCACCGGCGATATCTCCGCCCTGCTGGAAAGCCGCCGGCAGGACTTCCTGGAGACGGCTGTGGGCAGGTGCATACTCCAGGCCATTTCCCCGGAGTACGAGCAACGCTTCACCACCGCCGCGGAGATGAAGGCCGCCCTGCTGCGCGCCGCCGCGCTGGACGGCGACCCGCGCTTCGCCGGGGGCGACGCGCCGGAATCCGTCGCCCCGGCCTGCCTGCCCGGCGAGCTGCGCGGGATCCAGGACGAATTCGACCGGTTCACGCAATGCGACCGCCGGTCGCTGCTGATGGTCGAATACCAGTCCGGGCTGTGCCGGCTGTTCGACGGCAGTCCCGTCGCGGCGGGCGATCTCATCGCCCTCCGGATCCTTCACAGGGGCTGCGCCGCGCCATCCTCCATCACCCTCGAGCTGGAGAAAACGGTGTTTTCACAGAATGAGGGCCTGCGCGATCCGGACCGTCGCTACCGCTGCGCCGCGGCAACCCCCGCCGCTTCCGCCGAATGGCTGCGCGCGCTGGCCCACGAAGACAGCATCGCCCTGGATTGGAGGCACTTCGACGGCTGCGACCGGGCCGTGATCCTGGCGGAATACCCGGACGGATTCCAGGGGCGCTGGTCCGTCCCCTTTATTCAGGACAGCCCTGCCTTTGTGGATGACAGCCGGCCCACCGTGTGATCGCGGCGGCGCGACGAGGTCCCTTTGCCCCTTACGATGAAATAAATGTTAAACCTCGCGTTATTTGCTTTCCTGTATCGGTTGAAAACATTATAATGTAACATATACAATGCTTCGGCAGCTCAAGGAGCAACGCGGATGAAGACTGGAACGAATCAACCCGCCTACCGTCCCGGCATAAGCCGGACGGGACAGCGCAGCACCGTGAACAGAAGCCAGAGGACGCCCGCCCCGCGCGGCGCCGGCTGGCTCTCCCGGCAATACCGCCAGCGGCCAAAGCCCCTGTGGATGGTGCTTACGGCGGATCTGCTGCTGATCGTGCTCTCCCTGTTGGTGTTCGCGCTGTTCCACCACGTGCTGCCCCGCCGCGAAAAATCCGTGGGCGCGGTGTCCAGCCGCGAGGCGGCGGGCGCGCAGGCCGTGATCGCCGTCAACGACAAGGACGACGACGAGGCCTCGGAGGATGACGGTTCGGCCGTGAGCATCGACCTGAACAGCATGACCAGCGACGACGTGTCGATGGGCGAAGACTATACCGACGAGGTCCCCGCCGTCGCCACGGAGGATGCGGACGCAGCGCCATCCGACGAAGGCGCGGACGATTCCGGGGCCGAAGGCCAGGACGATGAGGACGGCGCCACCGTGGCCAGCACCGCGGCGTTCTCGCTGACCGACGTGCCCGGCTACTTCGGCGACAAGTTCGCGGACAAATTCACCGACGGCCAGGTGATCAAATCCAAATCCGGCTATCAGAGCGAGAACGTGAACATCACCCTGGCGCGCTACAGCTCGGACCATGCGGTGTTCTACGTGGCGGACATCTACCTGCGCGACATCAGCAACCTGGTCACCGCCTTCGCCAAGGACACCTTCGGCCAGGGCACCCGTGAATGGGCCACCACCATCTGCAAGAACATCAACGGCATCATCGCCATCAACGGCGATTACTACGGCGGCCGTTCGGACGGCATCGTCATCCGCAACGGCGAGCTCTACCGCTCGGACAAGTACCCGGACCGGGATGTCTGCGTGCTGTTCTGGGACGGCACCATGGAAACCTACGGCACCAGCGCCTTCGACGCCCAGGCCGCCATCAACGCCGGCGCGTACCAGGCGTGGAACTTCGGTCCCCGGCTGCTGGACAGCGACGGCAAGGCCAAGACAAAGTTCAATTCCGACGTCGGCCCCACCAACCCGCGCACCGCTCTGGGCTATTTCGAGCCGGGCCACTACTGCTTCGTGGTGGTGGACGGGCGCCAGGAGGGCTCCAGCGGGCTGACGCTGAAGGAGCTGGCCGCCCTGATGCAGGAGCTGGGCTGCGTGCGCGCCTACAACATGGACGGCGGCAACACCTCCGTGATGGTGGCCGGCGGCACGATCGTCAACAACCCCAGCGGCGGCGGAAGGCCCACCACCGATATCATCGCCATCGTGGACAACTGAGGAGGAATCACCCATGCTGCGCAAGATCGTGCCCCACGTGGCGATCATCATCTCCGGAATGTACCTGGTGTTCTTTCTGATCGACCGCGTCAATTCGGCCATGGCGTTCATCAACAACAACATCACCAAGCGCCTGATCCTGGTGCTGTGCGTGATCTCGGTGATCGAGGCTGCCTATATCATGCGCGAGGACCGGCAGAAGATCCGCCAGCAGGAGGCCCGCGCCGCCGAGGCCCGCCGCCGCCGGGAGGAGCAGCGCGCCATGCGCGACGAATACAATCGCTACATCCGGTAAACAAAGAGACCCCGCACCCAAGGTGCAGGGCCTCTTTGTGTCAGTCAGGCGGAGCGTGGTCGCCTCCACGCGCCGCTATGGCCTGCGGTCGCGCGCCTCCCACCAGTCGGTATAGGCCTCGGCATAGTTGGTCTTGAAGGCCATGCAGCCGCTTTCGGCCAGCTTTTCCCACCAACCCGGGTAGTCGCCCAGGTTGGAAAACACCCGGATGCCCCTGTCCGCGAACAGGCGCACCTCGTCCGGCCCAAAGCACTGGTCGTTCAGGCCCACCTCATACAGGTCGGCGCGATCCACGAACGCCAGCGTCTGCTCGTTGACCTGGCGCAGGTTGGCGCCCAGGCGGATGCCGCCCGGCCTGCCATGCTCCGCGCAATAGCCCTGCATTTCCTCCAGGTATTCGGGAACGCCCGAGAACAGAACATAGCGGTCCACGTTTGGCGACGCGTTGAGAATCGCCGCCAGCCGCGGCATCATCCCCGGCGCCTTGACCTCGATTTCGATGAGCGCCCGCTCCCCGCGCGTGGAGAACCAGGCGTCGAACTCCGCGAACGTCATCAGGTGCGTCATGCGCCGGTCCCGTCTCAGCGCATCGATATAATCGCTGCCGCTCTCCTGGCCCATCAGCCGGCTGGGCATGATCGCCATGGACTCCACCTCCGTATGCGGCGGCAGCGCCCGGGGCAGCAGGTGATTCGCGTATGGGATGTCGATCGCCTGGATCTCGGCCACGGTCATCTCACGGATGCGCCGGTTCGAGGGATTGGTCGGCGATCCCAGCGTCATCCGGGTAAAATTCGGATCGTGCGCGACGATCACCTCGCCGTCCCCGGAAAGCTGTACGTCGATCTCGATGCCCTCGAAGCCATGGTCCAGCGCCGCTTCGAAAGCGCCGAGCGTATTCTCCGGGGCGTATTGCACAAGTCCACGATGGGCCAGGCGCATGGGACCTGTATATTCCTTTTTCATACACTATACCCTCTTCACATTGTATTATGCCGTCATGGCCGGCACGGGAAGGCGCATGCCTCGCGGCGCGGCTTTACATTTTTCCAAGCGCCGCGCCCATGTACTCGGTCTTGATGCACTTTTCAACGATCATCAGCAGAATGAGATTGGGGACCAGCAGTATCAGCGTCACCACCGCGCCCCGCGTGGCGGAATAGCTTTCGCCCAGGAAGCTGAACAGCACGGTGGGGATCGTCTTGATGGTGGGCAGGCCGATGATGAAGGTCATGGTGAACTCCTCCATGCTGTTGATGAACGTGAATATGCCGCCGGACACCACGCTCGGCGCGATCATCGGCAGGTAGACCTCCCGGAAGCGCACGCCCGGGCCTCCGCCCAGGTTGGCGGCGGCGTCCAGTATATCCTGCGGGACCACCTCGAAGCCGACGATCAGCACGCGCAGCATGTAGGGGATCCCGCCAAGGCAGTGGGCCAGTATGACGCCGGCATAGGTACCGGACAGGCCCATGCGGTTGATGACGCGGCCCACATAGATGGCCATGGCCATGCCCGGCAGTATCATCGGCAGCAGGATCAGGTTCTTGATCAGGGACTTGCCCTTCAGATCCAGGCGTCCCAGCGCATAGGCGGCGGGCAGGGAGAACAGAAAGGCCACCGCGGTCGTCGCAAGGGCGATGAGCAGGCTGTTCTTGATGGGGTCCCAGATCTTCACGAACTTGAACACGTATTCCCAGGTGTCCAGCGAATATCCCAGGGGCAGCGCGTTGGGGTAGGCCCACCCCGCCTTCGGATCCGTCACCGACCACAGCACGGTGTAGGCCATCGGGATCAGTATCCACGCGAAAAAGATCAGTATGAACGCCGCCGGCAGCAGAATGCGAAGCAGCTTCCGCGTCAGGCGCGCAGGCGACGGCACGGTTTTTGTATTCGTATTGCCTTGCATGTTACCGCCTCCTTACGACAGCCTTCTGGTGATCTGGTCGCTCAGCCAGGTATACAGCTTCACGAATATGATGGATGTCACCACCATCAGGCAGCCGATACACGCGGCGGAGTGCCAGTCGTTCAGCGTGTAGGCGGCCTTGTGCATCAGGTTCGACAGCGTGCTGGGATAGATCGGGCCCATGACCTTGGATATGGTATAATCGTTGAATACCTTGATGAAGGTCATGATCGTGGCGACCAGCGCGCTGGGCATGGTGACGGGCAGCGTGACCTCAAAGAACAGCCGCACACGGCCCGCGCCCAGGTTCCGCCCGGCATCCAGCACGTCCTTGCGCACGGCCTCGATGGCGGAATACAGTATCAGCAGCATAAAGGGGATGTTCTTCCACACCTGGGTGAGCAGCGCGCCGACGCCCCACGCGTCGTTTCTCAGGGACAGCGGCTTGTCGATCACCTTCAGCGCCAGCAGCACCGTATTCAGCGCGCCGTTGTAGGCGATGATATTGCCCATCAGCGAACAGGCGATCAGCGCCGGAATGAACAGCGGTATCTTCCAGAGCGACAGCCAGGTCTTTTTCCCGGGCATCTTTTGAATGCTGAGGCACAGCGGATACACGACCGCCAGGCAGATGAGGGAGGCCAGCAGCGCGATCTTCAGCGAATACATCAGGTTGTCGAAGAAATTCCGGGAAAACAGCTGCTGCCAGTGGGCAAAGGTGAAGGCATCCTCACCGGTATAGTTCAGAAAGCCCAGGCTCTGGGCGATCATCATGAACAGCGCCGAGCCCTCGAGGAAAAGTATGAAGCCCAGCGCCGGGGCCAGCAACAGGTAGCCCCATTGAAAGCGCTTTTTTCTTCCCTTCATGCTCACGCCTCCAGTATCCGGATCCTGTCCGGCTTGACCGCAAATGTGACCGGCGCGTTTTCCGTGACAACGTTCTCCTTGGTGATGCCCGCGCGCAGCGATGTGCCGTTGACATCGACGAACATATCCAGCACGTTGCCCATGTACACCACGGTGCGCGTCGTGCCGGTGATGGCGTTTTCGCTTCCCGGCGCCGCGAGGAACAGGTCCTCCGGGCGGATCAGCAGGCTGGCCTGCGCGCCGGGCTGCAGCGTGCAATCCCGGTCGATGGCGCGAAGCGTGCCATAGGCGCACTTCAGCACGAACCGATCCCCCTCCCTCGACTCTACGGAGCATGGGATGATGTTGGCCGTGCCGATGAAATCCGCCACATATTTGCTGTTGGGCCGCTCATAGATCGTTCTGGGATCCGCGTTTTGCACGATGCGGCCCGCGCTCATGGTGACGATGCGATCGGAGATGGCCAGCGCCTCCGCCTGGTCGTGGGTCACATAGATCGCGGTGATCCCCAGCTGGCGCTGCACCTGGCGGATCTCCACGCGCACCTTCTCCCGCAGCTTGGCGTCCAGGTTTGACAGAGGCTCGTCAAACAGCAGCAGCCTCGGCCTGACCACGATGCAGCGGGCCAGCGATACGCGCTGCTGCTGGCCGCCGGACAGCTCGTAGGGCCGCCGGCTGCCCAGGCCGGTGAGGTTCACCATCTCCATGGCCTCCTCCACCAGCTTCTTGTGCTGTTCCTTGGGAACCTTGTGCATTCTGAGGCCGAAGCGTATGTTTTCATAGACGCTCTTGTTGGGAAACAGCGCGTAGGATTGGAAGCACATGGCGGTATCGCGCTTTTCCGGCGGCACATCGTTCATCAGCCGGTCGCCAAAGTAGACCTCCCCCTCTTCGCATGACAGGAAGCCCGCGATGATCCGAAGCAGCGTTGTCTTGCCACAGCCGGATGGACCCAGCAGCGTGACAAACTGTCCCTCCGGCACCGCCAGGTTGATCTTATCCAGCGCCTGGAAGCTTCCGTAGAATTTCGATACGTTTTTGATAGTCAAACTGTTTTCCATAGACCTCGTCCTCGCTCATTCCCGACGGCCCGCAGGGCCTGTCGTCGTATGGAACAGGGCGAGCCATCGCCGACCCGCCCTGTCCTTCGCCACATGGTGCCTTACTGCAGCACGTTCACCGTGAATTCCTTGATGTATTCGGTCTTGTAGCAGGCCGCCATCCAATCCATGTTGCGCGCCCGGTCCTCGGGGCTCAGCAGGCACAGGCCCTCGTTCACCATATCGGTGCGCGCGGTCATGCTGTTCTTCTCGCCCAGCGCGTTCTGGCCTTCCTCCGTCGTCATCCAATCGATGAACAGCAGCGCCGCCGCGGGATGGGTGGCGTTCCTGACCACGGACATGACCTCGCCGGAATAGCACAGGCCCATCTCAGGCACATACAGCCCGTGGTTGATGGTCAGGTTGCCGTCCAGCTCCGACGCGCGGACGTTGGAGTTCCAGGCCGCCACCAGCCACACCTCGCCGCTGTTCAGCCGGCTGAGGCCGTCGGAATTGCTGGTCGTAAAGGTGATGTTCTGCTTGTGCTCGTTGAACCAATCCCACACCGCGCTCCACTTTTCCAGCAGCGCCGGATCGCATACGTTGCCTTCGGCCAGCAGGTACTGATCGAGGCCGCCCGTCAGGCTGGCGATGATGCTCTCCATCACGGCCTGGCCCGTGCCGCCGTTTTCCGGGATGCACATGGCGAACTTGCCGGGGTTGGCGTCGATGAAGGCGGTCAGGTCTTCAAAGGTCTGGGGCAGCGTCTCGGGGGTGAACTGGTCCGCGTTGTACAGGAAGCCCGCCGGCGAGGTGGTCACCGGGACCCAGATGCCATCCGCGTTGGAGACGCCCTCCTTGCGGGCGCTCAGGCCGGGGACCAGGTTGTCCTTTTCCCGCATGATCGGCAGAATGCCCTTGGTCAGCGCGTCCGCGCCGATGAGGCCGTTCACGGTCTCGCCGGAAAGGTACATCACGTCGATGGAGCCCTTGCCGTCCAGCTCGGTCAGCACCTTATCCATGATGGTGTTCTTGTCGCCGGCCAGGACGTTGACCTTGATGCCGTAGCGGTCGGTGAACAGCGAGCAGATCTGATTGTACTCCGCCTCATCAGACCAGATCGCGAAGGTGACCTCGCCCTCTTCCTTGGCGGCTGCTTCAATGTCGTCCCAGGACCAGGTCAGCAGATCGGCAGCCGAGGTATAGGATGCCTCGGCGCACGCGGCGGTCATCGCAAAGACGAGCGCCAATACCATTACCAGACTCAGGAACCTCTTCATATCTCTTTCCTCCTCATTATTTTCCGTGTACCTGCACGGTTCTTATGATCAAATTATAATACATCATCCGCATTTTTGCAAGTATATCTCAATATTAATCATTATTTTCGTGCATTATTGATATATTATTCGTTGATTCGGTATATATTCTAACAAATCTAATGCACGAAAACGCACGGTTCACCACCCACAGCGCAATCCATCCTTCCCGTTTTTATCCATTTTTGCACGAAAACGCACGCTCCCCGGCTGTTTCAAATCAAATTGCACGAATATGCACGGCTGTTATTGACAGGGCACGACGCCTATTTTATAATGTAAACAGAGCGTATCGGACGCGGTGGAAAGCCTCCAGTTCCGTACATTCGCCAGGAAAGGGATCGCAGCCATGAAGGTAACCATGTCACAGATCGCAAGCGTGGTCGGGGTCTCCCGGGGAACGGTGGATCGGGCGTTGCACCACCGCAGCGGTGTGAACCCACAGGTGGCCGATGAAATACTGAAGGTCGCCCACGAGCTGGGCTACCGGCCCAATTTTTCCGCGAGGACCCTGTCCGGCGCGCACAAGCGCCTGCGCCTGGGATATGTGCTGCCGGAGGCGACGGGCTTCTGGAGCGACGTCATGGCGGGCATCGAGCTCGCCCGGCAGGAATTGACGGACTGCGGCGTGGACATCATCGTCAGCCGTTTCGTGAACTATACCTTTGAAGACCAATCCCATTGCATCGACGCGGTCATGTCGAAGCAGGTGGACGGGCTGGCGGTCGTGCCCATCAACGATGCCGGTATCAAGGCCCGGCTGGCCCAGATCACCGCCGGGGGCACACCGGTGGTATTGGTCAATTCCGAGCTGATCGGCATCGAGGATGTCGGGGCGCTTTGCTATATCGGATCGGATTATATGTTCAGCGGCAGGACCGCCGCCGGCATGCTGCGCCTTTGCCACCACGCCCCAGCCATCGAGCTGGCCGTGTTTTCCGGCAGCAACAACATGCTTTCCCAATCCACAAGGATTACCGGCTTCCTGCAGGAGATCGACCGCATGGGCCTGAACTGCCACCTGATCGACATACTGAACACGGCGCGTTTTTCCCGCAAGGAGGCAAATCCCCCGGACGCCTACCAGATCGCCCGCGCCTTCCTGCAGGAGCACCCGGAGACGACCGCCGTGTTTACGGCGGGCGGCTCGTCCATGAAGGTGGCCCGGGCCATCTATGACTGCGGCCGCGCCGGCGAGATCGTGCACATCACCTTCGACCTGAACGCCGGGACACAGGCCTACCTGAAGAACGGCAGCATCACCGTGATCATCGGCCAGGAATCCATCGTTCAGGGCTATCGCCCGCTGAAGCTGCTGTTTGACTACATCGTCAATCGCATAGAGCCCCAGGACAGGCGCATCATACTGCACAACGAGATCATCATTCCCCAGAACGCCGTGCGCCCGGACGGGCAATAGGGCGCAGGCAACCCGAACCGACATCCAAGGAGGGATCCCATGCACGCCATAGAAAAGATACTGGCCAGGAACAGCGGCCTGAGGGCCGTGACCACCGGGGAGATCGTCACCGCGAAGGTGGATTTCGCCGAGATCAACGACCTGTACCTGCAAACCGTTTTCTCGTTCTACGAGATGGGCGGCGACAAGGTGTGGGACAACACCCGCTGCGCCTTCGTGTTCGACCACTACGCCCCCTGCCCGGACATCAAGAGCGCCGACAACCACCGGCAGATGCGGGAATTTGCCCAAAAGAACGGACTGAAGTACCACTTTGACACCAACTGCGGCGTGTGCCACCAGGTGATGCCCGAGGCGGGATTGATCTATCCCGGCATGATCGTGGTGGCCACCGACAGCCACACCACCACCCACGGGGCCTTCGGCGCCATGGGCACCGGCTGCGGCGCCACGGACATGGCCACGATCCTGCTGACCGGCGAGCTGTGGTTCCGGGTGCCGGAGATCGTGGAGGTGCGCCTGGAGGGTCAGGCGCCCAGGGGCGTGTTCCCCAAGGACGTGATCCTGGCCGTGCTGGGCCGCGTGCGGGCCGACGGCGCGGTGTACAAGGCCATCGACTTCACCGGCAGCTATGTGGACAGCCTGAACGTGGCCGGCCGCATGACCGTGTGCAACATGGCGGTGGAGATGGGCGCCAAGACCGCCTATATGCAGCCCAACCGGGACGTGCTGGACTACGTTGCCGCCCGGGCCGTGCGCCCCTACGAGGTGCAAACCACCGACCCTGGCTTCGCGTACGCCGAAAGCTATGTGTTCGACGTGTCGAAGCTGACGCCCCAGCTGGCCTGCCCGGACAGCGTGGAGAACGTGCACCCGCTGGAGGAGGTCGTCTCCGGCGAGGGCGTCGCCATCAACCAGGGCTATATCGGCAGCTGCACCGGCGGCCGGGTGGAGGATATCGCCGTCGCCGCGAGGATCCTGAAGGGCCGTCACATCCCCGAATACACCCGGCTGGTCGTGATCCCCGCGTCGAGGGACGTGATGCTGGAATGCATGAGGGCGGGCTATATCCAGGACCTGATGGAGGCCGGGGCGACCGTCTCCACGCCGGGCTGCGGCGCGTGCCTGGGGGCCCACGAGGGCATACTGGCCCCCGGCGAGGTGTGCATCACCAGCACCAACCGCAACTTCCCCGGCCGGATGGGCTCCACCCAGGCGCGGATGTACCTGGCCAGCCCCGCTACCGTGGCCGCCAGCATGATCGAGGGCCGCATCGCCGACCCGCGGAAGTACCTGGATTGAAGGAGGCGCGCATAACGTGAATACGAAAATCACCGGCAAAATCATCGTGTTGGGCGACAACATCGACACCGACCAGATCTACCCCGGCCGCTTCCTGGCCATCACCGACCCGAAGGAGATCGGCAGCCACTGCCTGTGCGGCGTGGACGAGGGCATCGCCGCCGCGTTCCCGAAGGGCGGCATCGTGGTGGCCGGCCGCAACTTTGGCTGCGGCTCCAGCCGCGAGCACGCGCCCATCGCCCTGCTGAACATGGGGGCCGCCGCC
Source organism: uncultured Eubacteriales bacterium (assembly GCA_902778045.1). Lineage (GTDB taxonomy): Bacteria > Bacillota > Clostridia > Christensenellales > Aristaeellaceae > UBA2862. Next base: position 16,033 of record CACYWI010000010.1, read on the forward strand.
GTGCTGGCGGATTCCTTCGCCCGCATATTCTTCCGCAACGCCGTGAACCTGGGCCTGGTGCCCGTGATCTGCAAGGGCATCGCGCAGAAGGTACAGCCCGGCCAGACGCTGACCATCGACCTGGAGTTTTGTTATGTACATTCCCTTTGTTTTCGTGTACAATGTTGTTTGGGAGACCAAAGGATTCCTTATGTCAGGAACACCGCACAATACCGACAGGAAGAGAGAGGGAGAGCAACCATGGCAAACAACACCAAGTCGGGCAAGCAGCTGAAGCTGTTCAACCTGCCCTGGCCGATCTTTTTGATCATCACGGCCGTCGTGCTGCTGGCCACCTATCTGGGCGTGCTGCCCAAGGGTATGACCGGCTGCTTCGTATTCATGATCGTCGTGGGCGACATACTGGCCTGGATCGGCGACCACACCCCCATCGTGAAGAGCTACCTGGGCGGCGGCGCCATCGTGGTCATATTCGGCTCGGCGCTGCTGGTGTACTTCAACCTGATTCCCGCCGCGAGCACCGTGGACGGGGAGACCGTGTACAACATGACGCTGCCCTTCGGCCAGCTGGACCTGGTGGGCAACATCGGCACCTTCTTCAAGACCACCGGCGGCTTCCTGGATTGGTACATCGCCGCGCTGATCACCGGCTCGATCCTGGGCATGAACCGCAAGCTGCTGGTGAAGGCCGCGGCCCGCTACTTCCCCGCCATCTTCGGCGGCCTGATCTGCGCCTTCGCGCTGTGCTGCGGCATCGCGGCCATCATGGGCTATCCGGTGATGAACGCGCTGCTGCTGATCGCGCTGCCCATCATGGGCGGCGGCATGGGCGCCGGCGCCTCCCCGCTTTCCAAGATCTTTGAGAGCAGCGGCAGCATGACCGCCGCGGAGGCCCTCTCCGTGATGACCCCCGCCGTGGCCATCGGCAACGCCGTGTCCATCGTGCTGGCCGGCGTGCTGGTAAAGATCCTGGCCGGCAAGCTGAACGGCCAGGGCAAGCTGATGCAGGAGGGCTCCATCGATCCCAAGGAACTGGAGATCAGCCCCGAGATGCAGGCCAAGCGCAACGCCATCTCCCTGCCGAACCTGGGAATCGGCCTGCTGGTGTCCGGCGGCTTCTTCGCCTGGGGCTACATCATTCAGGGCGCGTGGAACGCGCTGGGCACCGGCATCACCATCCACGCCTACGCCTGGATGATCATCACCGTGGCCATCTGCAAGATCACCGACATCGTGCCCGAGAACATTGAGGTCGCCTGCTTCCAGTGGTTCCAGTTCATCATGAAGAACCTGACGAACGTGCTGCTGCTGGGCATCGGCGTGTGCTACCTGGAGATCGGCACGGTGATCAAGAGCTTCAGCCTCACCTACCTGCTGCTGTGCGCGGCCACCTGCATCGGCGCGTTCGTCGGCGCGGCCCTCATCGGCAAGCTGGTGGGCTTCTATCCCTTCGAGGCGGGCGTCACCGCGGGCCTGTGCATGTCCAACATGGGCGGCACCGGCGACGTGGCGCGACGTGGCGGTGCTGTCCGCGGCGGACCGCATGGAGCTGATGCCCTTCGCGCAGATCTCCTCCCGACTGGGCGGCGCGATCATACTGCTGCTGGCCAGCCTGATGCTGTCCGTATTGGCCAAGTTCCTGGTCACCTCGAATCCCGAAGCGGTACAGGCCGCGCTGCAGAGCGCCGTCGAGGCCGCCAAGGCCTTGGGCTGATCCCGCGAGCCTCCCAAAACCCGGCATTTGCCGGGTTTTTTTCTGCTTGTGCTTTGCGGAGAGTTGTGATATTATATATGATGGTTTTTTATAGGCCCCCTACGCGATACAAAGGAGCACTGTCGATGAAGACCGCATTGATCATACCCGCCTACAAGCCCGATGAAAAGCTGCTGGGCTTGCTGGACCGCTTCAAGGACAACGCCGATTTCCTGCCCGTGGTGGTGGACGACGGCAGCGGCCCGGATTTCAGGCAAATATTCGACGCCCTGCCGGAGGGCGTGGCGTTCCTGCGGCACCCGGAAAACCGGGGAAAGGGCGCGGCGCTGAAGACGGCCTTCGCCCATGTGCTGGCGCACATGCCCGAGTGCGACGTGGCCGTGACCGCCGACGCGGACGGCCAGCACCGCTACGAGGACATACTGCGCGTGTGCGATACCGCCCGCCGGCGGCCCGAGGCGCTGGTGCTGGGCAGCCGCAAGTTCGAGGGCGACGTGCCGCTGCGCAGCCGCTTCGGCAACGGCGTGACCCGCCACGTGTTTTCCATCGCCAGCGGCGTGAAGGTCTACGACACCCAGACCGGCCTTCGGGCCTTCGGGCGGGACGCCATGGCCCGCTTCACCCAGGTGCCCGGCGACCGCTACGAATACGAGATCAACATGCTGCTGACGGCTGCCCAGTCGGGCATGCCGGTGGTGGAGGAGTGGATCGAGACGGTGTATTTGGACGACAACGCCTCCTCCCACTTCAATCCGTTCAGGGACTCCATCAAGATCTACCTGTGCATACTGAAGTTCAGCGCGTCCTCGCTGCTGTCCTTCATCATCGACTATGTGCTGGCGCTGCTGCTGAAGGCGCTCACCGCCGCCTGGCCGGCGGCCGTATCGCTGAACTTCAGCGTGATACTGGCCCGCGTGGTCAGCGGCACGGTGAACTTCACCGTGAACCGCCACGTGGTGTTCAAGGGCAACGAGACGTTGGGCAAGGCCATCGCGAAGTATGTGGCGCTGGCCGTGGTGATCCTGGCGCTGAACCTGGCGCTGATGCACCTGCTGACCGGATGGGGCTGGCCCTTCGCGCTGGCCAAGATCGTGGTCGAGGTGCTGCTGTTCTGCTTGAGCTTCGTGGTCCAGGGAAAGTTCGTGTACCGCAGCAAATCCGGTAAAGGAGCATGAGCCCCGTGAAGAAGCGGAAAAAGGCCCCCTGGCTCAAGCGACAGCTGGTCCGGCAGCCCCGGCCCGTCTGGATGCTGGTCGTGGGCGACGCGCTGCTGCTGGGCGTTGCGCTGGTGGTGTTCGCGCTGTTCCACCACGTGCTGCCGAGGCATGAGCAGTCCGTGGGCATCGTGACCAGCCGCTACGCGGTCCGCGAGGAAGCGCAGGAGGCCGGAGACGCGCCCACCGTCGGGGCACAGGCCCCCACCGCGGCCCCGGAGCCGGCGGCGACAACAGAGCCGGCCGCGGCCGCCGCGCAGCCGGAGGCCGCCGACCCGCCTCCGGCAGACGACGGCGGCCCGAAGAAGAGCGTGCATTCCGCCGCCAGCGTGGGCTGGTTCGGCGATAAGTTCCCGGACAAGTTCACCGACGGCGAGGTCATCAAGGCCGACAACGGCTATCAGAGCAGCCATGTGAACATCACGCTGCAGCGCTACAAGAAGACGCGCCTGGTGTTCTACGTGGCGGACATCTACATCAAGGACATCATCTGCCTGAAGAGCGTGTTCGCCCAGGATACCTTTGCCAAGGGCATGCGGGAATCGGTGGCTTCGATGAACAAGCGGGCCGGCGGCGTCATCGCCATCAACGGCGATTACTACGGCACCCGCTCCGACGGCGTGGTAATGCGCAACGGCGAGCTGTACCGCAACGACACCCACCCCCGCAGGGATGTGTGCGTGCTGTTCTGGGACGGCATCATGGAGACCTACGCCCCCTCCGAATTCGACATCGACACCGTCATCGCCCAGGGCGCCTGCCAGATCTGGAACTTCGGCCCGATGCTGCTGGACGAAAACGGCGGCATCATGGACAAGTTCAATTCGGACGTATGGCCGCGCAACCCCCGCACGGCGCTGGGCTACTTTGAGCCCGGGCACTACTGCTTCGTGGTGGTGGACGGCCGGTCCAATGAATCCGACGGCCTGGAGCTGAAGGAGCTTTCAGAGCTGATGCACGACCTGGGCTGCGTGCGCGCCTACAACATGGACGGCGGCAACACCTCCGTGATGGTGGTGGGCGGCAAGCCCGTGAACAACCAGAGCGGCAAGGGCCGCATCACCAGCGACGCCATCGTCATCGTGGACAACTGATCCAACGGGAGGTATCGATATGCTGCGCAAGCTGCTGCCCCACATCACGATCGTCATGTGCCTGATGTACGTCGTGTTCTTCTGCATCGACCGGGTCAATTCCGCGATGGCCTTCATCGACAACGAGATCACCAAGTGGCTGCTGCTGGCGCTGTGCCTGATCTCCATCGTCGACGCCCTCTGGCTGATCGCCGACGAGCGCCGCAAGGCGCGGCGGCGGCAGGAACGCCTGGCCGCGAAGAAGCGCGCCGCCAGGGCCGGGTCGAGGTAGCGCGCCATGGAATACACCGCCATGGATCAATACTGGATATGGCTGTCCAGCGTGGAGGGCATCGGGCCCAAGCGGTTCTACCAGCTGCTCAGCCTGTACGAGGACGCCCGCAGCGTGTGGGACGCCCTGGGCGGCGTACTGACGCCGCCAGACATGAAGGTGCTGGGACCTCAGACGCTGGAAAAGCTGCGGGCCGCCCGGGACGCGCAGTACTTCTACCGGCTGTTCGACCGGCTGGACCGGGCGGGCATACGCGCCGTCACCCGGCTGGACGACGGCTATCCCGCCCCGCTGACGGGCATCTACGATCCGCCGCCCACGCTGTATATGCGGGGCGCGGGCGACCTGAACGCGGCGCGCGCGGTGGCCGTGGTGGGTTCGCGCCGCTGCACGCGGGACGGTCAGCGCGCGGCCCACGAATTCTCCAGGGGGCTGGCGGAGAACGGCGTCACCGTGGTCAGCGGGCTGGCCCGGGGCATCGACAGCTGCGCTCACCGCGGCGCGCTGGACGGACACGGGCCCACCGTTGCCGTGCTGGGCTGCGGCGTGGACATCGCCTATCCCCCGGAGAACCGGGCGCTGATGGATGAGATCATCGACAGCGGCGGGGCCGTGATCTCCGAATACATGCCGGGCACGCCGCCCAACGCCGGCAACTTTCCCGCCCGCAACCGCATCATCAGCGGCATGTGCTCCGGCACGCTGCTGGTGGAGGGGGCGAAGGCCTCCGGCGCGATGATCACCGTGAACCAGGCGCTGGAGCAGGGGCGCGACGTGTTCGCGATTCCCGGCGGCATCTATTCCCCGCTGAGCGACGCGCCCAACCGCATGATCCTGGACGGGGCGATCCCGGTGCTGTGCCACTGGGACATCCTGGAATACTACCGCTGGGGCCAGCGCCCCTCGGAGAGGCCGGCCCGAACCGCTGTCCCCGTGGCGCTGGATCCGGAGGAGGCGGCCGTGGTTTCCCCGCTACGGGAGCAGGCGCTCTCCTTCGAGGAATTGATCCGGGCCACCGGGTTTTCCGCGGCAAAGCTAAATTCCCACTTGACAATGCTGGAACTTCGGGGAATAATAGAAAAGGTCCCGGGCGGAGAATACCGGGCGTACACTTAAATCGGATGAAGGTTCGGACTTCGGATAGGATCACGGCATCTGCCATCAATCTCCTAATCCCTAATCCCTAATCCCTAATCCCTCAATTTGGAGGATAGTATGGCAAACAAGCTCGTCATCGTCGAATCGCCGGCCAAGGCGAAGACCATCGGAAAGTTCCTGGGGCGCGGCTACAAGGTGGAGGCCTCTCAGGGGCACGTCCGGGATCTGCCCAAGAGCCAGATCGGCGTAGATGTGGACAATAACTTTGAACCCAAGTACATCACCATTCGCGGCCGCGGCGAGATCCTGGGCCGGATCCGCAAGGAAGCGCGCTCCGCCAGCAAGATTTATCTCGCGACTGACCCGGACCGCGAGGGCGAGGCCATCTCCTGGCACCTGGCCAACGTGCTGGGCATCGACGAGGAGTCGGCCTGCCGCATCGAGTTCCACGAGGTCACCAGCAAGGCCGTGAAGGCCGCGGTGAAGAACCCCCGGAAGATCGACATGGACCTGGTCAACGCCCAGCAGGCCCGGCGCGTACTGGACCGTCTGGTGGGCTACAAGATCAGCCCGATACTGTGGCAGAAGGTCAAGAAGGGTCTGAGCGCCGGCCGCGTGCAGTCGGTGGCCACCAAGATCATCTGCGACCGCGAGGCGGAGATCGAGGCCTTTATCCCCGAGGAATACTGGACGCTGAGCACCACCTTCACCATCGGCGACGCCGAGGTCACGGCCCGCTACACCGGCGTGGGCGAGGAAAAGATCGAGCTGAAGACCCGCGAGGA
>CACYWI010000011.1 GCA_902778045.1 uncultured Eubacteriales bacterium
GGGCATCATCTACATCGACGAGATCGACAAGATCGCCCGCAAGAGCGAGAACCCCTCCATCACCCGCGATGTCAGCGGCGAGGGCGTGCAGCAGGCGCTATTAAAGATCCTGGAAGGCACCATCGCCTCCGTGCCCCCGCAGGGCGGCAGGAAGCACCCGCTGCAGGAGTTCATACAGATCGACACCACCAACATACTGTTCATCTGCGGCGGCGCGTTCGACGGCATCGAGAAGATCGTCGAAAACCGCATTGGCAAGAAGGTGATGGGCTTCGGCGCGGAGGTCAAGGGCAAGAACGACCAGACCGACGCCGAGATCATGTCCCAGGTACGGCCCGAGGACCTGCTGAAGTTCGGCCTGATCCCGGAGTTCATCGGCCGCCTGCCGGTGCTGGTGACGCTGAACAGCCTGGACGAGGAAGCCCTGGTGAAGATCCTCACCGAGCCCAAGAACGCCCTGGTGCGCCAGTACGCCAAGCTGCTGTCCTTCGACGACGTGGAGCTGGAGTTCACCTCCGACGCGCTGCAGGCCATCGCCCAGCAGGCGCTGGGCCGCAAGAGCGGCGCGCGCGGCCTTCGGGCCATCATCGAGGGCGTGATGACCGACACCATGTACGAGCTGCCTTCCATGGAGGGCGTGAAGAAGTGTGTCATCACCAAGGAGGCCGTGCTGAACGGCGAAAAGCCCAAGCTGGTTTTCGGCGACAAGACCGGCGGGGCCCTGCCCGAGCCGGAGCAGACCCTGCCCGCGCCGATGGACGCCCTCGCGGACGCCCCGACGGCAGGCTGATGACACTGTCATAGTTTATTGGCGAAGATCCTTCGCTGCGCTCAGGATGACACCGTTACGCGGCCATTGTCCTCCTGAGCGGCGGCGAAGGATCTTTTATTCCGCTGACCTTACGCCTCCTCCGGCTGCCAGGCTTCGTACATCCGGGCGATGATCGCCTCGAAGTCACCCTTGTCGGCGTGCGCCAGAAGGCCGTCGAAGCTGCCGTCATAGCGCACCCGGCCTTCGTGCAGCAGCACCAGCCTTTGCGCCATGTCTCTCAGGTCGTCCATGTCGTGGCTGGTGACCAGCAGCGTGACGCCGTCCTCCCGGTTGACGCGCTTCAGGCTCTGGATCAGCTCCCGCTTGGCCAGCACGTCCAGACCCAGGGTGGGCTCGTCCAGCAGCACCAGCTCCGGACCGTGCAGCAGCGCCAGCGCCAGGTTGGCCCGCATCCGCTGGCCCAGGGAGAGCTCCCGGGCGAAGGCGTCCATGAAGCCATCCAGCCGGAACTCGGCGGTCAGTCGCGCCATCCGCGCATCGTAGTCCGCCCTGGGGATGTCCCACACCACCCGCTTCCAGTCAAAGGAGGCGCGCACCGGCTGGTCCCACCACAGCTCGCTGCGGTTGCCGAACAGCACGCCCGTACGCCGCATCACCGGGATGCGGTTTTTGATCGGATCCGTGCCGAACAGACGGGCGGCCCCCTCGTTCGGGGCCAGCATGCCGCACAGCAGCTTAAAGGTGGTGCTCTTGCCCGCGCCGTTGGGGCCGGCGTAGGCCACGAACTCGCCCTTCTCCACCGTCAGGTCCACGTGGGAAAGCGCGTGGATCTGCTCATATTCCCTGTGAAACAGCCCGCCGCGCTTCAGGCGGCGAAAGTACTTGGACACATCCTGCAATTCAATTACGGAATCCCATGCTCTTGTATCTCGGACAACCATGCCTTGCATAGTGCTTCAACCCCTTTCTGAACAGCATTCCCGAGGCCGACAGCAGCGCGGCCGCCATCGCCACGGGCCAGACGTAGGCCGCCGGGGCGTCAAGCTTCCCCAGCATCAACAGGCTCGGCAGGTACGCCAACAGCCCCACGGGCAGCGCCGTGAGAAACAGCGCCTGCATCCACACGGGCAGTGCCGCCAGCGGGTACTTTCCCGCCGCGTTCATCGCGTCCAGCACCACGGTGGAGAGCTCCTCGCAAGCCGCGGGCCGGTAGAAGGCCGCGGTGCCCGCCAGGTAGGAGCAGCCCGTGGCTACCGCCATCCTGCACAGCGTATAGAGCGCCAGCAGCAAAAGCCACCCGGGTGTCACCGCGATGCTAAGCCGCGCGGTGGCTACGGCGGTCAGTGCCACGCCGGTGACAAAGCAGCTGGAGCCGGTGAAAGGCAGAAAGCCCCCGGTCAGTATCTGCATCCACAGCGGCACGGGCTGGATCAGCATGTGGTCCACCTGGCCCCGGCCCACCACCCGGCTGATCCACAGCCAGTTGCAGCTGCCCAGCATCATCGTGGTAAAGCCGTCCGCCAGCGTGAAAAAGCCCAGCATCCACAGGATCTCATCCGCGTTCAATTGACCGATGCCCTCAAAGCGCACCGCCAACAGCGCGATGCCCAGCACCGAGGAAACGGCGCTGATCCAGTCGCTGAATATGTAGATCAGCCCCGTGCGCACGTCCCGGGACAGCAGCAGCCAGTCCAGCTTCGCGGAGGCGGCGTACAGCCTGAAAATCTGTCTGATCCTACCCACCGTAGCTCACCATCCTCTCCCGGCAGGCCCTGAACGCCCACAGCGCCATCGGCCACAGCGTGAGGTTCCAGAACAGCTGCGCGGTCAGCAGCCGCGCGGGCTGACCGACGCCCGCCAGCAACGCCAGCGGCGCGCCGGCCAGCGTGCCCAGCGGAGACAGCTCCAGCCAGCGCCCGATGCCCCAGGGCAGCGCCGCGAAGGGGATCAGCCCGCCGGTCAGCAGCGCGGTCAGCGCGCCGCGGAGCACATGCATGGCCCAGTCCACATTGCGGATGCTGATCTGCAGGCAGGCAAACAGGTAGTCCACCGCGAAGCCCTGGCTGACGCACAAGAGCAGCGACGGTACGAACCACCCGCTGGCCGGCGCGGGCAGGCGTCCCAGCAGCGCCGCGACCAGCAGCAGCGGCGCGCCGTACAGCCCCAGGGGCACGAGCCAACCGCCCACCGTGTGGGCCGCCAGCTGGCCGTACACGCCCCGGGGCCGTTGGAACAGGCCCAGCATCGTGCCGTCGTGCAGCCAGCTGGAGGCCGGCGTGCGCACGTCCAGCAGCGGGGCCAGCGCGCTGGACACGGTGACGTACAGCAGCATGTTTCCCCGGGTCATGCCGTCCACCGACGCGCCCTCCGGCAGGATCGCCCGCCACACCATCCACTGGGTCGCCAGCGCGATCAGCTTCAAGAGATACTCCCCCAGCGTGTTCATCAAACCGAATTCGCCCGAATTCCGCACGCACAGCCGCGCGGTGGCGAAGAAAGCCTTCATTCCGATCATTCCTTTCGCAAAAAAGCATACAAAAAGCGGGCCCCCGTTGGGAGCCCGCGCGTTCATCGGTGTTTATCGCCCGGCAGAGCGGTCCCAAAAGGGCATAGCTGTCCCGTCAGGCGCGGAAATCGCTCCAAAAAGCATACCGCAGGCGACGCGCATATGGCGCAGCATCGTTGCCGTCACGGTCAGCCCTCCCCTTCTGATGATGGCTTGATTATAGCCCATCGCGCCGGCACTGTCAAGGCCTTCAATTCCGAAAAGCTGTTAAAATGGTGGACGCAGGTCCGCGTTCTGTGTTATACTGTTCGTAACCTCACAGGAGATGATGCGATATGGATAAGCCCGACGTGCTGCAGTGGAACTGGCGCAGCTATTTTACCCGGGCAAACCTGGCGCGCGGACAAAGCGACGCGGCCCAGATCGGCGCGGGCGCTTTCGAATGCGACCCCGGCGGCGCATGGGCCAGGCTGACCACGGTCAACGGCTTTACCGCGCAGGTGCTGCGCGCGCCGACCAGCTATAACGAGCTGGTGCGCTATCCCCCTTGGGATCGACTGGTAACCTCGCGCCACTCCAAAAGTACGCTGGCCTATTACCGGTTCTATTCCTGCACGTGCTCCGTCGGCTCCATCGGCCAGCGCTGCCGCCACCTGGCCGCGCTGATGTTCAAATGGGAGCAGGTACACGGACCCTTCGTCATGACCGAGAGCGACGAGGCCTTCGCCGCCAGGCTCCAGCGGGAGCGGGAAGAGGCCGAGGAAGCGCTGCGCCAGAAAAGGCTGGAGCAGGAGAAGCAGCGGAAGCAGGCCAACAAATACCCCGCCATCGACTACGTGCTGACCAGGGCGCAAAAATCACCGGAAGGTCTGTATTTCCCGCCGGACGCCATTCTTCAGAAGAGCAAGCTGTTCACCGATCAATACGAGGCGGAGCTCGCGGACGCGCTGCTGGCCTCCGGAGGGAATCCCATCACATCCTTCCAGACGGTCTGTTCCCCGGGAGAAAAGCAGGTTTTAGACATTTCCGGGCGCTTCGACAATGAGGCCGTGCACATCGTCATGAAGCAGGACGACCTCTACCAGCTGAGCTGCCATTGCGGCCGGTCTTATCTGCCCAGCATCTACTGGTATTCGGGCACCGATCGACAGGGCCGGATGTGCTGCCATGCCCTGGCGCTGTGGATGCGGGCGAGGGAGATCATCATTCGCGACAACCCGGGCGACGTCACTGATTACAACGGCTTCCAGCTGCTTTCCCTGATCGCGGACGACGCTGGCCAGGCGCAAGCCGCGCCGACTGCAGAGGTAAGGTCCCGGAAGCGCCCCTGCGTCGAGCTTGTTCCCCGCATCACCCGGGACAGGATCAGCGACGCGATCAAGCTCAATTTCGACATCGGACGCGCCGGTGAGCGCACCTACGCGGTCAAGAGCCTGCAGAGCCTGATCTCGGCTGAGGAGGAAGGCCAGGTCTACGCGGTATCCAAGGCGACGAGCCTCAACTTCGCAGAGGAAGCCTTCACAGCTTCATCCCTGCTCTGGTTCCAGCTGATCCAGTCCAGGGTCAGGGCCGTGCGCAGCGTGAACGATCGGCTGAGCCGGTCGTTCTACCACTCCTCCACGCTCTCCGTCGGCGCGGCCATACCCTTGGAGGAGAGCGACCTGGACATCGTGTACGACATGGCGGAGGGCGGCGAGATCAATTATCAGTACGGCACCCGCGCCGAAGCCTGCCTGGTGCGCGTGGGCGAGGCCCTGCCCCGGGCGCAGATGCAGCTCGATCCGATCAAGTCGGAGGATGACAGGCTGGTCGGCATCTCGATCAAGGGCTCCATGCCCAGGCTGCTGCAGGGCAGCCGGTATAAATACATACTCGACAGGACCTGCTTTGGCCGGGTCACGGGCGGCGAGACCGCCTTCCTGAACGCCATGCAGGAAATCGCCGACGGCACGGGTGCGTTCCAGTGCGCCATCGGCGAAAGAAAATTGGCGGAGTTCTATTACCGCGTGCTGCCGGCGCTTCAGGGCAATCCCCAGGTCAGCGTCGTGGATAATGTTGGTGCGCTGATCGAAGGGGTACTGCCGTCGGAGCCCCAATTTGTATTCTATCTGGATATCACGGGCAAAAGGATCACCTGCGACACGCGCGTCCGGTATGACGAGTTCACATTCAGGCTGGGCCAATCCCCGGCCTCGCTCCCGCCCCGCCGGCGCGACATCGACCAGGAGCAGCGGGTGCTGCTGGCCGTACACGGCTTCTTCCCCCGCATCGACAACGCGGCGGAGCTCTTCTACGTCCACAACGACGACGATACCCTGGTGAACATCCTCTCGGACGGCGTCGCCGTCCTTTCGCAGTACGGCGAGGTCAACGGCAGCGAGGCCTTCAAGCGCGTCCGCGTCCGGCCCGCGCCGCAGCCGCGCATCTCCGTGCGCATCGACGGCGGATTGCTGGATCTGTCCGTTCAGACGAAGGACATGTCCGAGGACGAGCTGCTGGCGCTGTTGGCCAGCTACCGGCAAAAGCGTGTCTGGCATCGGCTCTCGAGCGGCGAATTCATCGACCTGCGGGACACCGCCGCGCTGGACGCGCTGGACGAAACCGCCCGGGCGATGGACGTATCCCTTGAAGATCTGATCCGGGGCAGCGCGGAGCTTCCCGCCTATCGCGCCCTGTACGTAGACAAGCTGCTGGAGGCGCACAACGCCGTGGCCGCCTCCCGGGATCGGGTGTTCAAGTCGCTGATCCGCTCGTTCCAGACGATCAAGGATTCCGATTTCGACGCTCCCGAGGCGCTTTCGGACGCGCTGAGGCCCTACCAGCTGTACGGCTTCCGCTGGCTGTGCACGCTGGCACAGGCGGGCTTCGGCGGCATACTGGCCGACGAGATGGGCCTGGGAAAGACCGTGCAGATGCTGGCCTTCCTGCAGGCGCAGAGGGACGGCGGCGAGAAAAAGCCGGCCCTGGTGGTATGCCCGGCCTCGCTGGTGTACAACTGGCAGGATGAATGCCGGAAGTTCGCGCCGGGGCTGCGCATCGAGCCCCTCGCGGGCGCCCTGCGCCAGCGAAAGGCCCAGCTGGCGGACATGACGGCGGACATCTACGTCACCTCCTATGACCTGCTGCGGCGGGATATCGCCCTGTACGACCGGATCACCTTCTCCACCGTCGTGCTGGACGAGGCGCAGTACGTCAAGAACCAGCGGGCCTCGGTTTCCAAGGTCGTGCGCGTGCTGAAGGCGGAGCACCGCTTTGCGCTGACGGGCACGCCCATCGAAAACCGGCTTTCGGAGCTTTGGAGCATCTTTGACTTTTTGATGCCCGGCTTCCTGTACGCCGCCAAGGAATTCAGCGCACGCTTTGAAGGGCCCATCATGAAGCAGAAGGACGCCCAGGCCACCGCGAAGCTGTCCGCAATGACCGGCCCGTTCATACTGCGGCGAAGGAAGGCGGACGTGCTGAAGGACCTGCCCGAAAAGCTGGAGGAGGCGCGCAGCTTCCAAATGGAGGAGGATCAGCGCAAGCTGTACGACGCCCAGCTGGTGCGCATGAAGGCCCTGCTTGCCTCCAGCAGCGATACCGGCGAGGACAAGCTGCGCATACTGGCGGAGATCACGCGCCTGCGCCAGCTGTGCTGCGACCCCTCGCTGCTGTTTGAAGGCTACGACGGCACAAGCGCCAAGCGCGCGGCCTGCCTGGAGATGATCCAGAACGCCATGGACGCCGGACACCGGATGCTGGTGTTCTCCCAGTTCACATCGATGCTGGCGCTGCTGGAGGCGGATCTGAAGGCGGCGGACATCCCCTTCTACACCCTCACCGGAGCCACGCCGAAGCTGGAGCGCATCAGGCTGGTCAACGCCTTCAACGATGGTGACGTGCCGGTGTTCCTGATCTCGCTGAAGGCGGGCGGCACCGGCCTGAACCTGACCGGTGCGGACGTGGTCATCCACTACGACCCCTGGTGGAACCTGGCCGTTCAGAACCAGGCCACCGACCGTGCCCACCGCATCGGCCAGACCCGGCAGGTCACGGTGATCAAGCTGATCGCCGCCGATACCATCGAGGAAAGGATCGTCCGACTGCAGGACACGAAGCGGGAGCTGGCGGATGCGATCATCGGCGGCGAAAACACCTCACTGATGAGCCTGAGCCGGGACGAGCTGCTGGCGCTGCTGGAATAGGCCTGATCCACGGCAGGTGACAACCCTTCCAAAATGTGTTATAATGGCATTATCCATCATTTAACCGACAGAAGGAACGCACATGAAACGGTTTATCAGGCTCGTCGCGCTGCTGACGGTGGCGCTGACGCTTGCGGCGGCCATCGGCTCCGCCGCGCTGGCAGCCGCAGCGCCCAGGGTGGCAACGCTGAAGCTGGGCACGTACAGGCTAAAGAAGGAAGACTACAGCGCCCCGGTGATCTACCGGCTCAAGCTGAAGAAGGACGCCCGGATCACCCTCACCTGGTCGGGCAACAGCGAGAAAAACGCCTATGTCTTCGTCTATCTGGACAAGGATCGCAAGACCAGCGCCGGCAGCCTGAATCTGAACAAATCGGCCCGGGGCAGCGCCTCGCTCATGTTCCCGAAGGGCACCTACTACGTCAAGATGTACGATTACAAGGAGAAGACCCGGTAAAGTTCACCTCGGCCTCCCCCACCAAAACGCCCAACTACACTCCCCGGCTCGCGACCAGCCTGAAGGCCCGCAAGAAGACCACCGTCGCCCTCGCACCGCTGGACATCGGTACAAGATCGTGCTGCGCGGCAAGCAAACCGTCTCCGTCGCCAAGAGCGATAATTGCGAGGTCTTCCTGTATGACAGCAAGCTGAATCGCATCACCGACGTGACGACCTCCGGCGACAGCGTGGTCACGAAGAATTCCTGCCCCGCGGGTACCTATTACCTGCGCGTGCGGCCCAGCGACCTCTACGAGCACACCTATATCTATCCCGTGGCGACATTCTCCTGGAAGTGACGTTCCGGCGGCAGGGGCCGCGACGCCGTCACATTCAGAACCATCATTGCATTGGAGGCAGGATCATGAATAGATTGCGCAAACTGACCGCGCTGCTGCTGGCAGCGCTGCTGCTGACCATCGCGCTTGCCGGCTTCGCCCAGGCGGCAAGCAGCGAAACCGTCGCCACCGCGAAGCATACCGCCGTCAGAAAGGTGGGCGTCTCCTTTACGACGATGAAGTCGGGAGGACCTACACGGTCGACCGCGCAAGCAAGCTTGAGCGCGCCCACTACGCGCTGACGCTCAGCCAGGATTCCATCGTCACCTGGAGCATCAGCGGCTTCAAGAACACCGCATTTTTCTATATCTACCAGGACAAGGCGCTGAGCAAACAGATCCACAACGAATACGCCAGCGATTCGTTCAAGGGCTCGCGCGTATTCCCGAAGGGCACATACTACATCGAGCTGCTCGATTACTTCGGCATCAACGGCGCGAAGGTCAAATTCACTGCGAAGAAGGCGCCCAAATACGTAAACTACACGGCTTCCCGCGCTGCGAAGCTGGCCGCCAAAAAGCCCGTCGCCCTTCAAATGGCCCGCAGCGGCGCCCATCCGCTGTGGTACAGGATCACCTTGACCGCCAAGCGCAAGATCACGGTATACTGCGAGCCGGGCCGCTATGAGCTTCAGCTGTACAACAGCAAGGGCCAGCGCCTCAGCGGCGTCAAGACCTCCTATTCCGCATCGGTCAGGTCGTTGACGACCTCCGAGCCCCTGGCCAAGGGCACATACTACCTCCGCGTGTATCCCGATTGGGATGCGCTCGGCTATATCTGCAAGCTGCGCTGGAAATAACCGCTGAAACAGGATACGAAAAAGATCCTTCGCTTCCGCTCAGGATGACGCCGACATACTGAGCGGGGCGAAGGATCTTTTTCAATTCTCAATGATCAATTCTCAACGGGCGCAAACCTGATCACGTTCCAGCTGAGCCTCGGCACCCTGATCGTGGCCCTGCCACCGGAGATCCTGCCGCCGGGGCCGGCGCCGGGCGCGACGTTCATCGGGTTCTCCTCGGTGTTCACGGCCTTCACGTCGTCGTGGTGCAGCAGTATGTGCTCCTTCAGCGCCAGCTTACCGAAGGACCGCAGGTCGATGGACAGCTGGAAGTCGTTCTTCATGTCCCGGTTCACGCAGAACACGGTCACGCCGCCCTCATCGTCCATGGTGGCGGTGGCGTCGATCAGCGGCACGCCCTCGTAGTCCTTGCAATCGTACACCGGCGTGTCCACGAGGGCTTTCAGCGCGGTGCCACGTCCGTAGCGGCTGGCGTGCATGTAGGGATAGAAGATGGTCTGCGCCCAGCAACCTCCGCCGTTGCGGGTCATGATCGGGGCGATCACGTTCACCAGCTGGGCCAGGCACGCCACCTTCACCCGGTCCGCGTTGCGCAGGAAGGTGATCAGCATGCTGCCGGCCAGCAGCGCGTCCTCGAAATTGTACACATCCTCCAGCAGCGGCAGGCCGCAGCCCCACTTGCCCCGCTTCCAGACCTCCTTGTCCTGCTCGTTGGAGTGGTACCACACGTTCCACTCGTCGAAGGAAAGGTTGACGACCTTCTTGCTGTGCTTCTTGCCCTTCACCGCGTCGCAGATGGCCACCACGGTGTGGATGAAGTCGTCCAGGTCCATGGTGCGGGCCAGGAAGCCGGGGGTGTCGTTGGTGGGATTGCCGTAGTAGCGGTGCAGCGACACATAGTCGATGTTGTCGTAGCACTCGTTCAGCATGGTCAGCTCCCAGTCGCCGAAGGTGGGCATGCCGGAGCCGGAGCTCCCGCAGGCCACCAGCTCGATGCTGGGATCGACCCACTTCATCATCTTGGCGGACTCGTTGGCGATGTGGCCGTACTCGAAGGCCGTCTTGCTGCCCATCTGCCAGGGGCCGTCCATTTCGTTGCCCAGGCACCAAAGCTTGATGCCCAGCGGATCCTTCGCGCCGTTTTTGACGCGCAGGTCGGAAAGCCGGGTCCCGCCGGGATGATTGGCGTATTCCACGATGTCCCGGGCGTTCTCCGGGCCGCGTGTGCCCAGGTTGATGGCATACATCACGTCGGTATCGGCCTTCTTCGCCCATTCGCAGAACTCATGCAGGCCCACGGCGTTGGTCTCGGTGGTGAACCAGGCCAGATCCAGCCGGTGGGGCCGCTGGTCCCTGGGGCCGACGGAATCCTCCCAGTTGAAGCCAGACACGAAATTGCCGCCGGGATAGCGCACCACGGGCACACCGATCTCCCGAACCTTTTCCAGCACGTCCTGACGGAAGCCCAGCGCGTCGGCGGTGGGATGCCCGGGCTCATAGATGCCGCCGTACACCGCGCGGCCCAGATGCTCGATGAACGAGCCGTAGATGCGCTTGTCGATCCGACCGATTTGATAGTCCTTGTCCAGGATCATGGTTGCCTTCTTCATGATGCTCTCTCCTTGATACGCCTGCGGCGTTTATTCGATGTCATTGGACAGGGGCTGCAGCGAAAAGTCAAAGGTAAACGCCCGGGGCATTTCATAGTTGCGGTTCAGCTTCGGGCCGCAGCTGTTCGAGCCGATGCCGTTCTGGCGGTAGTCCAGGCAGAACACGGTGTCGCCGCAGGGCTCCAGCTCGAAGTTGTGGGCCTTGCGCTCCAGCTCCTCCTGGGTATAGCGGGACACGTTGAAGCTGAACTCCTCGCCGGTGACCTCCAGGCCGCCCAACGGGCCGCCCAGGCGCACATAATCGCAATTCCAGCGGCTGCCGTTCTCCTGGGGGCGAATGTAATCCTCGTGCATGCCGTCCACCGTGTCCTCGTACAGGTGCTTAACCCCGGCGCGGTGCTTGTCCTTATAGCTTTCGTAGGGGCCGAAGCCGAAGTAGGACACATGCCCCACCTCCGCGGGCAGGCGCATCCTGAGCCCGAAGCGGGGCAGCGCCGGCGCGCCATCGCGCTGGGTGAGATGGATGCTGCCGTCGATCCGGCCGTTCATGTGCACGCGCCAGGTGGCCACGCCGGTGGCGATGTTGGGCAGGCTGATCGCACCGATGCTGAAGCTGGCCGTGATCGTGACCTCATCCCCCGCCTCCACCTGTACGTCGTACACCCGGGGAATGGCCCGGTCGTAGCCGAAGCGCTTCCACGACTTCTTCAGGAACATATCATTGTCGGTGGGCGCGCGCCAGATGTTCATCTCCATGGGCCGCTGCAGCAGGTGCAGCTGGTCGTAGTTCAGGATCCGGAAGCAGCCGCTCTGCTTGCTGAACACATAGCGGAAGTTCTCGCCCCTCAGGCTGATGTCCCTCTCGTTCTCCTGGATCTCCAGGGCCAGCACGCCCTCAGGCCGCTCCGCAAGCTCCATCTTCTGGCGACCGATCTGTTCATAGCCCAGTACGTGGCCGGCGGGCACCAGCGGGCGGTCGTAGCGCTGCTTCATCTCCAGGTACACGGCGAAGGGCGCACGCTTCATCGGCGGCAGCTCCAGCTGCAGCTCGCCCTTGCCGTGTGGCGGAATGTTCAACTGGGTCTCCGGCACCTCGCCACGGAAGATCTCCCGTCCGCCCTGGCGCACGGTGTAGCTCATGGTCACATGCTCGTTCAGCGGCGTGAAATCCAGCATGTTCCGGATGTCGAACACGCCGGCCTCCAGGTTGATCTCCCGGATGCGAGCGGGGCGGTGCACGTTCTTGAACTCCTTCAGGCCCGTGTGCGGGCGGCGGTCCGGGTACACCAGGCCGTCCATGCAGAAGTTGCTGTCGTGGGGATACTCGCCGAAATCACCGCCGTAGGAATACTTCCTGCGGCCGTCCGGCGTGCGGCCCACGTCCACGGCATGGTCGCACCACTCCCAAACGAAGCCGCCGCAGTGGCCCTCGTGGCGCTCGAAGCACTGGAAGTAGTTCTCCAGGTCCCCGGGGCCGTTGCCCATGGCGTGGGAATACTCGCACAGTATATAGGGCTTGTCGATCCTGTTCTCCTCGAAATAACGGTCGATCTCTTCGATGGAGGGATACATGCGGCTGTACAGATCCAGGTTGTCGTGGTTGATCTCCTCGCCCGGCGGCGGATAGGAGGCACGCTCGTAGTGGGTCAGGCGCGAACGGTCGTACTCCCGGGTCCAGCGCAGCGCCTCGTGCAGGTTCGCGCCCATGCCGGATTCATTGCCCATGGACCAGATCACCACGCTGGGCCGGTTCTTGTCGCGGATCACGCTGCGCTGCACGCGGTCCAGTATGGCCTCGCAGAAGTCCGGGTCCTGGGCGATCAGGTTGTAGTTGTCCTCGTTGTAATCGCCGTCGCGGAACACCACGCCGTGGCACTCCAAATCGGCCTCGGCGATCAGGTAGAAGCCGTAGCGGTCGCACATGCGGGGGAACAGCGGCGAATTGGGATAGTGGCTGGTGCGGATGGCGTTCACATTGTGCTGCTTCATCAGCACCAGGTCCCGCAGCATGTGGTTCTCGTCCACCGCGGGGCCGACCACCGGGTCGCTGTCGTGCCGGTTCACGCCGCGGAACTTCACGGCCTGGCCGTTGATGCGCACCACGCGGTTCTCCACCCGGATCTGCCTGAGGCCCACGGGCTCGGCGATGTGTTCGCCGCCGTAGCGCAGCACCAGCGTATACAGGCAGGGGTTTTCCGCGTTCCACAGCTCGGCGTGGTCCAGGTGGATGTCGATGAAGCTGTCATAGGTGCGGCCCCGGACCACGGGATCGCCCTGGGGATCGTACAGGTGATAGTGCACCGAATGGACCTCGGAGGCCTCGCCCCGCATCTGCAGGTCCACGTGGATGTCCGCCGAGCGCAGGTCCTGGGACAGGGCGGTGCGCACGAAGTAATCGTAGATATGGCGCGGGTCGCGGCGTAGCAGGTACACATCGCGGAAGATGCCGGAGGTGCGCAGCTTGTCCTGGTCCTCCAGGTAGGTGCCGTCGCACCACTTCAGCACCAGCACGGCGATGGTGTTTTCGCCGGGACGCACGAAGTCGGTGATATCGAATTCGCTGATGGAGTGGGAAACCTGGCTGTAGCCCACGAAGGCGCCGTTGATATACAGGTAGAAACAGGAATCCACGCCCTCGAACACCAGCGTGCGACGGCCCTCCGCGTCGTCCAGCTCGAAGCGGCGCATGTACAGGCCGCAGGGGTTCTGCGCAGGCACATAGGGCGGATCGTAGGGGATCGGATAGCGCACATTGGTGTACTGGTGGCGGCCGTAGCCCTGCATCTGCCACACGGAAGGCACCTGGATGGCGTCGGTGGGCTGCGCCTCCGAAAGGAAATCCTCCGGCAGGTCCAGCGCGCTTTCAAAGTAGCGGAAGCGCCACTCCCCGCTGAGCAGGGTGAACCGATCCGATTCGGTGCGCACGTCGCGGCGGGCATTCTCCTCGTTGGAGTATGGCACGTAGTAGGCCCGGTTGGGCAGCGTGTTGACGTGCAGCGTGTGCAGATCCTGATGATAGCCTTGCAGCTTCATGGGCGTCCTTCCTTCCTTGCCGAATGATTGCGTAATGGGGCACGTTTACAATTATAATATACATGAACCGGCATAAAATGTCAATCAAAAAACAGGCCCAAAACCGCAAAAACCCCGTTTCCGCGGAAACGGGGTTTGGTGGCTTGTATCATTCCTGGATGACCACCGTGGTGCCCTCGGGGCAGTTGTCGTAGATCCACTTGACCTCCTTCACCTTCATGCGGATGCAGCCATGGGAGGCCCGATGGCCCAGGCCGCCGTCGCTGGGCGTGCCCTTGGGCTGGTTCATGGTGTTGGAGTGGAACAGCACGCCGCCCACGATGTGGTAGGCCCACTTGGCATAGCAGCCGAATTCCTTGAAGTAGTACCATTCGTTGCCGGTTTTGCCGCCGGCCTGGTAGGTGCCCAGGGGCGTGGGATTCTCCTTGGTGCCGGTGGCGCAGGTGAAGCTGTGGATGGGGCCCTCGTAGGCGGAGCCCGTCCACTCGGTAACGTATACCTTCTGGTCGGAGATATCCACGATCAGCTTGTACGGGAAGACATACTCCTCGGCTTCCTTTGCCAGCACGGAGAAAAGCACCGTCTGGGTGGCCTGATCGGCGATGCCCGTCTCCGGCAGGCCGTTCTTGCGCTGGAAGTACTTGACCGCGAGATCGGATAGATCGCCGAACACGCCGTCCGGATCGTACAGGTAGCCCAGCTGGCGCAGCCGGTTCTGCACGCGCAGCGCCTCGATGCCGCTGTCGCCCTTGGACACCGTCTTCTGGTACAGCGTGAAGGGCTTGGTGCCGTTGATGTAATCCATCACCGCCGGGGTGATCGAAGCGTCCGTCAGCGGGTCGCTGGTGGGCTCCGGTTCCGCCAGGGGCAGGTCCATCACCGTGGGCATGTCGTTGAACTTGCCCTCGGGATTGGGCGTCGCCGTGGGGACCGGCGTGGGCGTGATGCCGAATTCGGGGTTCTGGGCGGTCATGTAGCTCTTGAAGGTACGGATGGCCTCTTCCGTCTTCTTGCCGGTCTGGCCGTCCACCACGCCGGGATAGAAGCCCCACAGGCCCAGCACCGTTTGCAGCTGGTTCAGCTCGCCGCCGAACATGCTGTCGTCGGACAGGTTGACCACCAGTCCGGAGATATCGGAATACAGCTTCTTCTGGGTCTCGTCGTCGGCGATGCCCGTCTCCGGCAGGTTGTTGTTGCGCTGGAAGGCCAGCACGGCGGTCTGGGTGTCGTCGCCGTACACACCGTCGGCCGAGGTGCGCAGGTAGCGCAGCTCGATCAGCCGGTTCTGCAGGAACACGATGTAGGCGGTGCTGTCCTCGCCGTCCCGGTCGCCCAGCTTCAGCGTGGGATACTGGCCGGAGGATGCGGGCTGCACCCCGGATCCGCCCTCGGAGGAGGAGCCGTCGTCCGTACCCGAGCCGAACAGCGCCTCCTGGGCGGAAATGGCCAGCGCCGCCTGGGGCAGCATCGCCGCCAGCAGCGCGATCAATATCAGTTTGAACCATGCGCGTCGCATAGGATCAGGCACCTCCGTAACCGGCGCGGG
Source organism: uncultured Eubacteriales bacterium (assembly GCA_902778045.1). Classification (GTDB taxonomy): domain Bacteria; phylum Bacillota; class Clostridia; order Christensenellales; family Aristaeellaceae; genus UBA2862. The sequence continues at coordinate 15,290 of CACYWI010000011.1, forward strand.
CCGGGTCGTTTTTCATGCACGGGCTTCGGGGATGGCCCCGCCGCCCATATATATGAATATTATAATCCCCTCGCTGGGATTTCCCGTGGTGATTGATTTAAATTTGTGTTGCGTATCATTCGCCCGCGGGTTCCGTCTCCGCCGGCGCGATCACAACGGTATCGCCGCTCTCCACTGCGGCAAAGCGGCAGCCCGCCAGGGCCAGCATCAGCGCCAGCAGCGCCGCCGCGAAAGCCAAGCGTCTTTTCATGTTCGCCTCACGAAAACGCCGCGGGCGCTGGGCGTCCGCGGCGAGGGGTTCAGTTTGGATCAAGCGAAGGGATTCTCGCTCTTGTAGTACACGCCCTTGGGCTGGTTGAAGCTGATCGTCTCGATGCCCAGATACTTCAGCACCTCGAAGATCGCCTTGCCGACATGGCCGAAGGCCACCGCGCCGTGATGGGGATAGCCGCCCTCGATCAGCACATGGCGATAGAAGCGGTTCATCTCCGGGATGGCGAACACGCCGATGCCGCCGAAGGACTGGGTGGCCACGGGCAGGACCTCGCCCTCGGCGATGTAGGCCTGCAGCACGCTGTCCTTGTTGCCCTGGAGGCGATAGAAGGTGATGTCGCCGGGCAT